>CAZXTJ010000205.1:0-12273 GCA_964643655.1 uncultured bacterium
AGCAGTCGATTCGTAATCGACAGGTCATGAGTTCAACTCTCATCGCCGGCTCCACTGGCAGACCGGCATCCAAAGAGAATCCCCGGGACATTGACCCGGGGTTTTTCTTTGGTCAGGCTAATGTTCATTTCCCTGATCTATCATGAGACAAGGAAGTGAGTGCGATTACGTGAGAACTAATTTCATTGCTCTTTTTGTGGTGATGGCTTTTTTATCCACAATTCCTATTGTCTGGGCAGGCAATGGCGATGAAAGTTTGCAAGGCGTTATAGACAGTCGAAAGAACTTTATAAGCAAGTTCTGTCGTCTTCCTGAGTTGCTCAAAGAAATAGAAGTCGAAGAGAAATCTAAAGAAGCTCTTAGTTTTCTGGAACCATCTCCACTTAGCCACTACTTTTGGCCACAGAAGTTTGAAACCCCCAGAGAACATTTAAAAAATGTGTTTCAGCTAGTCCACGAACGCCATGTGGAACTACCACCACTTTATCTCTCAAATGAACTGCACTGTCCTGACCGTTATCTGAATGTGTATGGTTGCGGAGCTTCAGAAGACCTTGCTCAAGTAGTAGCGGGACCATTGAGTGACAACAGATATACTTTTTGGATTATCGAAGGCATAAAGGGGGTTTTCTTTCGTGTTCCTTTTGATGGTTCAGAGCATGACATCAATTTGCATGGAGAAGCCTTCAAATCAGCTTCAGTGCTAAGGGAAATTGAACCTAATTTTAGCAAATCGGAGTTGTTACCAAATGCACCTTTGCCGCAAGGAACCGAAAGAAGGTATCTGAAGGAGCTTTTTGTTGTTGGTACCGATGGTCATCAAAAAGAAGATTTTGTGCTCAGTCGTTATGAGAAAACTATGGCTAATTTTCTTCTTCTTACACCTCTTCACGGCAGAAACGAACTAGCGATACAAAACTATTTTCCCATCGTGGCCGCCTTTGTCTCTTTGCCATCATCTGAGGCTGCGCTTTCTGATAAAGAGCTGCCCTTGGTAAAAACTGAGATGAAAGGTAAAGTGCGCTGGTTACCAGTCGAGAGGATGAAAACAGATGGTAATGAGCACGCATATTTCAACGCGACTCATTTGTTGGCCCATCTCTCGAGCCATCCACAGCGCAGGCTCGAACTTGCTCGACTGGGTTCACTAGGAGATAAGGCTTCTCTAGTCACCGTCCATACCTACTGTCGCAAAAACGCACTCTTCAATGCAAAGAACCCACTGAAAACCCGACAAATGAAGGCAGATGGGAACATTTCTCCCATTGTTAAAAGGAAGGAATTTCTTGAGCAGTTCTGCAATCGTCGAAGCCTATTGAAAGCCCAAGAGTTACCGCAAAAACAATTGGCATCCATCCATAATGATTCGCCAAGGACGAAAAAGCTCCTTTGCTCGGAAGCATTCCCCTCCACAGAAAATATCGTAAACGAGCTAAAAAAGCGGCCAGCAGGCAAAAAACGCGCCATTGCCTTGTATGAGTACATTCGAAAAAAAGTTGTTCCTGCCACTCCGCTTTTTAACAATGACCATCAACACTGGCCAAGCCGACTATTCTCCACATATGGATGTGGTTGGTGTGACGATGGAGCAATTGTCTTTTATGACTTGGCCAAAAGGTTGGGGATGAAAGCACGAGTCTGGTATCTGCAAGGGCATGTCATTGCTGAAGTTGCCTGGGATGATGATTGGCATCTATTTGATCCAACTGGATTTGGTTTTGTCACTGCGGGTGATAAGATACTGTCTCTCGATGAGTTGATTGATTTGGCTCCTGAAGGCGTAATGAACGATTATGACGATGCAGTATTGTCCAGAAACGACAATTTTATTGGAAAAATCGTCAATAAACCGCAGCCAGAACCTTGTGTAGAATTACTTCCTGGTGAGACGAGACATTTTCTCAAAGATCCATTTGTATTGACTACTGACGGGGCCATGCTCATAAGATTTCGTATTCACAATGTCTCTTGGCAAGAGTACGAGAATATTGTGGCAAATCAAGTTAGAGATATTCCTCTACGTAAGGTTTTGGATGGTGATGAGCTCAAGGTGGAAGACTATTTTCCAATGAGCGCAATTCAAATTGTGTACTCACCGAAAGAGGGCGACAGTCTTAGGAAAATAAAATTTCCGCAAGTTGCAATAAGTGGGACTCGTGATAGTTGGTTTAGTGGCGAAGAGCTGGAAAAGGGCGTAAGAGACTATAGTGCAGCCCTTGCTCACTTGGAGGAAACCCCATCTTTTAGTGTAAAGATAAGACGGCTGAAACCAATATTAGAGAGTTTCCCAGAGTGTAGGTTGTTGATTACTCTTGTATATTGTCCTCAGAATGCTGGAGATTTGAAGAAGCTCGAGTTGAATTAAGGGGAAGTTACAAGTCCCAAGTGAAAAAAGTACGGCTCCTTTTCAAAAAATGATGGCTCAGCTATTGAGCCAAGTGATGTAATCTTTTTGAGCCGGTTATTCTCCTCCCTCGCACCAAAGAGCCTAACAGACTGCCATTTCGATATGGCACGCAAGTTGTTTAGAAGGCTACGAAGAACATTTGAATAATGAAGGTTGGTGCGGGTATGCGTTCACAAATGAAATTCATCTCTTTGTTTACTCTCCTCTTTTTTTCCACTTGTTTCCTTGGAACAGACGTCCTACTGGCTCAAGACAGTCCCAACTTCGTTTATGACTTCAGTAATGATGACAAAGAGATTGTTGAGCTGGAAGAGAGACAATCATCCTATCAATCAATGTTGGACAAAATGTCTAGCTCCAATCGTTTGAGTAGAAAAAAGTATCTGGCCATCAAAAACCAAAAGGCCATATTGGACCAAGCTAGAAGAGCCCATTGGGCCACCTACAGTGAACGATAGTTTTCTACTAATATAGAGTTACTTAGACAAGGGGGGGACTTGTATCCGAGAGGGACAGTAGATGAACGAGAAATTCGACAGAGCCATTGGCATCATAGAAAAATACGATAACCATTACTCTCGCCGCGACAAACTCGAGACACTTTTTGGCAGTGAACAGGCTTTGGGCGAAGCCCTTTGGGAGCTCGACAGACAAGGCAAGTTCGATGCTGCTTATGAACCTTATTTTAGTGCTCTACAAGAGGCCCCACAGGGTTCATTTAGCTCAGAGGATTTTGTAAGCCTACTAGAAAGGCTTTCTACTCAACGAAATAGAGCTCACCTCCGTGGTGGTCGAAGAGAAATTTCTGGTTGGGGGTTTTATCTCGACCAAATGTTGCGGAAAGTTGCCCACGAGCCAAAACCTTTGCTCGACAAATTGCCAACTTTCAGTGAACCTCTCCGTACAGGCGCAGCTTATGCCTTTGCCCGTGCTGGTTTGTTAAAGGGCGATGATCTGCCATCTGAGCTGTTGGAGAAGGCTGCTTTTGCTACTGTCAACGGCTGTCATTACAAAAGTGACATCGAAAATCTGCAATCGATTTGGTCCCCAAAAACTCTAGGAAAAGCTCTGGCTGCTGCTGGCGCTCATGAGGAAACGGAATTGTGGGATACTGAGTTTCTCTCTGTTGCCGAAGAGCACGCAACTCCTCAGCAAATGGTGCGTATTGCTGCCAACACATATCATGAAAGTGAAGTAGAGGCTTGTACGGATTTGCTCACTCGCCATGGTGATGAAGTAGAAGATGAACTCAGGGATTTTGCACAAAAAAACGAGTCTTTGCTCAAACGCCATGCTCCCATCGTTTTTGGCATGTTTCTCTGTCGTCGTGCCATAGAGCGCGGAGAAAAAGCGGACGACCTTGCCGTATCGATGTTGGGCAAGATGTTGGGTAGGGCAGATTCTAGATATATAGAGGCTCTTGCTAAAGAGTTACCTGCATTGCCAGATGAAAAACTCAGTGAACTCTTGTGCCAAATTCAAGGGAACAAAGCTGGTTTTCGACTTTTGGCCCATTGGTATGACGAGAAGGTTCTGCAAAAGGCAATCGAAGTCGTTCAAGGCTGGGACCGCGGTGACCCATGGTGCAAAAAAGAAGCTCTCAAGGCTTTTGCTACTTTGAAGGAAGATGCTGCTCCTCACCTTCTGAAGGCCTTGGAAAGCTCTTGCTTTCACCGTGATGTTCTCATCGTTGGTTTGGGAGCAACTGGAGTAAAAGAGACTTTCCCCAAGTTGATAGAGTTGCTTGCCGACACTTCTAAAGTTGCCAAAAAAGCTGCCTTAGAAGCGCTGAAATCAAACTGTGAAGAAGCGAAGTCTTTCCTTGTTGAAGCTCTGTTATCAAGAAAGAAAGCAATTCGTTTGGGAGTTGCCGAAAGTTTGCGTAAAGCAACTGCTGATAGCGAAGTGGTTGCAGCTGCAAAGGCAGCTTTGACCAAAGAAAAAGTACAAGAAATACGTTCTCTTCTCGAAGAGATTGCCGGTGTAGAGGTAGAAGAGGCAGTTTCTGCTTCACACCCAAAGGCTCTGAGAAAGGTCATCGAACTTCGAAAGCAGGTGGCAGGTGACAAGGACTTACAGGCGCAAGTAGAAAAAATACTGGGGGAAGGGGAGTGTTCCCTTACCACAGACAATTTGCCTGGTTTGCTCGTCCTTTTGCATGACAAAATCTTCGGCAAAAACATGAGTATGGTGAGCAATCTTTGGTTTCAAATTCTGCACCAATGTCCAGAAGGTGAAGTGGGTCCATGGTTGTCTGCTTCACTTCTCTCGCACTGTAGCATGTCGTGGTCAGACAAAGAGTACGGCTGTTATGCCAATTCGCTTTCTCAAGGACAGCACATTTACGGTGAGAGCTTCGAAGAACCCATTCTTTATCATCTCACCAAAGACAAAGAGCATGTAGCTCCACTCGAAATGCTGAAGTGGTTTGCCAACAGTGAATATAAAAGCGCTCTCAAACCATGTGCACTCTGTCTCGATAGTGATGACAGCCAACTGAGGAAAACCTCAACTGAGTATCTTTTGAGAGCAGACTCAAATGTTCTCCCCTTTGTGTACCCACTTCTTCAGTCTCAAAAAGCTAAAACGCGTGCCTTGGCCATAGATGTTTTGGAACATTATTCAGACTCCTTGGATCTAGAAGAGCTGAAACAAGCATTGACCAAAGAGCGAAGCAAAAAGTTGAAAGCGCGTTTGGACAATCTAATTTTTGAATTGTCGCAACCTCCTATCGAAACCCTTGAGCCAACTGCCAAAGTGCATGCAGATCTGGATCTTCGCTTGGCACAACAGGAGAAGAGCCTTGCCAAAGGATTGGACACAGAAAAACTTACACCTCTTCGTTGGAGTTCTGGAGCCATCTTATCTGAGGGAGCTAGGGACAACATCCTTACACGAATGTCACAGCTGGGTCCAAAAACAAAAGATGAAATACTGGAGGCCCTTCGTTTACACCTTCAAGTCGATACGATGGTGCCTTTCCTGCTCAGTGTAGAAAAACAATATGCTGAAGATAGCCACGAACGTAAGCTCGGTTGGGTGCTTTTTTCTAGCGCAATTTTTGGTGACAATGAAACAGCTGAACGTTTGGGCAACAAGCTAGATGATGAAGCACGTTATGGTTCGTCAAAATCAGCTTTTTACCGTATGGAAGTCTTGCGTCGTCTTGCAACACCGACAGCTATGATTTGGATTGATCGTTGGGCTCGTAAGGCACGCAGTAAAAAATTGAAGGAGTTAGCAAACAAAGCACTTGATGATGTGGCAAAACAAAAAGGGCTAACAGCTGACGAACTCAGTGAAAGAGTGATGGTAGGTTTTGGTTTTGACATCAAAGGTAAAAAAGAGCTCATTTATGGTTCCCGCCTTTTGACTCTTGCTTTGTCTACGGGGAACCATGTTCAGATTTGTGACGAAAAGGGCAAAGTCATCAAAAGTATGCCTTCTCCTCGCAAAGACGATGATAAAGAAGAGTGCAAAAAGCAGAAGAAAGAAGTATCCACTCTGAAGAAAGAGGTAAAGAGGGTAACTGCTTCAGCAATAGACAGGTTGGAGAACGCTCTACTTTCCTCGCGTCGTTGGCGCGTTAGCGACTTTCAGGAAACATATCTGAGTAATCCACTGTTAGCCAATTTGGCCCGTCATCTTCTTTGGGCGACATACTCAGAAAAAGGAGGAATCGAGAGGTGTTTTCGTGTTGACGTAGACTTAACACTCGCCGATGTTCATGACGAAAACCTTACATTGAAAGAAGATGACCTCGTTGGTCTAGTACATCCCTTGTCCATCTCGGAGAAACTGCGCAAACTCTGGACAGACATCTTCTTCGACTACGAGCTCATACCTCCTTTTGCTCAATTGAATAGAGAGATTTTTACGGTTACTGATGAAGAGAGCGACTACATCGAACTGCAGCGCTTTGATAACATTGATTTCCCCACAGGAATGTTTCGAGGTTACTTCGAAAGAAAAAACTGGGTAAGAGGTGAACCGCAAGATGGCGGAGCCATTCAATGGTATACGAAACCTATCAAGGAAGCCAACATAGTCGTCTATATAAGTTTCTCTCCTGGTCATTCCGTTACTCACTACGATGAATGGTCAGCTAGTCAACAGATGAGCACAATTCGTTTTCTTCAAGATGGGGAAGCTTTGAAATTGGGCCAAGTCAACCCGGTTTTGTTCTCAGAAATTGTTAGGGAAATGAATTCTCTGCAAAAAAAGGCAGAACAGGCTGAAGACTAAAAAATATATTTTTTGTCTCAGTTTTTTAAAAGTGAGACAAAAAGTTGTCATAGCCCACTGCCATAGCTGACTGCCTGAATGTTTCATTCTGCTCACTGATGTTATCAGGCATTGGTAGAGGTTTTGAGTACATTCCCTATCTGGCAATGGTATTGCAATACCCTTTTCTAGATTTCATTTTTGTGTTATCACCCTGCAAGTGTTGGGGGGGGTGAATGGCACATTTTCCACAGGACTCAACCTATCCCTGTTAGTCTCTTGAGCACTCTCAATGAGGGCGCTTCTTTTTTTCTACTCGCTTGAGAGCCGAAGCCACTTCCAGGCGTAGTTCAGCCTTGGAGAAAGGTTTGTGCAATACGCGACATTTGCTTTCTGCTTCAGTTAAGGAGCTGCCTGTCATCAAGACGACTTCTGTTGTTCGACGGTCGAGAGCACCGAAGATCTCAAAGGCAATATGGTCTTTCAAATGCAAATCCAACAATAACATTTGCGGTTTGTGGCTTTGCAGGTAGATGGCAGCTTCATCAAATGTCGAGAAAGTCTCGACTGTGTAGTCTCTCAACATAGTGCTGACGACTTGCAACATCGTTGGTGAATCGTCGACTACGACTATTTCACACATATGTTGCCCCCTATCAAGTCAAATGGTCTACCCTAAGAATCTAGCGCTTGGCAGAGGGGCACACAATTAGACAGATATGCCATAGTTGTTTGTCATTATTGATATTAATAATCGACATTTTTAGAGGTACAATGGCTTGTAGAGAGCTTTTGGTTTAAAACACCAATAAGTCGACAGGGGTTATGTAGAAAAGGGGCTGCAATGGAAGTTCGTCGCGAAAAAGAAATGTGGTTAGTTCGATTGGAGAAAGGTGAAAAAGTAAAAGAAACATTGGCTGAGTTCGCTCGTGAACATTATGTGAAAGGCGCTAAACTTTCTGCCATCGGAGCAGTGGATTGGGCTGAACTAGCCTATTTTGATGAGGAAAAGCAGGCTTATGAGAACAAAACCTTCTCTGGAGGGTTGGAGGTCCTCAATTTAGCAGGCAATATCTCTTGGGTAGATGATGAGACTCCCATGGTTCACCTTCACGCCACGTTGGGCAAAGAGGACTACAACGTAGTAGGTGGCCATCTAAATGAAGCTCTGGTCTCTGTAACAATAGAAGCTTTTGTTTTGCAGACAGAAGCCATTTCTAGGCAAGTTCCTTTTGGTCCCTTCAAACTGTGGCATCTAGGTTAAACATTCTTCTCTTTTTGAGCGATTCCTCCTCTCTCAAGGGCTGAGCGAGACAAAATAGACAAAAAATTTGCAGATGGGATTGACGTTTTTTGTCTGTTCTCTATTCTTATTGCAATAAAAAAACCGCAAAAGCGGTTGTAGCGCATTCAGCCTTAAGCCAACAAAGTTGGCAAAGAGAGAAGAAAGAACGGGAAGATGAGAAGTATTTGCTGTGCCGTATTATGTCTATCTCTATTATCCTTTTTCGGCCAATGTAAACCAGCCTACTCTGCAGACTTCAACACTCGTTTGTCCTCAGCTGTCTATCTGCTGATAGATAAGGGATACATCGCTGATGACCGTGTACGTTCATCCAATACTTTTGGAGCTGTAGATGAAAGTGCATTGAAAGCGCTCGACAGAGCTGTTGACTCATTTGATATGGATGCAGCCCATGCCATTGGTTGGTTGCACAAAAATGGTATTGCCGTCAATTGGGCCGAGTCCGTCCAAGTTAAAGAGACAGAAAAGACCAAAGAGTCTTCCACAGTTAGTGAAAAGGACAGATGGAAACATATTCTCGAGCAGGTCTACGGCAAAGGCGGACAAGGTTACGTTTTTGAAGAAGAAGCTTTGTCCAATCCCAAACTGAACAAAGAACTTGTTGAAGTTTATCGCGCCAGCGAAGTATATCCTGAAAATGATGGTTGGTATTCTCTTCGAGTAGAGATTGGCACAATTGGAGAAACGCAAATCTCCTTTCCAATTCGATTGAATGTTCAGTCTGGACAGGTCATCGAATATCCTGAAAACGGTGCACCAACAATGCGCCAACTCTCTCCTTTGGCAACTACTGACTGAGTAGTTCAAAGTAGCTCTTGCAGCTCTTTTTCATCTAAGTCAAAGATGAGTATTGAATAACCAACATGGCCATCGGGCTCCTTGTTTTTTAGTCCTGAGCAGAGTTTTGCAATGCGAGCTATCTCAAACCTCCTTGTGAGATGAACATCTTCTTTTGTCTGCAACTCCATTTGACTTTTCAGCTTGCGATAATTTTCTTCTTTTCTCTTGTCCCAAGCTCCATAAAAACCAAACCTAAAGGTCATTCCCTGCAGTATGTGTGCAGAAATGCAGTAGATTCCAGGACCAATAGCTTTGGGGCGCCCTGCTTTGCTGAGCTTGATTGGTTCCAGCAGAGTAGTTTGAGGAACTTCGAAGTATGGTTGCCCTGTCTCGGGACCAAACAAGGCTGCAAAGAAGTTGCTCTTGTCACCTGATTGTTTTTTGGCCACAATCCATTGGCGTAGAAGTTCAACATCCTGTCCCCAATCTACATTGGAGTCCACGAGTAATTTGTAGCCACCCTCTGGTCCACCAGAGAGTTCATTGAAGAATGCAAGATAGTGGGGATGGATGAGAAGAGATTCAATGAACAGCATTGCCAAGGCGAAGAAGAGAGCTCCCTTGGCGAGCCTTTTGCTTCCTTCCAAACAAGTGGAGCATTGTCCAAGGAGTATCATCAAACCAAACAGTGTTGGGAAAGCATGACGATAACCGATGTTGATCCCAGCAGTGAGGGCAGTCACGAGAAAGACTGTTGTTGAGATGGCAACCGGTATCCACCATTGGTTTGGATCAACTCGCTCGTATTGTCTGTAGCCTCTCTTTACCCAGTAGACAAAACATACCAAGGTGAGAAGGAATATCAGCTGAGTCCCATGTGGTGTTTTGACGAGAAATGCAAATGGAAAAAAATACCACCAGCCCCCTCCACGATATTCGCCTTTCATAAAGGCACCACGCATTTGGGTCGTTTTGAGAGTGTTGGCCAAACCATAAACCCAAGTTTCGGGCATGAGTTGATAGTCTCTTAGGAGCAAAACCCATTTCTTTGCAGAACCTAAGTCTGTTAGAGAAAAACGCCATTTCAAATGTGGAGAGATCCCACCTGAAGGAGAGAAATTGAAGCCGTGAAAGGCCCAAACGACAGCCATTGCGATGAGTAGGGCAGCCAAAGCGCTGAAAAGAATGACGAGGCACAAATTCCAGCCAGTCACCTCTTGGCGTTTTCCAAAATTTACGAAGATTGGTCTAGGATTCCATAGGCGAAGGAGTACAAAAATGGCTGCGATTGGCGCCAATAATAGTGACGAAAACTTTGTTAACAGAGCCAAACCAATAGTCAATCCACATAGTGGAACTGTCCACCAAGAAACTTCCTTGATGACGAGCCAGATGGATGCAATGGCCAACCAAATGAATAGAGTGGACATAATGTCGGTGTTGGTCAATCTCGTATGAGCAAGGAAATTTGGACTCAGAGTAAAAACAGCCAGCGAAACCAATCCACCACTGAGTCCAAAAATTTTTCGTGACCAATAATAAGTGAGCAGAGCCAACAAGAGGCCCTCAATAATTACCATTCTCCTAGCACAACGGAGAACACTCAGTAGCTCTAGCCCAAAGGGATCCATATAAGCTGCTGATAGTGCCAACTTGTTTCCTTGTTTCCACAAAGGTCGTACTTGCTCTGTTATTGAAGGGAGGGGAAAACCTGCCAATTTGACACCAAGGGCTGGCCAGAGAGTAGAGAGAAGACCAGCTTCTGGAACTACTCGACTGTCACCTGTAGACAAGGCATAACAACCAGAAGCAAGGTGAATGTATTCATCTATTGTCACCCACTTGTTTTTGATACTGTGGTCCGCCCTCAAAGCGAAGAGCAGAAGCAGCCCAGCAAGGAGCAGGTAATGTCTGTTGGAGTTCATGGTTCCAATGTAGCCATTTGGCGATGAACAAGCAACGGCCTATGCGATTAACTCCTTGAGTTCCTCAATAGTTTTCTCGATAGCGACTCTTAGTGGAGAGATGTGGGGCAGGGCCTCAGAAACAGTGCCGCGCCTAGCAGAAGCAGACAATGCTTTTGCTGCTTCGTATACTCTCACGGCAGCGACGTTTCCCGCTGCTCCCTGCAGTCCGTGGGCTGCTTCGTGAATTGCAGCTACATCCTTGTTGACGGTGGCTTCATCAATCAAGTTCATGTAACGAGCTTGTTCAGTGTTGAAAGCTTCCAAAAGAAGGTGCCACAGAGTTTCGTTTCCATCTGTGTTTTGCATGGCCACATTTTTCTCAAAGGAGCTCGAACAACTCTCTTTCTCTTCAGAGTCTTTCTCCACTGGTTTCTCTTGGACTTCAATAACGGTCGATGGAACCGAGTTTCCTAGCTCTTCCACTTTGGCAAAGAGGGTCGTAGCCCTAATGGGTTTTGAGAGATAATCATCCATGCCTGCCGCCAGAAATCTTCGCTGATCATCTGGCATTGAACAGGCCGTCAAGGCGACAATGACAGCTCGGCCAACTCTTCTGCTCTCTAGTTTTCGGATTTGTCTCGTTGCTTCCAAACCATCCATCTTTGGCATGTGTATGTCCATTAGGACAATCTGGAAATTACTAGTGGAGTATATTTCTACAGCCTCGTAGCCATCGACAGCCAAAGTAATGTGATGGCCTCGCCTCTCTAAAAGTCCGGCAATGAGTTGTCTGTTAACGAGATTGTCATCTACGACGAGTATGTCCAGAGGATTATCGGTTTTCTCTATTGTGGTCTCTTGTTGGGAAGGCAGCACCTTTGGCTCTTCTACACCGACCAAGGCTGCTTTGACAGTTTCGATGAATTCCTCGCTGTGTAGTGGTTTGAGAACAGTTCTAAAGTCAGGATTGGTCTCGTCGCTATTGAGTCTTAGTTCACCAAAGGGGGTGAGTAATATGACTTCACTGCGATGGGCACAAGTTTCGCGCAGTAACTCTGCCAGCACATGTCCGCTTACTTCAGCCAGCACTGTATCAACGATTACAAGATCGAAGCCTTGGCTAGTGTTAATAGGTTGTTCGAGAAAACTGACAGTGTCACTGATGCTATATGCGTGGCAAAGACAGGCTCCGCTTGGTTTGAGCAAGGCTGTGATTTGCTCGTGACTTTCGGCACTGTCATCGACGACGAGGATTCTCATACCACGTAGGTCTGGCAAAGGTGTGGTCATCGTTTTGTTACCAATTGCGTTAACTGTAAAAGAGAAGGTAAATGTGCTGCCCTGACCCATTACACTCTTTGCATGCAGTTCTCCACCCATTAACTCAACGAGTTTGCGCGAAATGGTGAGTCCTAATCCTGTTCCGCCATGTTTTCGCGTAATCGAGGCGTCTGCTTGTGTAAATGGTGCAAAAATGGAATGCAGTTTCTCTTCTTCTATTCCTACACCACTGTCTTCCACAGCCACTTCTAGCTTCAATTCAGTGCCATTTCTTTCTAGGCATTGGCAATGGACTTTCACTGAACCTTTGGCTGTAAATTTGATTGCATTGGAAAGAAGATTTTTTAGTACTTGTCCAAACCTTATGG
>CAZXTJ010000206.1:0-5043 GCA_964643655.1 uncultured bacterium
GCCATAGCCTGCTGAATGATTTGTGACCAGAGAGGGGGTAAATCATCACGCACGTCATCAATGGATACGATCTGCCCACACAAAATAGCCATCATGGCTTCCTGCAGTAAATCAGGCTCTATTGGACGACGGCCGGCTAACATTTCATATGCAACTGCACCAACTGCATACACATCTGTCTGCTCAGTAGCTTGCTCACCTTTTAGAATTTCTGGTGCCATATAATGAGGTGTACCCAAAACAGCACCATCAGCCGTTAGTGCAGTCTGCTCGACATCAGAAGCGAGTCCAAAATCAACGAGCACCAAGCGTCCATTTGGTGTGACAATGATATTGTCTGGTTTTACGTCTCTGTGTAAAACACCCTTGGAATGGCACAACTGCAGAGCCCTTGCGAGTTGTATGACTATACTCAAAACTCGCTTGGGTGCCATTGGACCAACATCTTTGACGACCTCTTGCAAGCTAGGATGAGGTAAAAGTTCCATTGTATAAAAGGGAAGACCATTGTCTGTCTTCTCCAAGTCATACAGTGAAATGACACTTGAGTGATTCAATTTAGAACAGGCTGTAAACTCTCGCTTGAACCTTTTGAGTAACTCCGGCTTTCTGACGAGCTCATCAGAAACCATTTTCAAAGCGATGTCTCGGCTCTCTTTTTTGTCTCTAGCCAGATAAACCTTGGCCATGCCGCCTTCGCCGATTAGTTTTTTTATTTCGTAACGGCTGTTGAGAATTGTGCCTAACATGAGCTGCCTTAGTGAGCAAGACCTAACAATTCACGCATGAGACCAACAAACTCTGCAGCGCCATAGGGTTTTCTCAATACACCGACAAAACCAAAATCACGATATCGTTCCAACACTGGTGCATTGGAATATCCGCTCGAAACTATGACTCTGGCCGCTGGTTCTATGGCTAGGATTTCTTGCAGTGCTTCAGTACCGCCAATGCCTCCGGGAATTGTCAGGTCCATTATAACCAAATCAAAAGGTTTGCCTTTTGTGTATTCCTGTCTATAGAGCTCAACACCTTGCATTCCACTTTTGGCAGTTACTGGTGCTAGATCCAATTGCTCCAACAACAATGTGGCAAGTTCCAAGATTGGCTGCTCGTCATCAACAACCAATACACGGGCAAGTGCCTTGTCTTGCTCATCTTGCTCACCATCGCTCGCCATCATTCCTGTCTGAGAGTCAGCAGGAAGATAGATTGAAATGATAGCTCCTCCACCCTCTGGTGACGAAGCCGTGACCAGACCACCATGCTGCTTGATTATTGAATAGACGGTTGCAAGTCCAAGGCCCGTACCATTTTCCTTTGTCGTAAAGAATGGATCAAAAACTCGCTCTATGATGTCAGCTTTGATACCAGGGCCCTGATCAGCAAAACGCACACATACATATGCACCTGGCGATAATGGGACTTCGCTGACTGCATTAATCCTGACGTTCTCTGCCCTGATTCTCAGAGTGCCTCCGTGAGGCATAGCATCGATACCGTTCAAAACAACACTAGATACGACTTGATTGATTTGCAGGGGATCTACTTCAGCTGGCCACAAGTCTTCCGGGAAATCAAAACTGCAGTTGACGTTGGCACCGGACAGGGAAAAAGTGGCTGCATCTTCTATCAACTCACCAATTGGTGCTTTTCTTTTTACAGGTGCACCGCCTTTGGAAAATGTAAGCAACTTCCCCGTCAATTCACGGGCTCGCTGACAAGCACCATCAACGGCCTCGAGAAGCTTCTGCGTTTCGAAGGGACTACAAATACCTGTTTGTAGCAAACTAGTATTACCCATTATCACAGTTAGCAAATTGTTGAAATCGTGAGCTATGCCACCTGCAAGCACACCAACAGATTCCAACTTCTGAGCTCTGAGCAGCTCATCTTCCATACGCCTATAACAGGTCACGTCTTCGAGGCATATGATCATCCCATCGGTGGAGAGCTGCAGTCGTTGAGTGGGATCGGCTGTTAAACGCAACAACCTTCTCCCGCCATCTGCCGCTTTACCGTGTACCTCTAGAGCTCTACCTGGGCCATCCAATCCGCCCACTTGCTGTAAATACGTCCATACACGCTCCTGTTCGGCTTTGTCGATGAAAGCATCGAGAAAGGAACGTCCAATGAACTCTTCTTCTTTTCCTTCTGCAAGGGAATGGCTAGCTGGATTGGCGGCAGTAATATTGCCTTCATTGTCAACCATCACGATACCAAGTGGATTGGTTTCGAAGAGTCGACGATACCGACTTTCACTAACGGCAACAACACGTCTAGATTTGACCTGTTGAATTATCATTCCAGCAAGGCTCACATAGGTATCAACGAGATCTTTGACTGGTAGGTTCTGATCTCGATCATACCTAATCAATCCAGTTGCAAGTAAACGACCTCCGCGCACACAAGAAATTCGATAGTGTCTATGGTGACCTTGTGTTTTGTCACTATGTTCAATGAGTGCAGGGAAAAAAGCGCCTAAACATCGCTGATGCTCAGAGCACTCTTGCAGAGGCAACGATTTCAGCTCATCGATTACATCTTGTGATACTTGATGAGTTGCGCGTCTCAGTTGACTGAAATCCTCGTTGAGCCCAAGAGAGCCTGCTATTGCTTCTAATGTAAAGATTGAACTCTCTTCATCAAAAGTTGCCAAAGCAGTACAGTCTGCGTCACATAATCGGCGGAGATTTCGATTTAGAATTTCATACGTTTCTGTGGTGGATACACCCTGTATCTCTATTACCGTGTCATACAAAACACGAAAAGCTCTATTGCGAACTTCGAAGACTTCTAGGGCATGAGTAAATGCCTCTGCTGACGCGTGTTTATCCTTCACAGACATCAATGAACCTTCTTAGCCTTTCGATTGAGCAAAACAAATCCAAGCAGAGTTAAAACGACAAGGCCTGCAGAAACATAAGCTGCCGGCAAATCCAATAAGTTGGGCAGAAGAAGCTTCTGAGTAGCATAACCCTTTTCTAACAAGGGATTAACCACATGGACAACAAAGGCCATTCCCGGAGCAAAACATATGAGGGCTATCAAGAAGTGAAGATTGCCTTCACCGATTTGCCGCAAAGTTCCCAGAATACAACCACCGTTGAGCAGAACACCTGCACCAAATATGATTCCAGCGAGTAAGTTGAAAAATCCATATCCACGTATGACACCAACTGGTTTCAGTCCATGCACTGGAGAATAATGTGTGGACAGGTAAAAACCCAAAGCTGTAACTGCGATGATGATGAAAGTCAGTCGCAACATCCTATATCTGCGACCGACGAACAACTCGGCGAACCCTTGCGCAAAACAGAGACCTGCTCTTTGCACACAAAAACCAAGAGCTATACCAAATGCAAAAAAAGCCAAGGCCAGCATTGGGAAGGTCATTTTGCCCTCCAAGCCTCGCGTTGCCAGAGAAAAACAAAAAATGCGCCAATCAGAATACCTGCAGCAGAAAGAAATGAAGCCACCGAAAGCATTGGAATCCCTGTCACAAAACAGGTAGTGCAGGTTCCGGGGCAAAGTGTCACACCCACACCAATAAAAAATCCGCCTGCTATTGCATTGAACAAGGTGGACGTTTTTGGCATACGGAGTCGGAATTCATCATTTAGTTTTGCTCCAAGGAATGAGCCAACAATGACACCGAGATTTATGATGAAAGCCAACAGAAATGCTCGTTCTTTGCCCAAATTACCAATCATAGGCAAAAAACTAGACCCGCCAATCCAGAAACGGCGTAATAACAGATACATCAGCACATTCAACAGTGCAAAAGCGACAGCAAATAGCGTAGACCATGTAGTCGCTTTCATATCATCCTTTTCTGGTCACAGTGATCTGCCAACCACATTCTATTTTTTCTGTTGAATACGTGATATCATCATATTCGTCAAGCTCTTCTGGTACCGATTTCAGCGCAAGAGGATCATCAACGACAAACATGATCGTTTCACCTGGAGAGAGCTGGTCCACTTCAAAAACAATACAAACGATAGGATAGGGGCAAAATTTACCCATCATATCGACTTTTTTGTCCGCCATTATCCCTCCTTACAATCCAGCCTACCACGAGTGCCCAATGGAATTCGACGAAGGCTCTATTGAAATATGCACAGGCAGTCAAATACTACCAGGCTACTTTTCGACTGAAGCTTTATTATTATCAATAATGCGAAATACAAGCATTGCTCGTTTACCTGCAGCTTATTAATATTCAATGTAGGGTGCTTCGTAAAAAGTGGCGAGGGGAATGGCCATGGGTTTTGCAATTTTTGTTGACTACGTTCTTCAAGGCAAGACCAAATGGGAACACATTGAACTTGATCCTCACAAGTACATTGACGATGATTCCATTTCCATTGAAAGCTGGGCTCAATGGCTCAACGCTGCCGACTTTTTGCGTGTTGATGAGTGTGAACTAAAGAGCACCATCGTAAGAATCTTCAAAAAAAGCAGTGATCAATATCTAACCCTAAAATGGACTCATTGGAATGGCGGCAAAAGTTGGGTCTTCGAGCTCAATGGTTATTACGACAGATGCGAACAGTTTGAAATCACTGTCAAAAACGAAGTCATGACTGAACACAAGATTGAAAATCACTTGAAACTGGTTAGAAATGCTGAAGGTACCCTAGACCTCATTCATCACAGTGCTTCCGTCGTTGACGAGGAAATCGACCGTGATGAAAGCCTAATCAGGCACGCTAGGCTACAGAAGAGTTCCTAATTCTTTTTACTCTCCTTGTGGCCACTTTCGCCCTGAAATGACAAAGTTTATCCACTTACGCAACTCACTGTCTTCCCCATCATAACTAACCAGGATAGATTCGAGCCTCTTTCTATCCCACTCACCTCCGCTCTTCCACTGCTGTGCGTCAGCTGCATTGATAGCTGCCATTACCCTGGCAAGGGTTATCTCACTTTCACTAAATGCGTTGGCCGTGCCAACCTCATTCAACCAGTCGAGAACCTGCAATGTGGATTTCACGTTTTCACTACTTTTGTGGCAGAGACGAGCTGATCGCCAAAGCG
>CAZXTJ010000206.1:5053-12266 GCA_964643655.1 uncultured bacterium
CGTTTCAAAAGCGCGAAACATAGCCTCTGCTTTGTCATCACTCAGCTTTTTGTCAGCAATATGCTTCTGTAACAAATTTAGACATGTTTGTCTATCCGTGAAGGACTTATCTCTGTCACCATAAGTTGCGTGGGCAAAAGCTCTTATAGCGTGCATTGCAGGAGAAGAGGTCTTTTCGAGCAAAGCCAAGTCAGATATGAGAGCAGGCTGTCGCTTCTTTTTGGCTCTGTAAACACAATGGACGAAATCCACTCCCAACTCACTCATTGCTTCCTCTAGCTCCCAGTATCCCTTTGAATTCTCGCTCTGCAGTTGCCTGCGCCTAATTATCAACCGCCTCAAGGCTCCTTTGGCCCGTTCAATACAAAGATTTGCCGTGAACAGATGGCCCCAATCCTTGAAGTCCTCATTAAAAGCCGTATAAACGTCGAAACGATTTCGTCTAGTTGTCAGGGTACGAAGAAACACAGAGCCGTGGCGAACGAGCAATTTGGGGCGGCATTGGAAGGATACTGTTCTTCCATACATGTTCCAACACGATTGTCGATGCTCTTTGACAACTCGCCAGACATCATTTCCCAAAGCAATCAAGTGTTTACGAGTCTTTTTTATTCCAGGCAGATCCTTGAATGCTCCTTTGCCCAGCTTGGCGGACAACACATCGACACTAGCTTGATTCCTCATTACATCAGTAAGTTCTTTTGCTGATGTTGTGGCTTTGGCGCTGAGTTTCAGAGCACTTTTTTCGAGTTCCAGCAGCTCTTTGGACAATCCACTCAATTGAAGCGTGGTGATTGCCTCACCAAGACGAAGTTGTTTCTCGAATGGTGCGAAAACAGCCAATACTGCTTCCATATCTTGCAGCTCTGATAGGGATAGTTTCGTGGCAGCTGCTTTTTTGCTGTGAGCCAATAGCAGCAACAACTGTACTCTTCGGCTAGAGGCCCAGTCACTGAGCTGGTTCTCTATTGGATAGATTGGCAAAGCCCGGTATGACTCTTTCAACAGTTCGCTTTGAGCCTCAGGATTGTCCTCCAAGTCGAAAAGCCGGAAAATAAGTGCAATATCAAAGCTATGGGCGTTTTTGCCATGGTTTCGCTTTTTTACTCTCTCTCGCAATATCCAAAGAGCCTTGTTATACAGTTTTTGGGCGTTTTTTCTCCTGGCCATCCCAGCCAAACGGGCTCCCTGACATGCGGGCCAAAGTACACTGCCAGAGCCAAACTTTTCTCTCAGTGTTTCCCATTTTACTCTAATGGCTGGCGAGGCGAAGTCTCCGAATTTGTTAGCCTCAGACAATAAACGATTGAACTCAAGGGATGTTGAAACACTGCTTTCACCCTTATATCCTGAAACCAAGGAAAAGAAAGCTCTCTGCGCAGGAGTGAGTGTGGCAACGATTTTTCGATCGCTCATGTAACCTGCCACGAGAATAATGACCAAAATAGCTGTCGTGAGGAGGAGAAACCAGCGACGCCAGTTAGACTCACTCGTTCTCCCTGTTGTTTTTGGCAAAGTAGCTGATTGTACTAGTATGGTCTCTTTTTCTTTTCCACCAACCTCAACAGCTCTATTGAGACTTGCCATCATCTGAGATATGGAAGGCCTGTCATCTGGAGAATGACTCATTGCTGCCTGTAGAACCAATACAGCGCTTTTCGGCACACCTAGTTTGCGAAGCTTTTGAACAGTGATATTACCTTTCAACTGCTCTGTGATCCGTTCAGCCGGAGACTTACCCGCAAAAGGCAATCGTCCGGTCATTGTTTCAATAAGTAAGGCAGCAGCTGCATAACAATCAGCTGCCGCTCCAGGTTTTTGATTGGGATTGAGCAACTGCTCTGGTGCAATGTACCCAGGTGTCCCCACAATGGTCCCTGTTTTCGTCTTTGCTTCTCGCCCTTCAAATAGAGCGAGGCCCAAATCCCCAAGCTTGTAGTCGCCATTTTGCATGCAAAATAGGTTTTCAGGTTTTACGTCTCGATGGATGACACCTTTTTTATGAAGTGCCTGAAGAGCCCCGAGCAGTGGACGAGCAACATGCCCAACGGTCTCTTTAAATAAATAACGTTTTTTTTCGTCCAAATTTTGGCGGAGTGTCTTGCCTGCGACGTATTCATAGACGACATATGGCCCCAATTCAGCATCTTCACCACTATCGAGAACCTGAACTAATCCGGGATGATTGATACCTACGGTGGCCCTTGCTTCATCACGTAGCCGGCGGACAACATCTAACGCAGGTTGAAGTTGAGACTTGTCTCGCAGTAGTAATTTGAGGGCAGCTCTTCGATTAGAGCCAACCTTGCGGGCTTCATAGACTGCACCCATTCCACCAGCTCCTAAAAACTGGCCTAGGTACCAGCAGCCTATTTTTCGCCCTTCCACAGAAACCCCAATCTGTCTTTGGCATATTACTACTTATATTAGGGGGTTCACAGAAAGGCTACATGTCCTTATCATTTCGACAAATATAAAAATATTGTTACTCTCGACTGAGTCGACGGGGAAAGTATTAAGAGAGTAGGTTCCTCAGTGCTTCGCTGTAGCTATAAGCGCTTTACGAGTATTTTTGTCATACTCACACTCGTGGCGCAACTCATTGCCCCTACCGTTTTATGCGCTGCAGAACGCGAGCGATGGGATGAAAAACTCCTCAATAAGCTTGCCAGCCGCATCGAAAAAATCCTCAAGAAGGTTTGTGAGAAGGTCTCAGAGCATCCAGGAAACGATGTCAAACTCAATATGTTCTTCTGCGATGATCGTCATCGCCTTTTTGCCGACATCGTTGGCTCTGTAACTATCAAATTCCCTGTCCTGCAGGACAAAATCAGAAAGAAGTTCGAAGAGGCTGCAGGTTCTTGCCTCTCTACCAATGGTCCCCTTTCACTGGATTTCGCCGTCAAGTCAGTAGAAAATGTGGGGGACAAAGCCTTTAAAGTCACCTTCCAAGCAGACCTCATTTTGACACTAAAAGAGATTGTCAGAGAAACGCTCATGCAGGCTGCTAACATCGTCGGCACGGTCACTATTGGTGCCCTGCTCTCAAAATTCGTCAATTTCTGTGACACTCTCGACGCAGAAGCCCTTGGCCAGGCCATCAAGGACGCTACCCTTACCTTGTGGGCTCTTGGTGCAGGCAAACTAGGGATTGACGCATACGAAATGCTCGACAGAACGGGCAAAGTCAAAATCAAAGAGATGTTGGTGAAAACCTTCACCCTTCGCACGCTCGTCTACCATTTTGGTGTTTTTATGCTCAAATCAGCAGTTGCTGCTGGTGCGACCTTTGCCAAAATGGGCCTCGGTGCAGCCATTGGCTCTTCTTTGGCAGGTGGTGTAGGCGTATTCATTGGTGCAGCCCTAACTGTTGCTGCTGTCACCATTTTGGGTAACATCGTCGTTACCAAACTGATGGTAGATATGCCAATGTGGTGGCGCTTTAGAAAGCTCCGCAAGCTCTATGAGAAGCGTAAAAGCGTCAAATTGGGTTCTGCTGAAGATGATGCCATTTTGGATGAAATGGACAAAATCGAAGGATATTGCGTTGAACACTTAGATGATGAGATCAAGCTCGACCGATTTGATATTCTGGACAAGCTCGTTGAAAAACTGGGCAAATTACAAAAAGAAGGTGAACTCACCCCCTATGAGGGAGTCATCGAAAAAATCATCGCCAAACTACAGACAACAGCTGTTTATGACAATAACTGGAATGCTTCTCGTAAGTATTATCAGCTACTGAAAGCCATTGGCAGACTGCCAGACTATAAATCTGACGACACAGAAAACCTCGAGGATATGGGCGTCGTACCAGCAGCTGCAGAAAGTACCGCCTATTAACCTTGCCTGAGGGCGCATTTTTTCGCTAATATTCGGCCGTTGAGAGAAGGAGGCGGCATGTTCCGGCATTTTCTTTGGCTTGCTCCCACTTTTTTATTGGCAATTGGGAGTTCAGTCTTTGCTGAAGATTTAAGTGGGCGGCTGTATTTGGGCGATAGCCTCGACATTCAACTCGAGAAAAAAGAGGGAATGTTGTCTGAGTTTTTGCGTTACCTCAAGCTCAAAAAGGGACCGCGTAAAGTAGTCAACCTATCTAGACTTGGCAAACAGGGTGATCAGGTCTTCATCGGCGAAGATATGAAACTCTATTATTCCAGTGAAAAGCACGAGGGTGCAGCATATCCAATCGGCTCAGCATCAAAACTTTGGAAGTTCAGAGTCGATGAGGATGTAGAGTTTTCCAAAGTGGCTGAGTTGTCCAAAATACTTGATCCCAGCGGTGGCAAAGTTGGCCGCAAACTTCGTGTAAAAACAGAAAAAAACCGACCTCGGGCACACAATGCTCAGCAGACTACATTCGAGTTCTGGTTGCAAGAGCTCGTGTTTGAGTATGACCGATACAATCCAAGGAAAAAGACAGAGGAAAACTATCCTTATATTGTTGACGCCATTCGTACAGCCCTTCCCACGCCTACTGACCAAAGTGAATACAAGATGGACAATCTTGCTTTTCTCCATCGTTATGCACGTCAAACCAAAGGAATGGACCTAATACCTTTGCGCAAATTGATTGCCGATCTGATAAAAGAATATTCGGCCTTGGACATCCCTCCAGATTTGCTGACAAAGTTCAATGAAGTCAAAGATGTCATCTTCAAGAAGACGGAGGGACTGTAAATGTTTCGGGGGGCCTTTCGGCAAAAAAGAAAAAGACTCTATGCTGCTCTCCTAGCTTGTTCGATTGTTTTTTCTACCTTCTTTCTGGGCTGCCTAGAAGACAAGAAAGATGCTCTTCCTGCCAACACAGAAGGACTTACTCTCATTACCTTGGGTGTACTGCAGGGAAACATGGCTCCCTTTGAGCGTCATTATTCTCGTGGCAGAGTGAGACATTTTGGCGATCCTGCTCGTGTAGCCTCAGTAGTCAACAGACTAGTAGAAGACGCAAAAAAGAGAGGGCGCCATCCTATTGTCGTTGATTTGGGCGACAATCTAAGCGGATCAGCAGAAGCTCTATTTACCAAAGGTGCCATCACTGCTCGCGTATTGGCAGACATGCCTTTGCAAGCAAGTTTGTTGGGTAACTTGGAGTTTGCCCATGGTCAAAAGGCTCTCACAGAGTATTTCACTAAATTAAAGGTCCCATTCATCGGTTCTAACATAGGGGCTGAAAAAGGTGGCTCTCTGCCTTTCGCAAACCAATTCGTACACCTTAATGCCGGGAAACTCAAAGTAACTCTTGCTGGCTTGGTTCCGCCCAACCTTAAGTTCGTCTGCCTTCCTGGTAACGTAAGTGGTATCAGCGTAATGGAAGGTATTAATGAACCTTTCAAAGCAGCCGGTAAAGCCAAAAGCAAAAATGGCTCAAACCTGTTGATTATGTTGACTCAAGAGTCCCTGGGAACACATTTCGCTGGTTTCAAGGAAGCTCTCAAGGGAAGCGGCATAGACATTCTTTTTGGTCTCGATTTTGACCGCGAGGGTGAAATCAAAATAGTAGAAGGCGCTCGAGTCATGGCTTTTCCTGGACACAACCAAGGGCAAAGAGTTCGAGTAACTGAGTTAGATGTCCACCCCAAAAACGGAATTGTAAAGGTGGACTCTTGGTTCGAGATAGTCGATGCCGACGTTGAAAAACCCAACCCTAAAATCCAGGCCTATCTCGAAGAAGCTCGTAAGAAGTTTAAAGCTGCCTTGGACAAAGAGATAGGCAAAGCTGAGAAATACTGTAATCGAGAGTTTTGGACAGATGGTGACACTGGCAACATCCTCACTGATGCACTCCGTGAGAAAACAGGTGCCGATCTAGCCGTCGTCAACTCTGGCGGCGTTGCTAGCGCCCTTGCTCCTGGACCAATTCTTCTACGCGATCTTTACCGCGTAATTCCTTATCAGAACTCTATTGCCGTACTTGAAGTAAAAGGAAAAGACCTCATTCGTTTCCTCAACGAGACACTTGGCAGAGGCAGCCCATTACAGGTCTCCAACCTATTCCTCAGGCTCAATCGAATAGATGGTGCCAGAGGTTTTCGTGTTGTCCACGCCTTGCACAAGGGCTCGGACATATCTCCAAGTAAAACTTATAAGATAGTAACGAACGACTTCGTACTTGGTCGTTCTCCTCAACTAGTTCCTCTCAAAGGTATCGAAACAGGACCACTGATGAGGGATGTTCTCATTGAATATCTCAAGAAACATAATCCATTACCAAGACCAAAAAGGGGGCGAGTAGTAATCGAGGGTGAATAATCAATGATCAGGGACATTAGACTCTCAGTGTTTATCTTCATTTTTGTATTTTGCTCAACCTTTTCATTTGGAAAACCTTCTCGTTTTTCTCACACTGTCGAGCTCAGATCTCGTTACATATGGCGTGGTTTGGACTTCTACGACGACGATGTACCAGCTCTGCAATACACAATGAACTATGCCATGGGTGACAGTGGTACGACCCTTGGTCTTTTCACATCTATGGCCCTAAACGACCGTTCAATTCACAAAGAATGGGAAGAGATAGACCTTTTTCTCGAACATGCTTTCCCAAAGAAAAACGGAGTTAAAACGACTGCAGGTTTACTCTATTATGTTTTTCCACACATGAGACCTACGGGTTTCAGTAAAAACACTTCTTTTGAGTATTACTTAATCTTTGCCTTTGAAAAGTTGCCATTAGAACCTACTCTGACAATTGCTCACGATAGTCAGATGGGCGACGGTACATATGGAAACTTGTCTTTTTCTCGCTCCTTTGGCAAAAAGGACAAAGAGTTCACCTTCGAGACATCCATCGGTTATAACCGACACCATTGGACAACGGGAACTGGCTGGTCGGAATGGGATTTGAGCCTCGAAAGACCAATAAGCAAAGATACAAACGTGACCTTGGGATATACGAAGGTTTTTCTCGACAGCCTAAACAGCAGTAAAGATGAAACCTGGATTGGTGTGTCCTACGAATTTTAGACTGTAAGTAATGATGCTGGGTCGAACGACTCTTCCGCAACTAGGAGGTAACTGAAATGGAAATGACATACACACACGCCATCTCCTTTGTTTGGGTCAAAGAATGGGATAGGGCCGTGACTTTCTATAAAGACGTTCTTGGCCTCAAAAAGGTCTACGAAAGCGAAGGCTGGGCTGAGTTATCAATTCCTGGCATTAAAGATTCTTATATTGCTTTGAACAAATGGGGACAAGAAGGTGAACCACC
>CAZXTJ010000207.1:0-12255 GCA_964643655.1 uncultured bacterium
CCCGAGATCTCATCAGTAGATTTGTGAGAAGGTAAAGCAGATGCTTCCAAGAGTTTCGCTTTCACCAAGTTCAATCGGGCCTCAACGACTTTTTCCCCCATGGACACCATTTCAGAACCACCTGGTTGGCGCCCCTGAACTTCGCTGATATAGATGGGATCAAAAAGGCCAAGATATGAGAGATATGCGTTGGCAGCTTTCACATAGTTTTTACCGTCGAGGGCAGTTTTCCCCTTTTTTATGAGTATCTGGCCACGAAGTTCTTTGGGTAAATCCATTTGGAGAAGATAGTCATAAAGACTCAGGGCTTTGCCAAAGTCTGCTTTCTTTTCTATACCGTGGGGATCACCTGCTGGTTTTGCTGCAGCATCTGCCAATTGGAGGTATATGCCGGCTATCTCGCATTTGCGTTCTTTCGATAAGAGACGCTCAGTTTCCTGTCTTAGCAGCTCTTCGGCTTCTGTGAATCTCTTCAAGTCCAGATATAGCTGCGCCAGGGTCATCCTAGCTTTGGCAGACTCGAAAGTATCTTCTTTTATCAACTTCTGAAGCGCCTTTTCAGCATCTTCCGTTTTTCCTGATTTCATCAATTGATGAGCAGAGGTATATTCACTGACTTGACTCATAAAGATATCCACCCCTCACGAAGCTAAGGCTTGATTTTGGCAAATAGTGCACCTACAGCCTACTTGAAGGAGGGTGACCCTTTAAAGGGGGACTTTGTGTTATTTAAGACACTGAACTATCTGCGTCACGTGATAGCATCAGAAAAAAGCACATCTGACAAAGGAGATATAAAGATGAAACACCTCACCAAAGAGCTGTGGATGAACGTACCGCAAAGACGACAAATTGTTTCTATTCATAGAGATGTCATCGAAGCTGTGCGCGAAAGTGGAGTGCAAGAGGGTTTTGTCCTCGTCAATGCCATGCACATCACAGCCTCAGTGTTCATCAATGACAATGAATCTGGCCTTCATAACGATTATGAAAAATGGCTCGAGGGGTTGGCTCCCCATGAGCCAACGAGTCAGTATCAACACAATGGTTATGAAGACAATGCTGACGCCCATCTAAAACGACAGGTAATGGGTCGCGAAGTCGTCGTTGCCATTACCAAAGGTGAACTTCATCTCGGTCCCTGGGAACACATCTTTTATTACGAATTTGATGGCCGCAGGAAAAAGAGACTATTGATCAAAATAATTGGCGAATGATTTAGTTCTTAGTCAAAACCATTGTCGGCTGCTGCTTGGCCATACCAGCTTGCAGACTTTTTCAGGTACCGCTTTTGAGTTGTTCTATCTACGAAGAGTAGGCCATAACGTTTCTTGAATCCGTTTATCCAAGAGAAGTTGTCCATTAGGGACCATAGATAATATCCACGAACATCGGCCCCTTCTTTGATGGCGCGATGAGTGGCTCTCAGATGGTCTTTGATGAAACCAATTCGTTCTTCATCGTCCACAGTGTCGTTTTTCAACTCTTCTTGGCGACCAATGCCATTTTCCGTCACATAGATGGGTAAATCTGGCCTCACTTTGTGGACTCGAACGAGCAGGTCGTACAAACCATTGGCATCGATTTCCCAACCCCACTCAGTGTATTTGCCTTTGGGATTACGGACGAAAGAAAAACAATCTTCTATGGAAAAACGGCAGGCCTCTTTGGCTTCACCAGAGGTGTTGAGGTGGAAGTCCGTCTTTTGGGCGTTAGCTGAGGCGTAATGGGGATAATAATAATTTACGCCCACAAAGTCTGTGGCAGCCTTGGACAAGAGCTGCTCATCGGATGGTGAGAGCTCAGGGAAGAGCCCTCTTTCTTCGTAGATTTTTACCATATCTCGTGGAAATCGGCCCAACAGAATGGGTTCGAAAAACCAGCGGTTCAAGACGCCATCGGCTATTTGGGCAGCTCTTTTATCCTCTTGGCTCTCAGGGTCAGCTGGGTGAACTTGGGACATATTGAGCACGAGCCCAAGCTGAATGTCGTCGTGAATGGAATGAGCGAGCTCGTGAACCTTTGCATGGGCCACGAGCATATTGGAGGCTGCTTGCACTGCCTCTTTGAAATTGTGCCGACAAGGTGGATGAAGGGCAGTTACATAACCATTCAAAGTCGTCCAAGCAGGTTCATTGATGGAAGCCCATAATTTGACTCTGTCTCCATAGCGGGACAGACAGCTTTCGGCATATTGGGTGAAAGCTTCGACTGTTTCTCTTTTTTCCCAACCTCCGCCAAGATCCTCAAAGAGCTTCTGGGGCAGGTCCCAATGATAAAGTGTCACGTTGGGTTCTATGCCAGCTTCTAGTAGTCCATCGATGAGTCTGTCATAAAAGTCGGCCCCAGCTTCATTGAGTTTTCCTCGGCCTGTGGGGAATAGGCGCGGCCAAGCCAAAGACAATCGATAACCCGTGAGCCCTATTTGAGACATTAGTTTGATGTCTTCTTGCCACCGATTGTAGTGGTCACAAGCCACTTCAGGAGTAACTCGTTGGAAGATCTTATCTGGGTGGAGGCGACAAAATACATCCCATACAGAATCTCCGCGACCATCCTTCTCGGTGGCTCCTTCGATTTGCAAAGCAGCAGTGGCTGCGCCCCAAACAAATCCTTTGGGAAACGTAATTTTTCGTGACATAGGGCAAGAGTAAGCTTTAAAAGCTAATCTATCAATCCAAATTGTGAAGAAAGACGTCATACATAAATGTGAACAACCAAAAACACAAAAAAAGAAACAGCATTTTGCTCTTAGGGGGATGGGTTTTATGCGTTTTTCTCTTGGTCCGTAGCGGGCCACCTTTTGCTACACATTGGCCCCTAATGTCCATCATGGTTTTGGGCTCTTTTGTGGCTGGTGTTTCTGCTGCAGGAGGCGGTGCTGTCGCTTATCCTGCCCTCACACTCTTGCTCGCTGCCAAAGCTCACAATGCCAAAGATTTCTCTCTCCTCATACAAAGCGTGGGAATGACGGCCGCCAGTTTGCTCATCATCTATCGCAGAATTGAAGTGGAATGGAAGGTCCTTCGTTTAGTTGCCCTGCCAGGAGTAATGGGCGTTTTGATTGGCTCTCGGTATTTGGTTCCATTCATGAATTGTCGCTCAGCAAAGCTTGCCTTTGGCGCCATTTGGTTCGCTTTTGCTTTGGCCCTTTATCTTGTGCTGACAACAAGGGATTATCATCGGCGCACGAAGGTAGAGCTGGGGAACAGAGGAGGTTTGGTCTTAGTCCTCACAGGTCTTTGCGGAGGTATGTTAACGGCTTGTTTCGGTTCGGGCGCCGATCTTTCAATGTTCTCTGTCGTGGTTCTGTATTTCGGTCTCTGCGAAAAAGTTGCCACGCCAACGAGTGTGGTCCTCATGGCTTTTCTCTCTTTGGTTGGTGCATTCAATCGATTGTGGGGAGTGCCCATAGAGGCCATCACCCTTTCACGTTGGTTTGCCTGTATACCCATTGTTGTTTGTGGCGCACCTTTAGGAGCCTACGTTTGCTCGCTTCTGTCGCGAAACAAGGTGGCTCTCTTACTCATCTTCATTCTTTGTCTACAGTTTGCCGGAGTTCTTTTCGTGCTCACACCAGATTCTACAGAGTGGTCCCTTATCCTGCTCCTCTTGACAGGCAGTTTTGTTTTCTTTCACTGGCTCAGCAAACAAAATCAATTGGACTCAATTGAGAGCGGTTCTTCACAAACAACAGTAGCTGCCCACCAAGGTCCAGAAGAACGTCCCAAAAGTGCAGCCCAATACCAACTGGAAACGTCAGAGTGAGAGTTCCCATTTCCATCCCAGAGACGTTCATAAACATATAAAGTTTCTCTGTCTTTGCTGACCTTTGTACAACCCCAACGTTTTCCTTCCTCGTCTACCCAAAGAGGTCGCGGAGTGGTCTTGTAACCCAGTCCTTTAAAACAGTGAGCTGCTGGGTGGAGGCGCCGTGTGCGCGCTGTCACATAACGCAAGATGACTCGCATATTACCAGCAGAGAACTGGCCAGTCTTTCCAGGAAAACGTTTGTAAAAACTCCTTTCTTGTTGTGTGAGAGGGAGCTCGACGAGAGTCTGATTACGGAAGGTTTTTGGCCAGCCTGGAAAGCTAAAGAGATTAAATTCTGAGCCTGGACGACTCCCCAAAAAAGGAGCCACTGCTGCGAGCAAACAAGTGAGCAAAAATATCTCATAACGCATGGTGCACCTTCTTTAGCTGAGCAAGTTTGACTATTAAAAAGCTCGTCAGAGCAAAGACGAATAAACCCACACCTTCATGCAAAAAGGGTGTTCCCGAAAGCCCACCTGTTTGCACGACAAAAAGCGTACTCGTACGCAAGACATTGCCGGCAAAGAGCAAACCGAAAGTGAGCAGACAAAGCTGCACAGTGTCTCTGTCATTGTATTGGTGGATGAGAGCAAGACAGAGAGCAAGAAAAGCACCGGCCCACAACATAGATATTCCCGAACAAGGAGCATCTACTGAAACGAGCTCACCTTGCCAGGCCAAACAAGTTCCCTGACGAGTTACATTAAAGCCAGTTACACAAAGCACTGGCACTGAACAAGCAGCAACAGCCGCTCGAAGGGGGTAACCGAGATAAAACTGAGCCGTGGGAATGATGGGTAAGGCCAGAACGAGCAAGCCTGTTAAAGGTAGATGTAAAGTCCGCCCCAAACTAGCTGACAAAAGTGCTGAGAGAGCAACAATGGCTATGGTTGCTTTGATCAGAGGAGGCATAAAGGGAAGAGCGATGGCATAAGTCAGAGTCATAAGTGTGGCCAAAGTATAACTCCTGCTTTCTTCCCGTCTTTTGTTCACATTGAGAAACCAGAAGAGAGCAACGATAAGAGGCAATACGCAAAGCGCTGAGTCACAAGGATCTTTCAGGCGACGCCAATACCACTGCCATACTGGCCAGAAGGCCAGCAGTTGGCACACTACTAAGCTGCGCAACATGAGAAACCTCCTACTAGCTGACGAGAGTTTCTCTTTTTCTGTCTGTAGCTATAAGTGAGGAAAAAGAGAGTGAGAATGATGAGTGCCCACTCCTCTGGTTCTGGCACTGTAGGCACTGTATTTTTATCAACGGCTTCCAAACCTGCTTCTTTGAATTGAGCGGCACTCTCGAGGACGACGGCTCCAGAGACTGATGTGACTAACTGCCAGCGAGCAGCCAACTCCACAGCCTTTTCTCGAGCTCCTTTCTTCCTTGAACGAGCCAGGCGTTCCACTTCATCGCGAGCCCACAGACGAACGAGGTGAGCAGACGTTTCGTGGGATCCTTCATCTGCACAATTGAACACCTCGTAGGCCACACGCAGTCTATATCCGGCCAACACTCGATGAGAGCCTGCCCAACGGTTGAAGAGACCTTCGAGATCCTCGACGATTTGACCGTGACGAGGAACAACTTTGAGTAAACCAGAGCTCGTCAAATCACTAACGACTACGTTCATCCCCGATTGCACTTGCAGGTGGTAACAAGGCAGTGAGGCACGAGAGAGATTGTGGGCCAAAGAGTTAGTCGATAGATGAATGGGTTGTGGACCGTGGAGCCAAAGAATACAGGCTCTCGTCTGACCTTCGGCCTCTGCCCTATTGATGGCCTCCTGCAAGGCTAGCGCATTGTCACAACCGCCGGCACAATTGAAGTTTTCCAAAGGCTGTTTCAACTCTTCCACCATTTCACCTGCCCGAAACAAAGTCGTCTTGATGTTTTTGGGTATGGAAGCGAGAGCTACTTTGATGGCAGGGAGGTGATTTTTCATCGTCACTGAGCCGTCTAGAATAACATATAAATGGCGCGGACTTGCAGCATGTTCATAGTCCACAAATCGCTGGCGAATGACACCCTCTTCTACATCCCTAATGTCACTACACCACACTTCTGTAATTGAACTATCACGCAATGTATTGATAGTGATGGGTGTATTTGCAAAAGCACCATTCGTCAAATTTCCCGAAAGAGAATATCTACCATCAGCTTTTTCGTCAGACTTGAGATCCATAGTAGTAGCGTCCATGGGCCTCTTGCTCTCGAACCAAATGTAATGAGCCGTCGATTTGGGAATGGCAAAATTCCTCTCCAGAATTTGCGGCAGATTAAAAGTGCCTCTGTCTTTGTTGGGCAGGAATAGTGGGAAAGTAATACCCAATCGTATTTTCATGGTTTTGTTGGGTTCGATGGGGAAACATTGTACGAGCACACGACCTTTGCCCTTTTCTGTCACCAACAAGGGATCACGACGACGGCGGACTATGCGCTGATAGGCTGCTTTCACTTTGGCTTTGCCTGCAAAGGCAGCTTCACACTCTTCACCTTTCACCCAAAGGGTGACTCGCGAAACAACTCCATCTGTTGGTAGAGAAACTAGAGCCCTGGCTTCTCGTTGCACCTTCGATTCGTTTCTGAAAATCATTGTCCACTCCAGATAACCCAAAGCACCGTCACCATCTGTCGTACCCTCAAAACGAGAGCTTGTCATGGACAAACCAGAGAGCTCTGGACCCACATATGAAGTGCCTTGCCAACTATCCCAATGGACTGCGCCATCACGATGGAAACGATATCGACGATGTTCCACCTTGCGCCAACTCCATCTGCGATTGCGATGATGGAGAGGAGCTTTGCTCCAATGTTGGCCATATACACGGTAATAAATCTCCGAAGCTTTGCTGCGGCGAATGTGTTTCCCCATACAATTGACCAAAAGAGCAGGCAAACTAATGTGAGGTGCACGTGTGCCACTAGCCAACTCATAAATGACACCAGGCTCGGCAAAGCTCCGCAAAAACTTCACACCCTGTTCTCGATGAAGAGGATTTTCCATCAAGGACATCTGCATGCCAATGTGTGTGAGACCGCTATGGAATTCGATGGAAAATAAAAGTAGGGCTACGATTGATGTACCCACAAAAATAGTGGGGAACAAACGACTTCGCTGACGAGAAGCGCCGTGTATGTAAGAACGGAAGACCAAAGTGGAGGGCAAAGCCAACAGAGGTGACATGGGCAAAAATCCCAAACCCCAGGCCACGACACCAATAAATGCGATGGGCACCATGGGCAAAAAGATGAGTGCATAAAAAAGGGCGATGGCAAAAGCCACAGAGTTCATATTGGCGTATCTGCTCAGCGTTTTTTCCGAAACCTCTGGAGCCCCTTTGCGCAGCCAAAGGATGGTGACAAAGTTGGCAAAAGGCACAAAAGCCACTAAAAGTACATGAAAATAGGTGGGGATGGGATCAAAAAAGACCTCTGCACACATGGCCGTGCACATCTCTATACCCAACGTAAGGGCGGGCAAAACTACGCCAAAAATGCAAGCTAATACCCATAACAAGGTCGATCCACGAGGTTTGTATTCCTTCATCATTTCCATCCTTTCCTAAGCCTTCATTTAAAAGTTTGAAGAGGAAAAATGGAGGACTGATGAAGGAAATATGAAATATTTGTGAAATCGGGAAGAAGCGCTCTAGTCGCTCTTGTTCACCAGATCGAACTTACATAAACGCCGATAAAGGGTGTTACGTGGAATGCCAGTTTGCCTGGACATTTCAGACAAATTCCCTCGCGAACGTTGTAGGTGTACATTCAAATAGGCCCGCTCGAATAGATCTCTCAAGTCGTGGAACTTGGGCGACCAGGTCTCGATGAAAGTCTGCATTCTCTCGAGATCACCTTCATTGGCCAAAGCACCACTGCCATCAGCAATGGGCAGACTCTCTGGACGAATGAGTGATGTAGGCTCCATAACAACTGCTCTTTCGATGGCATTTCTCAGTTCACGCACATTCCCTGGCCAATTGTGAGCAAACATCAGTTTCTCTGCTGCTTTGGAAAAACCATCAAAGTGTCGGCCAAACCTTTGGGCAAAGTGTTTCAAAAAACTCTGAGCCAAAGGCATAAGGTCATCACGTCTTTCTCGCAAGGGTTTGATGTGAATGCGAAAGACGTTCACACGGTAATACATGTCTTCACGGAAGGTCCCCGCTTGCACAGCTTCCTCGAGGTCCTTGTTCGTTGCACAAACAAGGCGAAAATCGACTGGGATGGGTTCATTACCACCAAGACGGACGAGACAACGTTCCTGCAACACACGCAGAAGTTTCACCTGTACATCTAGAGCCAAATCTCCCAACTCATCAAGAAAGAGAGTTCCTTGGGAAGCCAATTCGAAACGGCCTTTACGCAGCTCTGTTGCTCCAGTATACGCACCCTTTTCAGCGCCAAAGAGTTCAGCTTCAATAATGTTTTCAGGCAATGCTGCACAGTGAACTGGCACAAAACTTTTCTGCTGTCTTTTTGACCGAAGGTGCAATTCACGGGCAACCATCTCTTTGCCAGTGCCCGTTTCACCTGTAATGAGAACTGTCACATCTTGGGAAGCCGCGGCATCTATCTCTTTGCTCAAGAGCTGCGAAGCTTCACTTGGTCCCAACAACAAGGTCTGTTCTTGATGAACGAGTGAAGCCATTTCGGCGATTTTGTCCCTTGCGTCGAGCAGACTGGTCCGGGTCTTTGCGGCAGCAATCAATTCTGCAGTCAAACCAGAAAACATGGACAAGAATGGAACCAATGCTTCGTTGACGTCACTTCTGCCAACAAATCCGTCGAGGTAAATGACTCCCAATGTTTCGCCACGAGTGATGAGGGGACAGCAGATGATTGCCCGCGGCAGCAGAGATTGAGACAATGCTGATGCGGCGGCGAACCACTCTTCATCCAAGTCGCCATCGACAAAAACGACTTCTGATATCTCAACTGAGCGTTTGGCAATAGTGCTGCTCGTCGCAACAAAATCTTCACTCTCATCTTTATCGTAGGTGGCCACGGGAACGAGCTCACCATCAACCAAAAGCATGACAGTACCACGACTTACCTTAAGCAAACCCACCAAACCGTGAAGCAACTCTTCCAACAATTTGCGAGGTTCACCTATCTGGCGCAGAGTATCCAAAAAATTGGCAAATGGAGCCCAATCAATCTTCTTCAAGAGTCACTCCTCATCAGTTCCACATGATGACAGACATTGTACCACTATGGATCAGCCTGCCCCCCCATCCCCTTCATTTAGCCACCATTCAAAGTGGCACTGCTCCTGCATAGACAAACCCCAATGAAAGGAACAAAAATGCGAAAGCAAATCTTTTGCCTGATTTTGATCATCATCTCTTTGGTGGCCACTCCAAAGGCTCACTGCCAACAAAAGGAAGAAGTTGCAGACTTCGTAGACAAATGGGTCATCTCAGGAAATGCCATTGGCAACGCTCTGGGGGCTGTAGCTGGCCAAGCTCTCTTTTCCGTTTTGCTCGGACCTGCAGGTTGGGCCTTTGGTTCAATGGTAGGCGGAATAGCCGGCGGACTCATTGGTGAATATGTAGACAACAAAATTCACAAGTCATACAACTATGCTGCCTTCAATAGACCTGCTCTAGGCGAACCTGCCTCTGTCATTTTGGAAAATGCGGGTCCCTATGAACAGCTCTTTTACCAGATTGATTCCCGCGTGATTGTAGGAGGCAACATTACTTCCTTCGTATCCCATATGGGTCTCAATTGTATGGCCAGAGCCATTCCAGGCTGTGGCTGGATGGGTAAACCACTCCTTCTTTTCACTGCTGATTATCTCGCTGGGATTTTGGGCGACAACGTAGATGGACTGATGGACTTCTCATCTGTGGGCGCAGAGTTGGACCATATTCACGAGGCTCGTGAGGCCACCATTAGCTCCAGTGGCAGACCTATCCGCCGCTCAGCAAGTCTCGATGATTTGTATTTGGCCACAGTCAGAGCTTTAGAAGGCAACCCAAGCCACCGCACAGACCGCTCTGCCAAAGAGATAAAAGAGTGTTGGGAAAAATACAAAACTGCTTCTGTTCACTAAAAAAGCTGAAGTGTCTCTGTCACTTACCCCAGCCAGGAATGGCTCTACCAAAGAATTCCCGCATTTTGGCCCAGTTGAGTTTTTCCGGAGCGCAGGCAAATTGTCCATCGATTTTGCCCCCTGTTTGCACTGTGTTCAAGACCCACAAACGAGCGCCATTTTCCAGTAACAATTTGGCATGAGTGTCTTGAGTGCGACGAGGCATCATCGAATTTCTCGAAGCCTTGAAGGCATCCATCACGTCGAGTAAACCTTTGCGATGTACTGCTCTGTGAAATGCTGTTCTGTCCTCGAGGTTCGCCTGCCAATCACCACGCCAGACCCGCCCCAAAGGAAAACCAGCAGGAGAAACACGAAAGAACTCATTACTCAAAGAACGTCTCTTGCGGCTGTAAAAACCATCGTACCAATTGCGAAAACTCTGCCACCGCAAAGCCAAGCTCTCTTCCGCTTCATTTTCCGCCCACTGACGAAACTCGCCAAGACCTTCATAACGGTGGCAAGCTGCCCAACTATCTGTTTCGTGGGCAAAGATAGACTCCATGGCACGGAACAAAGCTTGCGTAGTATCTTGCACACAAGAATTCAAGACTGTAACCATGGCACAGCCTCCCCCCATACCCACTCGATAAGCAGCCATGACATGGCTCAATTCATCACAGAGTATTTGCAGAGGAGAGATGGTCTTGCCTTGCCACTGATAGTCTGCAGTGAAAGGCTCGAAGTCGACAATGATATCCCAAGTGGGACGCAGATACATCCAACCACGACGTAAACCGCCCATATATTCGGCCCAATCGACTGAACCCGAAATTATGCCTTGGTCATTTGTGCCATAAACCTGTTTATATTCAATGGCAAAACGCTCTTCGCCAGTAAAAGGACATTTCTCCACTGAAGCAATACCAAAGGCAAAATGGCCCGTATTCAAAGTGGGCTGCTCTTTGACTCCATGGCGTCCCCAAGAACCAAAGATGTGAAGAACGAGAAAGCGTTTACCAGCCTCTCTAAACGAAGCCTCCGCCTCGTCTATATGCTCCTCCTGTGGTGAAATGAGCATGGAGCGATAAGAACCTTGTGCATGAGCTAATGCATGCCTATCCCACTGTTCACTCTCAATGAACTGCCGACCAGCTTTCACTCCCTTGCTCAACTCATCTGGTTTGAGCTCGTGAATACGCCGTGGCTGCAGGGCATCCAAGTGAAACTCATCACCCTCGAAATGGCCATAGGCATACCAACCATAACGATTGAGTGGCGAGTGCCAAATACCCTCCACCGTCGTGTGCTCCACCTGAAACAAAGGATTTTCATGATGAACCTGGGGAATGTCTCGCGGAATGACGGCAGCGATTTCAGCACCGGAAAAGTCCCTCTTCTCGCCACACCAGTGGCGGCCAACTAACCTGCCAGCTCCGTCCTTGCCAGAAAAACGGAGCAAACAATATTGCCTTCCCGCCACCTGCACAGGCTCTTCCCGCACAACGAGAAAAGTCAGACCCGCCACCTTCTTCACTTCCGGCGACTTGAGACGCACCTCCACATCATCAACCATTCGCGCTCCAGCCAAAGCCTCGAGAGCCCGCACTCCCTTCAGGCCACTCAAGCGCCAAGGAGCCAAAAGCCGCGCCTCATCAGGAGTTCGCCCGCCAATATACTCCAAAGACTCCTCCGAAAAAACCACATCAACACCAGCAGGCTCAAAGGGCCCATTGGGCCAGAGAAGCGGAAGAACGGGCCAAGGATTATGGGCGCTTCTATGAAAATCAAGGGCAGCCTCAGGCCAATTGTGCAACTCAATCATCACACCGCCATCAGCTCGTCGCTGCCCGATAGGTGGAAAAATCAGCCTCCCACTCCACTGAGCCACAGGAGCAAAATCACTGCGGGCCAAAAGGAGAGAAGGCAAAAAACATATAGATAAGAGTAGTAGGAATAGGGAGACTCTACCCATTAGGGATCCTTTCAAAGGCGGAAACTAATTTCGACTATAAGGATTAAAGAAAGCGTCGATTACCCTGGGCGCATAACTTGCGGCGACCTGCTCGACCGAATAACTCGTACCGTATTGGTCAGAAAATCGGGGCACACCACTGCCATCGCGACCAAGATAAGTCATCCAGTGGGGTCGATAACTCAAATTGAGACTTGCCCTATCACGACCAGGAGCCGTGTTCATATAGATGACCATTCCCCCGCGCAAAGTGCCGTCATCGATTGCCCCAGCCAAACTCGATAGACTGCGCCCACGATAAGCCGTCGTCGTCGACCAGGCCCAACCGTCATTGATACCACCATTACGGGCAGCCGTAGCAACAGCCGTGCGATAACAAGCACGGCTGTTGCTACGGCTGCCCGTAATGGTGGTATCAATGACGGT
>CAZXTJ010000208.1:0-12251 GCA_964643655.1 uncultured bacterium
GGGTTTGACAATGGTTTTGGGGATGGGACCAAAGGGTGGCACATCTGACAAGAGAGCTGCGAGAGCAAGTGCAAAGAGAAAAGCACCCAGCACAATGATGATGATTGCCAGCAGCAACAATACAATCATAAGAGGAGATGTTGTAGACCGTACACGAGCAATGGGTTCAGGGCGATGGCAGAAAGAAAGCCGATAAGGGACTTTTCCAACACCAATTTCGTCGCCTGCCCAGATCCTCCTCTCAGCATTGACCTCTTCACCGTTGATCCATGTGCCATTGGTCGATTTCAAATCGAGGATAGTGTAATCACCATCGTCATTTTTGATTTTGCAGTGATTTGTCGAGACTGTTTCATCTGCAATGACGATGTCATTAAAATCGCCAGAGCCTATGGTCGTCGTTTGTATCTCGAGTACGACAGGCTCTTGTTCGTTGTCCTCAATGGGCACTAAACGGGCAGCCAAGGTTACATCGAGATAACGAAAAGGGCCCTTACCCAGAAAGGGTGCTGGAAAATCAGGATCGACGAACATGTACTCGTCCCGATGGATTTTTAATCGTTCATTTGGTTCGAAGACATGCTCTTCAATGGGCACACCATTAATCAGAGTTCCGTTGGCAGAACCCAGGTCGCGGATGAGCCACTTGCCATCTTCTGTGGCTCTAATTTCTGCATGCTCTCGCGATACATCAGGATGGTCGATGACAATCTCGCATTTGGCGTCACGACCAAAGAGATAAACAGCATCATCAATGAGAGGAATGATGCGATTGAAGTGGTGACCATAGGTACCCACAAGATGTGGCACTCGGAATGGAGCACTCTTTTCAGCCACGCCATCTATCCTTCGTTACAGCAATCCCAAGAGGTAAACATCACAGACATTGGTCCCCGTCGGTCCTGTCATAATGAGGTCACCAAGCTCAGAAAAATAGTTATAAGCATCGTTTCTAGCCAAGAAATCATCAGTGTCGAGACCCGCAGCTATAGCCCTTTTCGCGCTTTTCCAATCAGCAAAAGCACCAGCTGCATCAGTAGGACCATCTGTTCCATCGGTGGCAAATCCGGCAGCAAATGCTCCTTCGATGCCTGACAGTTGCTCTACACAGGCAAGGGCAAACTCCTGATTGCGGCCGCCTTTGCCCTTTCCTTTAATGGTAACCGTAGTTTCTCCGCCCCCAATGATGAGGAGAGGTTTTTTACGGTTTTCTCGATAGTTCTCGCGGCCCAATGCACAATAAAACTTCGCAAGTTCACGTGCTTCGCCCTCTAAAGTTGCCGAGAGGGTCACGACTTGGAAACCCAAGTCCTTGGCACACTTTTTCACTGCATTGAGAGCTTTGCGATTAGTACCTATGAGTAGAGGTTGGACTTTGTCAAAAGCATTGTCACCAGGCTTGAGGGTCTCAGCACTCTTTCCATCACGACCGAGAGCCAAATGTTTGACCACTGATTTGGGGAGTTTACTTTCTACATCGTAACGGCGAAGGACGGCCCAAGCTTCTTGGAAAGTTGTTGGATCTGCAGTAACAGGACCAGAAGCGATGGCATCGAGATGGTCACCTATGACGTCCGACAAGATTGGGACAATGGTAGTTGCAGGAGCAAGAGCTCGAGCCAATCCACCACCTTTGATTTGCGAGAGATGTTTTCTAATACAATTCAGTTCCGTAATCGTTGCGCCGCAGCCAAGGAGGACTTTGGTTGCATCCAGCTTGTCCTGTAGAGATACACCTTCCACAGGGGCAGGTAACAGAGCTGAGCCTCCTCCAGATATCAAAAGAATGACCAAGTCTTTGGCAGTACAGTTTTGGGCCAACTGTAAGAGCTCTTGGCAGGCTTTGAAGTTTTGTTTGGAGGGGAGGGGATGCGTTCCCTCGACGACTTTTATCCTCTTCAGTTTGCCACCGTGGCCGTCTTTGACGATTACGAGGCCATCACTGACTCGTTTTCCTAACAGTTTTTCAACGGCTTTAGCCATTGGGAAACCGGCTTTGCCAGCACCAATGACCACTACGCGGTCGAACAAATCCAGGTTGTAACTCTTTTTTCCTGCCTTCAGTTTGGAGCCTTTTACTTCCATATGGTCCAAGACGGCAGCAAAAGGATCTACAGCCTTGAGAGCTGCTTTGAAAACTTTCTTCATAGAGGACTGATAATTTTGGTGTGGGCGCTTTTTGGTCACGCTCCACCCCCTTCGTGATTAGGCTGGTTAACCTCGTTGGGCCATCAACGCTTCGAGGCGTTTTTTAGCAGATGGCGCCTGAGGGTTGTCGGGTGCCAACTCAATGAACTTCTGCCAGTGATGGATTGCTCCATCCAAATCGCTATCTTTTTCACAGATCTTGGCGAGATAGAAATGTGAGTTGGGGTGATCTTTGAGTTTGACTGCCACTTCGAAGGAACGACGGGCTTTAGCTAGATTGTTCGTCTTTTGATAACAAACACCCAATGTGTAATAGGCGTCAGTATTTTGTGGTGTAATGCTGATTACCTGTTCGTAGTGGTGCTGAGCTTTGTCATAAGCGCCCAGCTTGATGTAACAGTTGCCGAGGCACAAATGGGCCTGCACCGTATGTGGAGCAAAGTGTAGCGACACTTCGAGCAAATCAATGGCTCTATCGAAGTCACCAATGTCATAAAGACTGACGCCCTCTTTGAAACAAAGAGAGGCAACCTTGGCAGCATTGGCTGGATTGAGCTCTACTGCTTTCTGACAAAGATCAACGGCCAATTCGTAATTCTTTTGATCAAAGAAATCTTGCACCTCTTTGAGGAAACCTTCTGCCTGCAAAATACCTGTGATGGAACCTTTGTCTGCAGCAGCTGCAGCTGGCTGACTTCCTGATTGGGCAGCATCAGAACCTGGCAAAATGACTTCTCCTGGTGAAGTGCCAACATAAGGCATTCCAGGGGATGTTTGTGAGAAGTCAGGCACTTTTCCTTTCTTCATGGACTGCATCAAAATCTGAATGCGCTCAACGAGGTTGAGTTCATCCCAGAAGTAATATGCAGCCGTGCCAATGAGGGCGACGATGAAGAAGAGGAAGAAAGTGAGCATTGTGTTCGGCGGAGGTCTTGTAGCATCTCGCCAAGCTTTGAAATATTTGGCAGCAAGTTGACGATGATGTCTAGCAGCCTGCGCGTTGGAAACACTGTTGTAAATCTCTGACGCCAGGATGTTTTCACGGATACCCTTGCCATTGAATTGAAGTGCCATCTGAATGAGTTTCAAGGCTTCATTGGGCTGTTTGAGCCTGATCAGACGAGCCTGATCGTAATATTCTCGGGCAATGGAAGGTCGTAGATCTGGATAGTTTGCAGCTAAGGGCCACAATTCGCGGCCAGCTTTGCGAGGTTCATTGGTTCGCTGCAAATGCATTAATGCACGTGTAAAAGTGGCCTTGTCGCGCTGTGTGAGGTTCTTTTTCAAGTTGCCCAAAGGTGGTGGCCAAGGAATGTCATCAGTTGTTCCTGTATCTTCGCCCCACATCTGTTCAAAGAATTTCCTCAATTGGAAAGTGGGATCATCAGCAGTGCCACGGGTGAGAAGATACCAAAGCATACAATAGAGGAAAAATACGACTGCTAGACCAATAATCAGCAACTTTTTTGTACGCCGATTTCGCTCACGCCGTAGCCGGCGTGCCATTCTGGCCGCTTCTCCGCCACTATTTTGTTGAACGCCGGTAGCCTCTACCACCTGAGTGGTACCCGTCTTTCAGACATTTTAGAAGCCCAAGGGCTCTGTATCCCCGGCCATGAGAATAACACGCTAAGAGAAGAGCGTGCAAGGCAAGGAGGTTACCTTTTAATGACCGGAAATTGCTTTCAGTCTTTCAGCTGCCCTTTTGCCTTGAGGAGTGTTGGGAGCTAGGTCACGGCAACGTTTCCAGTGCTTGATGGCTTTGCCTTTGTCTCCCATACCTTCATTGAGTTTTGCCAAATAAAAATGAGCGTTTGGTAGGTCTTCTTTTTCCACGGCCACGTCAAAGGCGCGCAAAGCATTCTGAACGTCACCAATCTTGTGATAACAAATGCCAAGGTTGTAATAACCAGTGGCATTGTCTGGATTGATCCTGACGACGCTGAGGTAATGTTCAACGGCTTTGTCAAAGAGATTCATCTTGATACAGCAGTTGGCAAGATAGGTATGACCGTGCAAACTATGAGGATCGTGTTGCAGAGCTACTTCAAAGAGCTCGGCAGCTCGAGTCAGATCTTCTGTTTCATATAGTTTGATGCCCTGATCAAGGCACATTTTGGAAATCTTTTTCGATACGCCTGGATTGAGAGCGGCAGCTTTTCGGAAGACCTCGAAGGCATCTTCATACATTCCTTCCTCAAAAAGAATGGTTACCTGATCGAGGCGCTGCTCGGCCGTGAGAACTTTGGTGATAGAACCATATTTGCGCTCTTCATCGGAAATCTCACCACCCGTAGTGTCTGGCGTATTCCAGAAAGATGGTACATCGCCGCCATCAGGTGTGAGCTGAGGAACAGAAGTAGTTTTTGCCGGTCCCAATATGGCAGTGAGAACAGCTCCTAGAACCAAAGATGCCACTAGTGTCAATCCCAGAGAGAGAACTAGTCCAGCCGGATCAAAGGGGTTGTTTGGGCTATTCGTCTCATATGCTTTTGCCAACTCGAAATGGCGTTTGGCCTCTTTAGGTTGCCCCAACTTTTCGAAAGTCTGACCCAAGAGAAGGTGGGCACGACCAGATTGACGAACGAAATAATCTACGGAAATGCGCAAACACTCATTGGCCTGCCTATATTTGCCTTCATTCAACAACTTTGCGCCTTGATTGAGATAATGGCGGCCCAAAGGATAGTTGAGTGTGGAATATTTGGCGCCCAACTGCGTCAAATCTCTGGCAGCACCGTAATAACTGCCTTCGCGCAATTTTTTGATAGCCTTTTTGTACCGTTTTTTGTCGGCCTGGGCTGTTATCTGCTTGGCCAATCCATCAAGGTCTACAGGTCCCTCTGGATTGATGAAGTGATTGACAGCAGCCCCTACCTGGACAATGGGATCAAGTCTTGTCTCTCTGAGGACAAAACCCCAGAGACAAGCCAAAAAGGCAAATCCCAACACCAGCTTGACTATCAGTAACCACCCAGAGCGGGGGGCAGGCTCGTCAGTTGGCGCTTTTCCGGCCATTATTCAAAGACTCCTTCTTTATCTAATAGAGTACCTTTTACCACTACCACGGATTTGCACCGACTGCAAGAGCGTCGGCCTGTCAAATTATAGCTATGGGCGGCTTGATATGTCGTTTTACCCATGTTAGGATGAAAATCGCTTGTAGAGTAGGCTAGGACAGGGTTTCCGTATCTGAATAGAAGAGGAGCCACGGTGGCAGAAAACACCGAACGAGAACCTCTAATAATCGATGATCAGGATAGATACTCCCGTTTCCGCCTTATTGGCTGGTGGGACCAAGACCGAATTCAAAGCGCGAAAGTGCTCGTAGTCGGTGCAGGTGCTCTAGGTAATGAGGTATTGAAAAACTTGGCCCTTTTGGGTGTGGGGCACATCATCAACATCGATTATGATGACATCGAAGATTCTAATCTCACCCGTTCCGTTCTCTATCGAGCACGGGACAACGGTCGCTACAAGGTGGAAGCAGCGGCCGAGGCCATCAAAGACATCAATCCAGACGTAAAAGTCGAACCAATCGTAGGCAACGTCCTGACGGATCTGGGGTTGGGGCTCTTTAAAGAGATGGATGTCGTTTTCGGCTGTCTCGACAATCGCGAAGCACGATTGTGGGTCAATCGCTGTTGTTGGAAAACCAACACACCTTGGGTCGATGGTGGCATTCAAGTCATTTCAGGCGTTGTCTCAACATTTACACCGCCTGATAGCGCTTGTTATGAGTGCAAAATGTCTGAGATGGATTACAAGTTGATCAATCTCAAATATTCTTGTCCTCTGCTGAAAAGGGAAGATTTGCTTCAGGGCAAGACTCCCACTGCCCCAACAGTGGCCTCAATTGTTGGTGCCTTGCAGGTTCAAGAAATGCTCAAACTCATACACGGTATTGACGTCAATGGCGGCAGTGCTTTGATGATGTCTGGACAGGTAAACAGTTTTTACACTTCACGTTTCCAGCGCAGAGATGACTGTCTCAGCCACGAAACTTATCCTGAACCAATTTCACACGAGTTTGGTCATGACATTACTCTTGGCGAGTTTTTCAAAGCCGTCAAAGCAGAGAAAGACACGAAAGAACCTCTTTCCCTACATCTCGAGCGCGATGTACTGCGCGAACTATTCTGTCCTCAATGTGACTATCACAAAGAGGTCTATAGGCCGCTTACATCAGTAAGTCTCGAAGAGGGAAAATGTCCTACATGTGAAGAGGTATGTCAGACTGATATAGTCCATTTGGTTAGCGAAGAGGACGAGAAACTTCTCGACCAACCGTTAGCTTCATTGGGTGTTCCCAAATACGAAATTTTGAAAGTTCAAGCTGGCGATCAGATGAGCTTCCATCTATTGGCCAAAGATAGAGCCGCAGCCTTTGGTGCTGCTCTATAGTTGTTTATAGATGTGAGCAGGTAGAAAGGTACGAAATGTCAACGGACGTGGAAAAACGAGGCATCCAGGTTACTTTCCTCGACCAGACGGGGGCCAAGAGCGTCAAGGCCGTCATCTCCGAACGGGTACAAGTTAAGAAGATTATTCCTAACATCATCACACAGATGAAACTACCCGTAACGAGCCCCGATGGTACACCAATGAGTTACAGTCTTGATCACAAAGAGGGTGGAAAAAGACTACTCGAGAATCAGACACTCGTCGACGCTGGAGTTTGTGACGGCGACCATCTGATAGTTTATCCCGAGATAGTGGCAGGTTAGTGAGGGGGCTGAGGAGCAGCCAATGTACGAGTCTCCACGAGACAGACGCCTAAAGACAGATTTTCAAGCGCTTCAGCGGTTGAAAAATGTCAGTTCAATCATAGATTTTAAATGCTTCGATAATCCGCCACAGCGATATCTCGTGACCTTCAAGGGCAAGGGATTGCATTACAACAAGGCATCGAACCAAGTTGAGGTAATCACCCTACATCGAGTGGAAATTCGATTGGGTGCCTCATATCCGCGCAACAAGCCCGAGTTGAAATGGAAGACACCAATATTCCATCCCAATATCTCGGCCTTGGGCCAGGTTTGTCTTGGTGGTTACGGCACTAACTGGGTGCCCAGTCTCAACCTTGATGAGTTGTGCGAGATGTTGTGGGATATGATTAGGTTTGCCAACTTCGATACAAAGAGTCCTTACAATTACAAGGCAGCTCGTTGGGTCGAACAACAGACCATCTATCAGTTCCCACTCGATCACCGCAGTTTGCGAGACCAGTTGAGTCGGGAAAAACTCAAACAGCAAGAAGCTGGTGGAGTTCAAGAAGCAGCAGCACCACCACCAAAACCACCGGAAGAGGATATTGTCTTCATCATGGAAGACGCTGGAGCTGAAGAACCGGAAGCACCAGCAGCCCGTGCTGATACAGATATTTTCTACATCGGTGATGACTGAGCGAGGTGATTTAGCCGCATGAGCGACATCGAATTCAACGGTGTCATCGAGACGATAAAACCTGAAGCGAAGATTATTCCCTTCGAAGATGAAGATCTCAAACATCGGGTGCGGCTACGTGGTGACAAACCTGATGAAGATTTTGCCATCTTTATCACCGAAGAGGTTCTGCGCGATATCGTCGATTATTCGAAGACACAGCTAACAAGAGAAATTGGTGGTGTTCTCGTTGGTGGTTATTACACCCACGAAGGACGGGAATTCATCACCATTGAAGCTTATATCAAAGCCTCAAAGGCGATTTCTCATGCCGCGTCTCTGACTTTCACGCACGAAGCACTTCACGAAGTGAACAATATCAAGACCGATAAATATGATGACTTTTTCATCGTAGGTTGGCACCACACTCACCCCAACTACGGTGTATTTCTTTCGTCTTACGATATGTTCATACAGAAGAACTTCTGGAATTTGCCTTGGCAAGTGGCCCTCGTTGTCGATCCTTGCCGCGAGACCATTGGCTTCCTTCGCTGGAAACGCAATCGCATGGAGACAACAGGCTTCTATTACATCAAGACAAAATAGTCGAACAAACAAAAAGACCGCGGAACTAATCCGCGGTCTTTTCTTTTGAGGACTACTCTTTGTGCCGCTCGATGTAAGCAATACTTTCGGTGTCGACACGAATTTTTTCACCAGCTTTGATGAAAGGAGGAACCTGTACGACGAGTCCAGTTTCCAATTTGGCTGGTTTGTTCTGACTGGCTGCAGTTGCACCCTTCATATGAGGTTCAGTTTCAACTACTTCAAGAACAACTACCTTTGGCATCTCAATGCCCAGTGTATGACCATCGTGAACAACGAGGTCTACAGTAGTATTGGGGAGTAGCAACAATGCATCGTCACCAACAATCTCTTCGGACAGTTCAATCGTTTCATAGGACTCGTTGTCCATGAAATGGTAAGTGCCGCCATCTTCATAGAGGTATTCAGCTGGTCTCGTTTCGAGAATGGCTTTTTCTACCTTGTCTGAAGAGTTATATCTTTCATTACGCTGGTTGCCGTCTTTGAGGCTGCGCAATTTGACTTGGACGTGAGCATGTCCTTTGCCTGGGGTGACATGTTTGGTAGCCAACACACGATAGAGGTCACCATTCAACTTAAGGATGTTACCTCGGCGGATTTGTGTTGCAAGTATCATTAAAACCCTCTCAATCACTAAAACTTTTCAAATGCATCTGGCCCAGCATTCTACATTGGACAACAACTTTTATCTACCCTTGGGTCGATGAAGCTCTACAAGAGGTTTAATCTGGCCACACCAATCACCACGGCCATTACGAATGGCCAGCCTGCTCTCTAGTAGAGTGGCTGCTCGTCCGCCTGGAACGAGACCCAGATTTTCTATCAAGGCTAAAAAGAGTGTGCGACCCGTAGTAATGTTGCCATCGTCAGCTTTTACTGCCAGTCCCCAGCCTCGGCTGAATGAGACTGCGCAACAAAGGCCATTTTCGGCAGCTCGCACAACGAGGTCACCTTCTGTTGCTCTGAACAATTCGCCCTCAAAGGAGCTTGCAGGCGCATAAGCTGAAGGGCGCGTTCGAAGAGCTGCAACGAGTCTACCCACAGATTCTTTGTGAGCAGCCGGTAAAGAGACAGTGTCAGCAAGGGAGGCGTAAAGTGCAGCTATCTCATGTAAAGGAAGACAAAGGCTAGGTAAACCACATTCGTCAGTGACGAAAGTGACTTCAGTACGTAGTTTTCTTACTAGCCGCAACTGACCGTCACTGAGTTTCTTGCCGACCACTCCCTTTTCTGCGCGATATTCTGACAAAGGAGAGCGAAGTTTTTTGGCAACGGTTAGCAAAAAGGAGTGAAAACCTGCACAGTGGTGGCGAGCTCCTCTAGGACCACATTGAAAATGCTGGTTACCAAAACCGCCCCTAGTGTTCATTTCTTTGATGGCAGCCCACTGCTCATCTTCTCCATATGACCAAGCTGTTGCCACAGCCAGAGTGTCTTCTGAGAGTTGAAGCTCCAATGAATTGTCAGCGAGTAGAGAGATGACTTGCAAAGGATGGCCGCAAGCCAACAAAGGGAGAGGAGCCTTTACATCTCCACACCAAGTAATCTTCTCACCAGTTGCCGTCGTTACGACAGCCTTGCCACTACATTGGGCTTCGAGAATGTCTCCACGGAAATAGCGGAGAGCTAGTGCTCCTTGCATACCATTCCTCACGCGTTAGAATAGGAGTTAAGCTGTGCTCCATACCTACCACCAAGGAGAGACAAGGTGCTAGCGAAATCATATCTCGGCGGAAAAAATGGCCTGGAAGATACAGTAGCTAAGCTATATGCATTGATGAGTCCTTGCCGTTTGTGTCCAAGAGACTGCGGTGTCGATAGGCTTGCAGGAGAAATCGGTTTCTGCGGAATAAGCAAAGAGGCGAAGATTGCGTCGTCTGGATTACATTTTGGTGAAGAAGCACCTCTGGTTGGTAGGGGAGGCTCTGGCACAATCTTCCTTTCAGGCTGCAACTTGGGCTGTGTTTATTGCCAAAATGCCGACATCAGCCATGGTCGAGTTGGCCGAGACTATTCCATAAATGAACTTGCTGAAAAGATGTTGGCTCTCCAGGCACGAGGATGTCACAACATCAATTTCGTTACGCCAACCCACCAAACACCAGTCATTGTGGACGCCGTAGTACAGGCCATGGAACTAGGGCTCGACTTGCCCATCGTGTACAACTGCGGGGGGTATGAAAAACTGGAAGTAATAAAACTGCTGCAGAACATCGTTGATATATACATGCCTGACATAAAATATGGTGAAAATGAACCAGGCGAGACCTATTCCAAAGCTCCGGAGTATTGGGACATTTGTCAGCAGGCAATCAGAGAAATGCATAAACAGGTTGGCGACTTGAGCTATCAAGAAAATGAGAGAACGAACATCGCCATGAAAGGTCTGCTCGCCCGCCACCTGGTTTTACCCAATGAATTGGCAGGAACTAGAAAAGTATTGGAGTTCCTTGCAGGAATTTCGGAAAGCACCTTTGTGAACATAATGGGGCAGTACAGGCCCTGTTATGAAGCAAAAGATATCGAAAAACTGAACCGTCGGCCATCACCTAAAGAGATGGCATCTGCTTTTTCTATTGCTCGAGAGCTCAAACTGACGCGCGGCCTGACCGAAAGTTGATATGGGGGAGTTTCGGGAAGGATGTTGTGTCATGTCGAACAGAGCATTGTTCATATATTTCTTGGGTTTGGCTCTCATTGTATTGATGGCTGGAGGCTGTGGAGGTCGTAAAGGACCTTATGCCAAACACATCTCTATTAGGCCTCCTGACCAATACACAACACTATTCATGAGGATAGAGAGGGCATTCCGTCGTCGAGATCTCGATACGACCATGGACTGCTTTGCTAGAGCCAAGTGCAAACAATATGGCCCCATATTGACCTATTTCACCGACCTATACAGGCGAGGTGACAAAATGTCGCTCAAACTATACAAAGGTGGAGTTCGAGACAAACCTCTTACACGCACCTTCGAGTTTCGTTGGAAACGAGCGTATTTTGACATTTATGACCGTTGTTGGCACCGCACTAAAGGGCGAGCATTCATCAAAGTGAACAAAGGAGAGGTGCCTCGAATACTGGAGGTAACCGGTGCAAATCCATTCTTACGCTGAGCTTCGATTGCTCTTGTTGGTATGTCTCTCAGTGTGCCTGTTGGTGCCCTCTTTCACCACTGCCAATGACGCTCGTACTCCACTAGTCAATCTAACCAACCAACGACGTTCCTATGATCCGCCAGATCTCTCTTCTTGTGCTCTGGCTTCCAGTGCTCTTCGAGAGGTAATTCGCAAACGGCAAGCTAGATTGGGCTGTCGTACCTGTCCAGGTGATAGGCAGCGAAGAGGAGTTGGTCCAAAAGCTGGCTGCTGGCCAGATCCCTGTTGTCCCAACATCATTCCTAGTGATGAAGAAGCTCAACACGTGGTGAAAGCCTTGGACAAACTCTTCAGAGCCTTCTGCCGTGGAAGTCGCAGAGGGTTCTTCTCTCGTGTAGATAGACATTATGAGCTGGGGATCACAGAGTTGGAACACTCATTTCGACGAGCACATACGGCCAATAGAAACTTCAAAATCTACTATCAGGTCCGTAACATCAGGAAGAATTCTGCTGTCATAGACGTAGGTTTCGACTGGCAAATGACCTACTCAGTACGTAAGACTGAAAATCCCATCCAAGTCCATGGAACAACAAACTTGGCGCTCAACAGATGCTCCCATTTCAAGATGTTGGGTCAAAAAGGATCATTTCTCTTTGGGTCTTTTTAGCTAACCACTAATGACATGCACATGCAATAACATCAACGAATGATGTTCGGATTTGGTGGCGAACCTTCCAAGCCAACAAAAATGAGGTGCGCACAAGATGGGCAGTGCACTGCATTGGGTTTAAATCCACAAAGTGGACACTTGGAATCAGCCGTTCCACTGTAGCGAGTACCACAATGGTCACATTGAAGGTCACTTGTCTCCCATTTAAGGCGGTAACCGCAATAAAAACAGCGTAAACCAAGCACTTTGAAGATGATTCGATAAGAAATGGAGACGACTAAGTTGGCTGTTGCAAACAGAATGCCTACAAAAAGTACTATTGGCAGTAATAAGAGCACGAT
>CAZXTJ010000209.1:0-12243 GCA_964643655.1 uncultured bacterium
GCCCTATACTACACAGTGCTCACTGAAATCAGGCTTGGTGACATAGAATCTGCTTCGGCTAACTATGGACTCATCCCCAAAGAATCCTTGGCTGCTGAGGAATATTATCGCCTTGGCAATGGCTTCGAAGAGGCTGGTGCCTTAGAGATGGCCAAATTGATGTATGAAGCAGTGAAAGAAGACGACGAGACCTTCCGTGATGTTCTCCACCGCATAAATGTCATCGAGCGGAAGATGTCTGAAAATAGCGAGAGTAGCGAATAATGGATATGCTCATTCTGATAGTTCCTTTGGGATTTATCGTGGCCAGCGTGGCAGTGACAGTTTATGGCCTGAAAAAACTAAAGGAAGAAAGAACAGGAACTTCAGGTTCAGAAACCTCTGATGGAGCGAGCAAGACTAAAAGACGGCTGGTCATTAGTTGCGAAAAATGCAATAAAAAGCTACGAGTGCCAATGGTTGAAGGCAAAATCAAAGTTACTTGCCCTACTTGTAAACACTCTTTTGCTCACGAAGCCTGATCAGGATTTTAGAGCTTTACCTACGCGGTAAAAGAGCTTGCCAAAAAGACTGCGTGGTTTACGATCATCAAAGATCTCGTTGAGCTCGGCTTGCAGCTTGGCAAATTTCTCTTCACACATCATGATTGTCTTCCTCTCTTTTACTTATCTATCGGCACCCTGCTAAGATAATCTCTATGAAAAAGGGTTATCGGGCACTGTTACTGGACATAGACGGCACCATCCTCGATGAAAATGGTGTGCTCACCAAAAGGACGAGCGACGCCATCAGAAGAGCTGTAAACGAGGGAATTGTCGTAATATTGACAACTGGACGTTCCGTTCCTGGAACGACATACATCCATCAGCAGCTTGATTTGACGACACCCTGTATTTGTTTCAATGGCCTCATCATCTTTGATCCTGATAGTGAAGAGTGGATGAGAGTCAGCGAATTGCCCCAAGAAGCTCTTCAATCACTAAAAGAGTGGGCTCACGATTTGACGACCTTCTTTTTTGTGACGACTAAAGACACTTATTACACAGTAACAGCTCAATCACAGGAACAGCACCGTATTATGGAGCTCGTTGGTTCTGTTCGCCAATTGCCTTCATTTGATGAGTTACCCAAAAATGGAGTCGTCAAAGTTCAGTGTTTCTGCTCGGACAATCAACGCATAGAATTGTGCAAACGTGTTGAAGAGTCGCCTTGGGCAAAAAAAATAAAGAAACGTTTTTTCCCTCTCGAGACTTTGCCAGAATTGGCAGATTTCCCCCTGGTCTACGTTGACTTAGAGCCAGCCAGCAGAGGCAAGGCCGAGGCAGTCCTTTATGTAGAAGAGACATATGGCATTCCCTACGACGAAGTAATTGCCGTAGGTGACCAAGTGAACGACATCCCCATGATTGAAGCTGCGGGACTTGGTGTGGCCATGGGTAATGCACACGAGGATTTGAAAACCAAAGCCGATCTTATCATTGGTGGAAACTACGATGATGGCCTGGCCACCTTCATCGAGGGAATGCTCGATGGATGAAGTTGTCGATATTCCTTTCAAAGAGCGATCCATCGCCGGTTTAGTCTTTTTACTCACACTTGGTTTAGCCCTACGAATCATCTGGGTTGGTCTCGTTCCCAACAAACAAGTGGCCGATTTCAAAATGTACGATGATATGGCTGCCTCTTTTTACAGAGGTCACGGTTATGTCGATGCCATTGGGCGTCCATCAGCTTTTAAGCCACCAGGTTACCCACTACTCTTGGCACTGATGTACCACGTCGTTGGTGAAAGCCCCTTTGCTGCCAAGGTGGTGCAGGCAAATATGTCTGTGCTTCTGTGTCTGCTCGTCTTTTTACTCACTCGCAGACTCTTTGGTGAACGACGAGCCTTCATTGCCCTAGTTTTGTGCCTCTTTCACCCAACATTCATTTTTTCTGTCACTTTATTGGGAACAGAGATACCTTTCGCTTGTTTGGTTACTTGTGCAGTCTTGCTGCTGGCACTGAGACCTGAGGGTGCACATTTGCCTTCTCGCGATGTTGCATTGGCAGGATTGGCCTTTGGAGCAGCAGGACTGATGCGTCCAATGGCACTGCTTTCCCCAATTGCTCTTCTTTTTTGGTTGGTTGTTGACTGGCGTGGTTTCAAAGAAAGCCTCAGGATCTTGATAGTTTTTGGTATGGCCCTAGCTTTACCTATCCTGCCTTGGACTGTCAGAAACTATGTCCACTTCAAAAAGTTGGTTCCCGTTTCGACCAATGGTGGCTACAACCTCTTTTATGGGCACAATCCCCTTGGAGAGGTGGTTTGGTTACCATTCAACCGTCTGCAGAGTTTGCCTGACTTTCCAACAGAAGCCCAGTGGTTCCAAATGGACGAACCTTCGCGAAGCTCTTATATGCAGAAATTGGCAAAGGAATATATCTGGACTGATCCAGCCGGTGTTTTTCGTCGCATGCCTATCAAGTTTTATCTCTTGATGTTGTCTCCTGATGTACCAAGCTTGTATTGGAACATAGAGGGATTGCCAACAGAGAGAAAACCAACAAAAAAGACGCTTACCTTGTTGGCGTCATTAAATCGGGTCTTTGCCTACGGCATCTTGCTCTTTTCTGTCATTGGTCTATTTTCCGCCGGTCTCAGTGATAGGCGCTTGGCATTCATGTATGGCCTCGTGGGCATTTGGATACTATTCCACCTCATTTATTGGGGCAAACCGCGTTTTCGTTTCCCCATGGTGCCATTTATGATCATTCTCGCCGCAGGACCCATGGCAAGCTTTAGTGCCTCATTGAGACGACTGACCCGTTGAAATGGGCCCTTTCCCGTGATATCCTCTGTTGTCCATGCGGAGGCTCCATGAACAGGGGAACCAAACTACTCGTCGGCTTGATAGCCGCAGCATTAGTGCCTACATTAGTGGCACTGTTGTTAATGAAACCATCATCGCATTCTGCTGCCTTGATGATTCTCTCTGCTTTGCTGGCAGCCGTTGGTGCGAGGTTTGGGCTAAAATCCCTTGTCGACCCGAAAGCAGAAGTTGAGCAAAAAGCTGTTGCCTGCCGTTTACCAACTTCCAGACACAGAGATCCTGACAAACTCATAGAACATTTGGTTCCTGCCATAGAAGAGTGTCTCGAGCGCAAAGAACAAGAAGCCGACCGCGAATTGGATATTCGAACAGAGCTCTATTCCTGCGTTCGCTCAGTGCTCGACGGTGTTGTTGAAGCCCCACTGGGTGGTGAAGCCAAAGAGGTGACAGTTCTACTATCCGATCTTCGTGGATTTACTGTCATTACTGAGACCTATGCTGCCAGTGAAGTCGTTGACATGCTCAACCGCTACTTCGATAAGATGTGCCAGATCATCTATCGCCACGGTGGCACTGTGGACAAATTCATGGGCGACTCCGTCATGGCTCTCTTCGGAGCCCCTGTCAAAAAACCTGATGATGTCGTTCAAGCTGTCTGTTGTGCAGTTGAAATGCAACTAGCCATGGACGCCTTCAACAAACAAAACGAAGCATTGGGAATGCCTAGCTTATACATGGGTATTGGCGTCAATACTGGCCCCGTTGTGGCCGGTAAGATTGGTTCAGACCTTCATAGCGAATATACAGTCATTGGTGATGAAGTAAATCTCACTTCCCGTATCGAGGCTTATACACTGCGTGGACAAATACTCATCAGCCAAAACACTTATTCACGCCTCAAAGACTTCGTCAAAGTGAAAGATCCAATCTACGTTTCCGTAAAAGGAAAAAGAGATCCCGTTCCCCTGTACGAGTTGCTGGCTGTGAACGAACCCTATAACTTGGCAGTTCCAGAACGTGAAGTCCGTCGCTCTATGCGTGTGGACGTGAACATCCCCTTCGATTTCAACGTCTGTGAAGGCAAAGTCATTTGTTCGGACGAAAACAAAGGCCACATAATGAACATCAGCGCAGGTGGAATGTTTGCCTGCACTGAAGCTGAAGTTGAACCCTACTTTAATGTTGTCTTCAAATTGAAGGTGGACAATCTTGGTATTCGCACGCGAGACATCTACGGAAAAGTGCTGCGTGTAAAGAAAGCTCAAGATCTCTACGAAATGAACGTTGAGTTTACGATTATCGATCCCGATGACCGAGAAGCCATCAAACTGCTCGTAAACAAAGTCATCGAAGGAACTTTTACACCCATTTAAAGAACATAGGTACAACCAGAAAGGACGAGACGGTGAACATTAGCAAAGTAGAAGAGAAGTATCACGAGATACTAGAAACAATGGAAAAAGAAGGACTTTCTCAGAAGAAGGTCCAAGACGAATTGATGGCTGATTTCACTGAGAAACGCGTTTTGCTCAAAGGCAATCCCATTCCCAGTTTCATCAACCCCGTCTTCGTTGGTCCCCAAGAAATCGAAAAATACAAAAGAGTGACAGAAGTCATCATGAGCAGCTTGGAAAAAGTTGCCAACCTCTTTTACACCGAACCTAGCCTCGAGCCCCTCTTCCAACTTCGTGAGGGCGAAGATGTTTTGACCAAAGTTGATCACGGTTATGAAGGCCGCATTCAGCACGGTCGCCTCGACGCATTTGTCGTTGACGGTGTAGTCCGCTTCTGCGAATTCAACTGCGACACTCCTGGTGGTCCAGGTTGGCTCGACCTCATGTCAGCAGCCCTCTTGAAAACACCTGCAATGAGCAAACTGGGCGAGCAATACAAACTCTCCTTCGAAGCTCTCATGCCCGGTATCCTCGACGGCCTCCTCGCTTGTTACAAAGACTGGTGCGCCAAAAAAGGAAAAACACCTGAGGACAAACCACGTATCGCAGTGACCACAATCCCAGCTCTCGATCCTACCAATGACGAAATCGACAATATTGGTATTTGGTTGCGAGAACAGGGTTATGACGCCATCGTTGCACCAGCTAAAGACTGTGTTTACGAAGACGGCAAATTCATGGTCAAAGGTCAGCACGTAGAGCTCGTTTACCGCCGCGGTGCTGGTTTCTGGTGGCTCAACAATCCTGAAGATTACGCTGGCCACAAAGCAGCTTACGAAGCTGGCGCTGTCTGTATGGTCAATCCCATCAGTTCTAAACTCGGTGGTAAAAAATCACTCATGGCCGTTTTGCAATCAGACAAAATGGCTGAGCATCTCACCAAAGAAGAAAAAGAATTCGTCGACCGCCACATTCCTTGGACACGCACAGTGGCCGAGAAAGAGACAAAATACCAAGGCGAGAAAGTTGACCTCATTCCTTTCTTGAAGAAAAACCGCGAGAACATGGTTCTCAAACCAATCGGTCTCTTTGGTGGAAAAGACGTTGTCGTTGGCAAGGACGCTACAGACGAAGAGTGGCTCGCCACTATCGAAAAAGCCCTCAAAGAGGCATACGTCGTTCAGGAATTCATTCCCATTCCAACAATCAAATTGCCCGTATGCACTGAAGACGGCATCAAGTTCGAAGAGAAAAAAGTAAACATGAACTTCTATGCCTTCAACGGTAAATATGCTGGTGGTTTGGCCCGTGTCAGCGACTCGAACGTAATCAACGTTTGTGCTGGCGGCGGAATTGTACCTATCGTCACAGTAGACGAGAAGTAATTCTTTTCTAGCTAGACAAAGAGTCGAGCCTTAGGGCTCGGCTCTTTTTTTCTCATTTATTCGATCAGCGGCAATGGCTATCCATTCATCAAGTTTAGAGAAGGACTTTGTGTCACCCATAGCCAAATAACGGTAACGAATTTTCATCAGATCAGTGTATCGACAGACTTTCTTGCTCTCACCACTTTTTGAAATCAGCCAGCTTCTAAAAATCTCTATGCGCTTCTTGAAGCTAGAGGCGTCCGTTGGTTCGGCGCGTGTATCTTTGAAAAGCGACAACAGCTTTCCGTCAACGCCACCTACTCTTGCTCTTCGGCTAGTTGGTTTAGCTTTAACATACAGAACTTTATGAATTGAGGCTGCGCAGCTAATGTCATAGGCATACACTTCTAGTTTATAACCTTTGCTCTCATCAAACTCTGCAGTTGAAGCTGGGATACATATTTTCCATCCACCCGATGGATGTGTGTGAGTCATGAAGCCGTTGACAAAAACTCTCGTTCCAATCGAAGCAGATTCCGTTTGAGGAAGATCAACATCATTTGTGACACCGCATACGACAAGAAAGTCATTTATTAACTCTACTTCTGTTACCTCCAGTGCAGTTCGCCGTGACGTCGCTACAGCAAAACAAGTAGAAACGCAAAACAAAGATACAACCAGAATAATGAGTACATTCTTCATCTTTACCTCCACACTATAAATGACAGCTCTTTCAGCACTCTCAAGATTCATACCAACGACTTATGTGCTGTTCTAAATGGCAAGGAAGCAACACTTACTTTGAAATGTGTATCAATTTTTTGACAATTGGTTCAAAAACGGACACTCGCCAGTTTCGATAAGCTGACACAAAGAGTTGAGAACTAGGGCTCGGCTCTTTTTTCATCCCTCACAGGTTGTCCCATACAAGTCTCCCGAAGACGAACCTTCTCATAATCAAAATCAGGACATCTGTCTTTGGAATGACACTTGGTGCAGTTCTCTTTTCGGTCTGCAAACTCTTTGTATTCTTTAGTATCGTGGAGAGCCCCTGGACCGTGGCAAGACTCGCACTGGACACCAGCAAAGCTTTTCGCATCCATTGGGTTGCGATAACCACCACGTTTTTGGAAACCAACGGTATGACAGGGAAGACATTCCACGTCCAAATCACGACCAACTTTTTTCAAGGTATCGTAAGCTTTGGCGTGTGTTGTCTGTTTCCAAACTTTGGCTTCTTTGGGATGACATTGCATACAGAGACTGTTTCCCCAGAAAAAATTATGACGGCTAGGTGTAGTAGATTTCGTGCGCCTAGCCATTGCAATGGAAAGATTGCGAACCTCTTTTTTGTAGCTTTCAACATGTGCCTTCATCTCTGGTTCTTCAGCGATGGACGACAAGAGAGGAATGGAATCTGACTGATAAACCAGATGTGCTTCAGGGGTAGCTTTTTCAAGCTCCACAATCCCTTTTCCGTTACTGGAAGAGACCCACAAATCAAGCTTACCCAAATAACGGCCGTACCCTGCAGCATCAACGAGAATGGTTTCGTTGACAACTCGAGAAGAGCCTGCCCCATACCCTTTTTTTCCATAAAGAAGGACATCAACATTGTTCATTTTTATGGCTAGATTTGTTGCTTGCTCTTCTTTGAATGAGGTCAAGACGACAATGAGATCGACCATTGAGCGTAATTGAGAGACCGTTTTCCTCAAGGAACTCAATGCATCGACTACAGAGATACCTTCATCAGTGAGCCCCTCCGGTCTCTCGGGCAACAGACCAATCAGAGCAACATAACAACCATTACGTACCACGAGTTGAAAACTAGGAAAGAAGGGCTTGCCTTCGAGGAACACATTGCCAGCCAATACCTTGAAAGATTGACCATCCAAGGTGGAACGTAAAGTTTGCAGCCCCAAGGCAAAGTCAACAGTCCCCAGTGCAGCGCCATCAAACTTCAGCATTGAATAAGCCTTGGCAACAAAACGCGCCTTTAACTGGAAATATGGCTGAGCATAGGCCTCTGGTTTGGCAGAGCGATAAAGAAAATCACCACCATCAACCAATAGACTATTCTCGGATCTACCCTCTTGTTTCAACAAAGTCGCCAACCTGGCGAAACCACCTAGTTTCTTGGAACCTCAACCACAAGGTGCAAGTTCGCCAAGAACCTTGGTTGTAAAAAAGACAGTCAAGGGACGAAACCCTTGCTCAATCAGTTCTTTCTCTGAGGCAGCTAGAAGCGATGAAATCCCAGAAAAAAATAGGCAAATCAATAAGGCAATTTTTCTTTTCATCATCTGTAATGTAACTGATCAGCCTATCTTTGTCGTCTTTTCTTTAGAACTTCACACCAGCGCGGAAGAACCATCCTTCTTCATCAAAGTCCAAATTGGTCATATCATCAGAGAAGTCTGTGAAGTTGTAACCAACTCCAACTTTGTATGAACCTATCATTCTGTTCACTCCGACTAACCAACCACGCTGTGTGTTACCAACGTCTTTGCCTTGCAAACGACGCCACTCGGCATAACAGTCCCACCGACGATTGACGTGGTAATTGACACGCAATGCTTGGAAATCAACGCGACTATGGATGTAGTCATTGTCATCGCGGAACATCTTGACTGAACCTTGGCGGCTGGCAAGTTTTCCGGCAATGGACCAATGTCGATTGATCTCTTTCACACCTTCGATAGAGAAGATCATAGCCTTCTCAGCAAGATTTTCATCATCTTGCCCAGGACTTGCAACGTCTCGCAGCCAGGAAACCTTTGCCAACCAATTGACTAGATCTCTATTTCGAGGACGCATTGCCAAACCAATGGTTACCTCAGAGAAGGTCGTATCAGTCACCTGAGCACTGTCTTGTGTATCTGAGAAATTTGCCTTCAGGATAGCTTTGAAGTCTTTTCGTAGCACTTTGTCTAAACGCGTGGACAAGAGGAACTGCTCACGGCTGCTGGCCCCTTCGTCTTGTCTGAACTCCATTTTGAAGCTCGTATTCGTACGTGGTCGTCTCGAGACTAGACCAAAGGAATAGGCCTTTCTTTCACTCTCACCACCTGTGGGTGAAAAAACAGCTCCTCGTTCGACAGTCACGTTGAAACGACTGCGTTGATCAAGCTGACGTTCCAAACCAAAGACACGGGATGATACATTTTCCCTGTCGCTCGTTTTGTAGCGGTCTTCCACATTGACTCGAGTCTGTCCATCAACTGCTGCTCTATGTCCCCAAACAGTCTTGCGGTAACCACCTTCAATGGCATCCGTGTTGAGCGAAAACTCACCATAAAGCTCTGAGTCTTTGGCCACTTTCGATTTGAGACCCAAGGAATATCCCTCACCCAAAGTTCCTGTAGAAACTTCACCAACGAGACTCGTTCTTCCATCAATGGAAGCAGAGGCACCAATTGCTACACGATTGTCTTTCTGCACTCCATTATTAGTCTTCAGTGCAGCTTGTCCACGGATAAAGAGATCAACTCTATCAGAGACACGAACAGTAGCTTTACCAGCTATGAGTGTTTGTGTAACTTTGCTTCCCGGTGCCGTAGTTTCGTCACTACGTCTTTGACCTTCCAAAGCGAGATTCCATTTGTCGTTAGCCTGATGGTGTAACTGCAATCGTGTGGATTGAGTGGAACGACCATCTTTACGTTCGTCATCATCGTGTTTGACTACAAGAGTATCTTTCTTGTTCAGATGTCGTTTTACATCCACACCAAAACGCCTAGCTTGTTCACCAAAATCATAACCAGAAGCACGATAACCTTCGTCAAACTTCTGGAAGTAAGCGCGGAAGGTGCCTTTTTGCTCGCCTTCTTTGTCACCATCAATACGACTGTATTCATAGTGCCAAGCAGCTGCGTCATCACCAATGGTTGCTGTTGTGGGTCCATCACGGAAGGATAGACCACCATCAGAACTAAGGTACGAACCGATACCTGCAGTTTCACTGGTTGCTCTTTGAATGGTCAAATAGTCGTTTTTGCGGAAACGTATCTTCACATCAGCACTTTGATGTTCTTCCGTCCCTCGTACACCCAAATCTCGGACGTGAGTCAAACCAATACGAACTCGGTCACTAATCCAAGCCGTACCACGACCACCATAAATCTCACCTAACTCTAGGCGACCGCAAGGCGCGAGATATTCATATTCGACGACGAGATAATATCGGTCACCATCGAGAGTGCCGTTGTTGGAGAGGAAACGAGAACGAGCTAGAGACGTAAGTGGTCGAGCCAGAGTAATACGACCTGCATATTCATCGATTTCGTAATCGACACCACGAGTCATAGTCGAACGTTCCAATACGAGACCAGAGTCTTGATCACGAATCTCAACACGGACTTTGGCTGACCCCTCGACGAGATATTGGTGTTTCAAGTAATAGAGTGACCCACCAGTGCCGAGGAAATCGTTGCGCGACGCCATCGTTGCTGTATCAGCGGCAAAGAGTTCCAACCTTCTCTTGGCGTCACCGCCTGCTGTTCGACTGCGACTTTCCAGTTTGACGTGGGCACCATAGAGGCTGCGTACGAACTTGGCCAACTCAGTGTCCGTGACACCTGTGTTGTAATTGCCCCACTTCACCTCATTCTGATTCCACTGCACCTTCAAGAAGAAACGACCCTGCGTATTGGTCTCGAGGACTGCTTCGCTATCATCTCCGTAGATTGGGTAATACCTATCAGGATCGAGATGTCGCAAGAATACACGAGGGTCTTTTTCATCCATTCCTTTGAGGATGTCGCCGGCAGATTCGTTCTGCGTATCCAACATTGCAGTGATGAGATATTTACCTTTCACCTTACCTTTGAGGAAAAATGCTCCCCTTCCCCTGATGGGATATTTTTTGTCGAAAGTGTCGTTTTCAGTAATTTGCTCAAAACTCAAAGAGGAGTTGGAGCGACCAGCTGTAAAGTCCAACAAACCAACAAAGAGAACTCCTGTCGAACCTGTCGATACTTTCTTTCTTGCTGCTGAAGAGAGTGCTTGCTGTGGAGTAATGAGTTCTCGGTCAGTCCTGCTCGCCTTTCGCAAACGTGGGTAGGGCAAGAGGAGCTGTGAGTCCACAACCTTGTCTTCATCGATGATTTTCGTTTCATAGGAACCACGAGGAACGAGTACCTCATCCAACACACGACCATGATGGTCAGGCACAGGTTTCTTTCCATTGATAGTAACTGGTTGGGCAGAGAGGATACGTAGACCCTGTCCATCAAGAAGAGGAATGTTCCTGACAATACGATGGTCCCGTCGATAAGAGCGGCGAGGTGTACGTAACTTCTCTTCTTTCACTTTGTCTGACTTGGCGCGCTGGATTTGGAAGGAAGCCCAGCGAGTCAAATCACGGCGACCATCTTTATCAAAAACTTCCAAACGGTAACGGAAGTAATTGTTGGCTTTGAGAGCATCTTCATCCTCTTTGGGGCCTTCATAAGAGAATGTCTCAAAGAGTTTGGCAGCTGAGCCTTCTATGATGAAACGACTGCGCCAGCCACGTTTGGTTCTCTCTTGCATTTCGAAACGAATGCGGTCGATGAAGTGCGCATAGTTGGTGTAGGCCGTAAACTCGAGGGGGCGCAACAACTTACCCTCGTACATTTTCGGTTCGTGGCTTTCCAAAGTTACGTTCAAGCGTGAGCTGAGAAAACCTTCAGGAAGTGGCACGACCAAGAAGTTGGCCCCTGGATCATGCACACCTGTTGTAATGTCACCATCGATGACTGAGGTTGTGCTAACCAAAGCCCCCTGTGAAGCTTCGCTACTGATGAGCGGCGGTAGTTTCACACCGAAGTTGACGATGAAAGGCAGACCACGAGTCAAATCAACGACACGTGGATTTTCTGTGGTGATTGATGATCCAGGAGGCAAAGTCCGACCGTCGACCTTGAATGCTTCCGTCCTTGGTTTCATTCCAGCAAGATGGTAACGACCAAACTTGTCAGTAACAACACGCAAACCAAAGGCTGTATAAACAGCAACTCCGGGAATTCCCTCTTCACCATCGTCTTGCTGTCCATCACCGTTGCGGTCATGGAACACCTTACCCATTACAGTGACCAAGTCAAAGATGGGATCGGCTTGAACATAAACACGACAGGTAGCTTCGTTAGAGACGCGGAAGCCCTGACGCTGAGCAAAAGCAAGGTTGAGCGCGTCTCTGTCTATAGGTGTTGATGTACCAACACGGGCAGCATAAACGAGTTCTAGAGTCTCATCAGGAATGAGAGTCATGCCAGTGAAGGTCAGATTAACTGTACCAGTGGCATTGGGCCAGACAGCTCCATTAACTCTTGCTGAGCCTTCCACATAACGGAAACCAGGTGGCAAGGTATCGTGAATTTCCAAATCACTCAAAGTGGCAGCAGTCGTGTTTCTCGCTTCCACAGTGTAAATGACAACGTCACCAATAGTGGCAGTCGGTCTTCTTGCCCGTTTACGTAGCAAGATTGCGCCTTCTAAAGGTGGATCAAGAGGAATATGGTTGTTCACTACTTGGTCATCACCATTTTCCAAAGTAAAGTCGAAATAATAGGGCGCACTCGTAGGCAAGTTGGTCATATCAGGTGCTACCCCAGGAGCAACAACACCTGTACCGGCAGCTGCAGTGGGATCAAATGGACCAGAGAGTGCAGGAATGAGCACTGAAGG
>CAZXTJ010000210.1:0-12222 GCA_964643655.1 uncultured bacterium
TGACTATAGTCCTCCACACATTTCTCTATATTTCTTTTTGACTTCACTTAGGTCATCCTTTGGCAAGCGAATGGTCAAAATACGGATCACATCTTCGTCGATTTCCGTCAGTTTCAGCTCTTTTAAATACTTCTGCAGTGACTTCTCATCATTACAGACTTCAAGATAAGGCGAGAGTAACTCGAAGACCGTTGGTTTCAGTTTCGTCTCCAATGCCTCCATTGAAAGTGATGCAATATGGCTGTCTTTATTCATGGCACCCTCAATAGACTTTTGTAAAGCGGCCCTACCATCATCCTGGGAGCCAAGAACAGCGGACCAAAGAACCAAATGTTCAACCAATCCTTGTCGCTCCAGCTCAAAATTTCCAGGAGAACTGTGAAGGACCGAAATTGCGTTTAGGTACGGTTCCAGTGCATCTTTTGTTGCTGCATCTCCGAAGGCGCTGCCCAACTGGCCAAGGAGTGGTATTCCTTGCGGATGTTGACCTTGAAATCGCTTGTCGAGATAAGCCAACAAAGGTCGAAGAGTGAGTTTACCTTCTTCAAAACAATCGGCAACTTTGTCTAACAAGTCCTCATCATCAATCAGTCGGCAAAGAGGTAACAATTCCTCTGGCAATGATGTGAGCTGACTTGCCAGAACGCGGCGCAGAACTCTCGATTGCCCACCCTCGGCAGTATGATGCAGAATAGCAGCCGCCTGCTCTCGCTGCGAAGGTGTCAACTTTCCAGCATGTCGTAGTAACTCATCTACTTTTTGCTCCTCAATGAGCTTGCAAACCTTCTTTGCCTGTTCACGTATATCCTTGGAAGGATCTTCTTCAGCAACATCCTTGAGTCGCCGGAGGGCTTCTGCTGGTCTCATTCTCGACAATGCCCTAATTGCATTGCGTCGTACAGAAACTTCATCATCCCTGAGTCCAGTAAAAACACAGCCTGAGAAACAAGGAAAATTCATGCGGCCTACTGCAGCAAGAGCAGCTGAACGCATTGTAGGTACTGAATGCTTCATCATTCCCACAAGAGAAACCAATGCTTGCTCCAATAGGGACTTGGATCTTGCAACCTGTAAAAGAGATACTATTGCATTTGCCCTCACTCGATGATTCTTCGCCTTTAGATATGTAAGCAGCAACTCCTCATCTTGCGAGTCTCCATGTAGTCCCAACGCTTCAATGGCGTTGGCTCGTACTCTCGTATCATCTGCTTTTGAGACGAGCTCTCGCAGAACTGGCAAAGTCCGTTTGCCTAAAATGTCGCCCATATTCGTAGCCACTGTGGCTAGGACATAACCATCATCTTCCTTGTCCAAGATCTCGCAGATGAGTGGTTCTGCTTTCTCTGGTGGAAGCACAGTTAGTCTTTCCACTGCCTTTCTCCGGACTATTGGATCGTCATCTCTAATTAGTTGCGTCAAATGAGTCAAGTCTTGACCTCGCCCTAAGTAACCAAGTGCCTCTAGTGCGTTAATCTTTGCTCCTGAATCCGCACTAGCAACTCTTTCCTCCACTGAAGACATGTAATGCCTATCCAAACGTAGAGCGACGACGACGAATATGCCATTGAACAGAGCGAGCGTAATGAAATAGGCGGGCAAGGAAAGCAGATCCTTGAAGACAAGTAGGAAGACACCGCTGATTAAGCTGCCAAAAGCAGCAGCCATACTGGATAAGAGACTGACTCTGTCTCGAGTGCTGTCTTCGAGTGGAACCAATAGAATAGTGAATGATGGGCGGGTGGTAATCTGGAATCCCAGAGTCCAAAGAGCTTGCAAAGCAATGATCAACCAAGGCCATGGATATCCCGATATTGCAACACACAACCCAAGCTGCAAGAGTGGTCCTAAACACATGACACCACCAAGTTTGAAAAAACGTAACAAGTCTGAAGCGATGGTGAATTGACCAAGGGCTGTGATCATTGCCAAGGATGACTGAAAGACCCCAAAAAAGCCCGCTAAATCTGCTTCCGATGTAAAAATCAAAGCTGCTGAACGCGAAAACTGAAAATCTACGAGATATCGTAAAAACGTGAAGAAAAACCAGACAAAAACAATGTTCCTTGCTAGTTTTGACACTTTTAACACAGAAAAGGATCCGGCCAAACGGGACATCCCGCCCTCTTTTGTATTTTTCTCACTCTTTGTCGTTGGTGGAGGCCATAAACGTGCACAAGTTGCCATCATGGCCAACACCAAGACCAACATCAGAGCACCGAAGAGGAACAGAGCAGGAAATGAAAGCCAAGAAACCATTGGTTTGACTGAGAAACCACCAAGGATTGTGGCCAAGGAACTGAATCCCAAAATCCTGGCAATGTTAGCTTTTGCAATCCTCACTGGAAAGACTGACTGAGCATAGTTGATGAAGTAAGTCAGACATAAAATGTCATGCATTCTTACTATGATGAACAGAAGGAAAAAGAAAGCAGTGTAGGCCGAATTGACCATCACTGTTGCAGCAAGCACCGTAACGAGCAGAATGACTGTCATTTTGACTACAAGATCAAAAGTGGAAACCTTCTGCCGAGAAAGCATGACGAGCTGCATCACGATAGATATGAAGTTCAGTACCACATAGATTTGTGGCAGATTGGAAGCACCAATCCTTCGCATGAAAAGCGAGAAAGCCGCCACAACCAAAAAAACATCACAAAACTGCAACACAAAGGCAGTTGCGCCTAAAGCCCAAACTGGATGACGGTATAGCTTTTCGCTTATTGTTCCTCTTGCCATTGCTCCGACCACAGCTCCTCAATGAGCTGCCTTTTCTCAAATTCAGCTGCCATATCATTAAAAACACGGGCTGCAATACCTAGCTCATCTTCGCGCTCAACGGTGATACGATGATTTAGCTGCCCTTCTCGAACTCGCCTAATGCCTCCTACCAGTGCCCGCAGCGGTTTAACGAAACTTCGAGTTAAAATGACGGCTAAGACGACGGAAAAGACAAGCCCGAGAACTGTGAAGGTAATGATTCTCGAAGCCACGGCCCAAGCTCTTGCAGAAACCAAATGCCAAGGCTGTGCGACAATCAATCGAAGACCAACACTTGGAAGAGTGGCCGCTGCTGCAAACATTTGCTCATCATCAACCCAAATGTGACCTTCCACATACTGCTCTTCAGTGTTCAAGTAGTCGATAGTCTTCTGGTTATTGACCATGGAATATAGATGGTGACCAACTTCTTCGGGCAACCCTGGTCCCCGTCGTGCAAGGATTAAACCGCTGTCATCGACAATACAGGCGTAGCTTCCTTGTGGCAGGTGTGCCCTTTCCAGCAACTCCTGAACTTCCGAACTGATCAGATGTAATCCTGCTGCAACGGCTCCAACCACTCTCTCATCATGAACAAAATGATAGATTGGTGAGACAAAGTAGATTGTTGATTGAGAGTATTCATCAACCTTTGGTTTTGATCCAGCTGTCTTTCCGTCTTCTAAAGCTTGATTCAATGCCTTTCCCAGAGCCACGTCAATAGCTGTCACAGACTTACCAATGAGTCTTTCTTCGCCGCGATAGAGGCTTCGCCATAAGACACTGGTGAGTTTGGAATCATTGTCAAAAGTCATCACTTTGAAGAATGCAGGATTGTATCTCAAAAATGTTCGTATGATTGGATCTTGCTGTTTGCGCTGCAAAGATTGCATTGCAGGTAAATGCGAAAGCACTTCTATCTGGCTCTTGAGGGCAACTAATCTATTCTCGATGTCAGCTTGCACACTCTGGACAAGAGCACCATTGAGTTGACTGGCACTTCTCTCCAGACTATCAGTCACGTCGCGATACAGAAGAGTTGCCAGCAAAGATAGGGGCACAAGACTGGCGGCACAGAAAAAGAGAGCTGTTCTATTTTGTATACGATCAAAAAAGCGCATTGCCTTCCACTCGTTTCTACGAAATTGTCAAATTCCGCACAAGCTTAACGACAATACGCCCTATTGAGAACCGTCTATCGCTATATCACGAAATCGTAACACTCATGACTTGCCCACCTTTTCGAGTTTCAACAGTGCCCTTTTTATTGCCAATCCTCCACCAAAGCCAGTCAGTGAGCCATCTTTGCCTATCACACGATGACAAGGAATGATGATTGGGATGGGATTTTTTCCATTGGCTGCTCCAACTGCTCTAACTGCTTTTGGTCTACCAATCTCTTTGGCAATGTGGCTATAACATACAGTTTGCCCATAGGGTATATCCGTTAACGAAGTCCACACACTCTTCTGAAAGTCTGTGCCTTTAAGAGTTAACTCCAATTCAAAGTTTTTTCGACTTCCAGCAAAGTACTCATCAAGCTGCTTCATAGCTTTTTCAAAAGGTGCTCTGTCCTTCTGAGCTTCTGTTGGAGCTGGCGCAGCCTGACCTTTTTCAGGAAAAACCAACTTCGTTAATTTTCCATTCTGGCTCTGTAATAAAAGCGTACCGATTGGACTTTCGTAAAACCAAAAAAATGTATGTTCCGACATGCTAATTGTCCTTTCAATGGACTCAAGAAAGGGAAGACCACAGATATAGTGCTGCGTACGACCGCCATGGGCGCCACTTCTCAGCTGCTGCAAGAAGCGCTTTGCTCGTCAGTCCCGTGGCATGGCGCAAGCCAAGATCAGAATGTGGAAAGGCATCGGGTTCAGAAAAAGCCCGCATGGCCACATATTGGGCAGTCCATGGACCTATACCAAACAAGGTCAAAAACCTTTCAGCAAACTCGTCAGCTCCATTGGGTGCATCTAGAGTGAATGCACCACTTGCTACTGAGTCAACTAAACCTGCTATTGTTGCCAATCGATTTTTGGGAAGCCCTAACTCTGTCAGATCGACAGAGTTCAATTCCATTGCCCTTGGAAAAATATGGGTCAAACCGGAAATGCAAAGTTCGTCTGGCAACTTACGACCAAAAAGCTTCACTAGGTTTCCTGCATGTGTTGTAGCTGCCTTCACAGAAATCTGTTGGCCCAAGATGGCCCTAATAGTCAATTCAAAGGGATCCCATGCTCCAGGGAGACGTAGACCTGGTTTTGCCTTGATGAGTGGAGCCAAAAACTCATCTGAGACCAATTGCTTGCTTATCTCTGATGGGCAGGCAGTACAGTCGAACATCCGTTTGATTTTGGCTACGACACCTATTGCACCTTCCAAGGAAGGTAGCTCCATCAATAAAGTCAAATGAGACTTGTTATTCGAGGGACCTGAGACTTTGATGACACCAGGTTTCCCAGCCAATTCTACAGTTCGGCTATAAACACCATTAACGAGATCTACTGCTTCAACTCCTGGAATTGCTCGTGGAGCAAGGAACTTCAGCAACGCTGTCCAGTCATAGGGTTGTCTGTAAGGAAGGTGGTACACAAAGCTTGGTGCACCTCGCCTTTTATCCTTTTTCTTGAACTGAGAAGGCGGCGCTGCAAAGGCTTTTTTGAACAGAGTATTGAAGCGACGCAAGGAACCAAAACCTGAAGCCATGGCAATTTCTGTCATCGACAAGTTCGATGTATCCAATAGATTCCTTGCGAAATGAAGACGCCGTGTCTGAGCGACGGCAATTGGTGTTGTTCCCAAGTGTTCACGAAACAGTCGCCGTAAATGCCTTCCACCTAAACCAACATGTAGGGCAAGTTCTTCCACTCCAGCTTCATCGAGAAATCCTTCATTGATGTAACGCATTGCCCTCGAAACTACGGCAGCTGTTCCTTGCCATGCCGCTGTCCCTGGAGCAGTTTCAGGGTGACATCGGCGACAAGGTCTGAAACCTGCCTGCTCTGCTGCGGCTGCGCACTTATAAAAGACAACATTCTTTCTTTTTGGCGTTACAGCAGGGCAGACTGGTCGACAATAAATGCCAGTTGTCAAAACGGCCGTGAAAAACTGTCCGTCAAATCTGACGTCGCGACTCTTGATGGCTCGATAACATAAATCTTCGTTCAATTTCATAATCTCAGTTTAGATATGATTTGGTGGCTTGTCTCGCCATTTTCGGACATGTAGGTAAAAGATTATCTCTGAGCATCAATCACTAGTCTTCGTACTACTGTTGCCAACTGTTTCCTGTCGTCCGCTGTCAAATGAGAACCGATTGATAGCACCTCACCTGCGCCAATGATAATGACAGTGCCTGTGTTTGGTGACGTCGGTGAGTTGTTTATGACAACGTCTCGTATGTCAGCAAGCTCCATTGTCTCTATAGTCGTTTTAGTCAATGAATTCGTCTCAACAGTGAATTGCCCTTTATCTATGGACAAACATTCGCTTGTGAATGACTCGTTTATTCCCTCACCTATAGAAAACAGAGGTGAAGCCAAGAACAACGTTATGAATGGCCAGAATATGTAACCAACAATTGCTGGAGTTCCAGTTTCAGGTCCCATGAGTTGGCTAAATGGTAAAACAAAGTGCCACAGCACTACTGTGAAGAATAATAAACAAATGCCTATGAGCACTAATAACTTTGGTGTTACACCTTCTTCCAACACAGTTAACTCTGATTTCCCTTCCTCAATGGACAGCACTAATGACGAAGGTAAAATTTCTCTTATGGTTGGTAAAGTTCCACATTGACCATTTGCTGAAACACGCTCGGTCAGCAGCAGATTGAGTTCTTCAAAAGGCGTACTTTCAATTTCGGTTCGTGTATGATCTTCGATGGAAACTTCGAGAAAACGTGCGATTTTTTCAGCTTCAATTCGCGCTTGAGCATAATCACTCCAGCTCTCCGCTTTTATGGATATTGCTTCATCTCTTCCTATTAGTGTCACGTCGTATAAAACCAATTCATCGGAGCCTTGTATGACTCGCACGCTGATCGTGACAGCACGAAAGATAGAAAAGTCATAATATCTGCGCCGAATGGGTATCATTCCCAGGTACATCGCATCGAGGACTTGGTCGTTCCTTCTATCGATGGTTATGGCTGAGTGACCAAAAGCCAAAATGATACCAACAACAGCAAAAATACAACCAAGAACACTACATATAATGGATGCCATCCAAGTATGGGTCAGCGGAGCAGTTGCCAAAATGAGACCGAATGCGGCTGCGATGAGGCCTACCCAAGCGCATCCTCCTCCCCCTTGGCGGTACTCCATTATTGGACCTTTGTTCACGGCTCTACCTATCAAATTGGTCTTTTTTGGATACAAAGTTGATAACAACAATCTTCCATTCTCAAGCCAAGTTTATTTTACACTGCATATATGAATGCGAGGCTCGGCTATGTTGGTAAGAAGGTTCACCTGCAAAACTTGTGGAGCTCCAAGCGAGACATCACAAGAAGCACTGCTCGTTGTTTGTCGCCACTGTGGTTCTTTTGTTGGTTTTGATGAAGAGGCAATTTACAAAGGAGACAGTTTCGCCGCAGCAGGAAGAAAGATGATATGCGGTGTTGGTACCATAGAAGCAGCAAGGGCCTTTGCTAGGATTGGCACTCTCTTCAAAGAGATGGATTCCGCGGCCAAAGATGTAAGCCGAGATAGTTGGCGCATTTTGGCTCAAGAGTATTACAGCCTGTTCACAGTTGCCTATCCTGACCATTGCCCGCAAGACGAATTGGACAGAAGAGACTGGATTGTTTCTACCGTTGCATTCACTGAACTCTCAGCCTTTGTTCCTGCCATTGCAACACTTCAAGAGAAGTACAACAACCTGGCAGCTTCATTAACGAGTTCTGATGATCCAGTGAGTCATGGCGAAAAAATGTTAGCAGCTGCACAGGAATACTTTAGTGCCTGTTTGTCTCATCCAGAGTTACCTGCCGGTGTTGGCTCCGAAGGAGCATTGCACCATGCAAAAGAAATGGTCCGTATGTCTGTTGTTTCTCTCACCATGATCTTGGGTGAAGGAGTGGTGGCAGAAATACGTAGCACAATACTCGGAGACAAAGTCGAGGAGGGCGAAGTCAAGTGCCCAAGTTGTGGCACAATCGTCAAGTCATCTCCCTGTCCTCACTGTGGCTCTGCTCTCGGACTAGAGAAGGATCCACCTTGGCTGACTCAGACTTTGGCAATTTTTCAAGCAGTCCTTCCTGAGCTCAATGCTAGGGGAGCTCTCGATGGCGTAGAACCCATTATGTCTGTGATGGCCTACGTGTTCATTCCGCGCCAAAGTGGAGGTGAACTTTCTACTGAACTGGCTGCTGAATTCATCAGAAGAGCTATCCCCTGGGTGAGTTGGGAGCAGCTCAGTCAGGGAATTTCAGTCTATAGAACAATGTTCGAAGAAGGCACTCCTGATGACATGTTCATCAACGACCTTCTTGCTGAACTCAGCCCTTGGCAAACCTTCCCTGAGAAAAGACCGGCACCGCCCAAACCGGTTCAAATACCCAAAGGGCCTGTTGGTCCAGACGATCCTTGGGTAGCTCACGCTTCTTCCTTGTGGTCAATGGGAATGGGGGCAGGAGAAGAGCTCTCTGTCGAATCATTGGTCTCTTTTTGCCTTGCGCCATTCTTTCAAAACCAACCAATTTCCTTTTATCAAGCCATGGCTTTCTTTGAAAATGTTGCTCCAGAAGTGCAGAAAAGTGAGATAGCCAGAGCAGCCAAAATATTGCGGTCCGGTTTTGATGAAGGTTTACCAGTTACCCAATTCCTCCATGAACTGATATCTCATTGTGAGGACTGAGCCAATAAGTCACTTGCCTCAATATTGCCTGTTGCCTTTTCTGGGAAGAGAACATAGTTCTTCGAATCATCGGGAATGGACATGTCTCCTTCGTATAAAGCAACGAGACTGTCATTGGACAAATGAACTTCATCATCCTTGACTGTTGCTCCGCCCTCACGTCTTAACAGTCTCTTGAAAAAGTCTTCCTTACTCTCACCTTCTGCTTTTTGGAATAGCTGGACATGCTCGTTCCGAATGTAGACTTTTTCTGACCTAGAAGCACTGTGTAACAGAGCTAACTCGAACATAGTCATTCTGATGGAACTCTGAAAATAGGTAATCTGCTGCGGGCATATGGATTGAATGGCTTTGTTTGATGTTTCCACGTTGTTGAAAAGGAATTCTCCCTTGGAATAAACATCTAACCAGTGCAGTGTCTTTTTCTGCAAATCGAAGACGAGCGGAAGATAAACTCCTTGTTCACCTCGCAGTGAAAATCTGAGTTTCACTGTTCTTGGATCAAAGTGTTTGCCCATTTTGTCATCACGCAGCATTAGCCCAGCGAAAGCCCTCTCTAGTTCACTGAATGGCAAACCACTGTAGCTATTGATGACCATCACAGCGTATCGAATCCCCTTTTCCTGAGCTTTTTTCCAGTTGAGATCAACGAATTCACTTGCTCCATCTGGAAAAGGTGCTTCCTGTAGGTCACCAGCACTCACAGCAATATATTCCTCGGGAGTTGAAGCATCCGTTAGATAGTCCTCTTCTGTGAATCCTTCGGCATCAATGTACTTGAGCTGGTAGTAGGAACATACACCCTTGTATTCCCACTTATCGTCGTAGAAACCTACGGACAGGTCTAAATCTGTGCAGACTCCGTCTCTCTTTGGTTCACACCAATGGAGGAACATTCGCACCGTCTTCGAGCTATCTATTGGAACAGTAGACCCTCTAGGCAAAGAAACTGCAGCTGGGCTAGCTGTTCTTTCATTGAATGGGACCATCACCTTCATCAAGGCCACATCAACAAAGCTCGAGGAAAAACGCTCTTGATTTCCAAAACGCCGAAGCAATTCTTTTTCAATAGCCGACACGAGCTGCTCAACTGCTCCTGGTGGAAGTGTCCTACGTTCATCTTCTGCAGACACACCTCTAGAAGTCAGTCCTTTGGGCCAATAAATACGAAAAGGTGCACGCTCTATTCGTGTTGGTAGAAAATTTCTCAATGTTGCCAAGACTGGTAAAGAGAATTTCGGCAGTTTGGCGATAAAAGACTGCACTACACGCTCTACCAATGCGGTGTCATCACCAGCCAAACGAATAAGGTGGTCGAGACGACGGGCAAGTTCACCAGGTCGCCCCTCTAACAAAGCCAGAGCTGCCCCAGCATCAGATTTGTCGAAAAACTGCTCGAGTTTGCTATAAAAGCCTCTATATGGTTCTGCTTTTTTACCATCGGGAGACTTCTTGCGGAGAATCTTGAAAGCCTCTGCAACTCGTGGAAAGCGCTTTCTATACTCATGAGGATGAAGGAATTGTCCCACCCAAATCCACCAAGACCTGTGGCGCAACATGTCCTCGATTAAGTTGTCCCAGCTCATTTCATTCAGAAGTTGCAGTAGAGCCCTGCGCAACGAACGGCTCATTTTCCTTATCTTGGTTCTGCGCACTTTGAGGGGAATCCGGACTAGTTGTTTCGTTGGACCTGGTACTGGCTTACCCAATAGTTTGGCTATCTCACCCCACCAGCGCTCTGGTTGCACAACTTCAGTCATTGTTTTGGTTACGGTAACTGGCTGCAGAGAGGGATCTCCTCCTGACGAAGTTATAATGAATCGAAGGACATCGGTAGCAGTTTTAAGGTACTTTTTTGCCACAGGAAAAACCTGTGAAGGTTCGCATTCTCTAAACAAGGTGCCGAATATGAGAGCGATATTCTCTTTCACGGGGATGTCTTCAGGCAACCAGCCAAAGACAGACTCTTTACAATCACTGATTATTGAAATCAAATCTGTTCTGTCTTTTTCTCCCATGGCTTGCGTACGGGCACAAAATGATTGGAAGACTTTTTGAGCAGCAGCAGAAAGAGAAACACCAAGGTCCAAACGCTTGAATGTTACTTCCTCTTTGGGAAGAGGACGTTCAGTAGATGGCTTGAAAAAAGGAGAAGAACGGTCGACAGCGTGTTCACAGACAGGACAAGCAGAGTAGTTGCTCCCATCAAAACAAGAGTCACAAATTACGTGAGAGCAGGGATTGAGTACGTGAGTAGTACCCACTTGACCACAAAAAAAACATGGTTTGTCTTTTCCTTGCATGAAATGAGACAAAACCTTCTTCCACCACAGTTTAGTAGTGTCAGCAGGAACATCCTCAGGAAACTTTCGAAACAAAGGAACATGTTTTTCGTTCGATCCTAGCTGTAGAGACAACCACTTCCACAACCACTCTTGTAGTTTGCTTAGCTCTGATAGAGGCAAAGTCTGTATACGTTCACGCAGTCTATAGGATAGGCAATACCCCAGTTGGGCGAGTTTGATATCTATGGCCTCCAAGTAATTTGAAGGATTGTCTTCATCACCTTTATCAACAAAGACTCTACTGAGTCTATTCAACAGGGCTATTCTAACTTTGTTTTGCTCGTATAAAACCACTGTGCACCTCCACAAGACGAGAGGCGGAATGGGAGTCACCCACATCCGCCTCACGAAAATGCAAAGGTAATCGTCCAAGCTAATTTGCAATGTTTAGAAGGAAGCCTGGACTAAGCCTTCGCAGTGATAGCCTAGCACCAAAAAATGAGTCTTTTCCAGACTTTTGGGAGATTACTGTTTCATCGTGTGCCTGCAGCGACTTGCTCAGAGTAACGAATTGAAACATTCATTCCTGCCTAGAGCAATAGGAGCTAGCCACCTGAAGACAATTCCCCCTTGGCATGCTAAGTGCGTAGTAAGCTCATGATCGTACTGTGAGCGTGATACAATGAGGCAAGGAGGACAAAATGTGGTTAACAGTCCGACGAGCCGACTCAAATGATTTTGTTGTCGCCGTTCCTCTTTTAGAAGGTTCTACTACTGTAGGGCGTGGTCGTGGGGCTCAGCTCATTCTCTCTGATCCAGGATTATCAGCGTCTCATGTAGAGCTACAAAACAACAACGGCTCTGTATCTTTCCGTGATTTGAACAGTGCCGCTGGCACCTCACTAAATGGGCACTCAGCTTCACAGGGTTCTCTGCAGTCCGGCGATAAACTCTCGATTGGCCGCTATGTAGTTCAGTTGTCTGAGAAGCGCCCAAATATGGGACTCGAAGCGAGACGAAAAAAAGACAAATCTCCCCAGACAGAGGGTGCCACTTCTATCACTCAATTGCTCGAAAGTCTGCGCTCTAACAGTCGACCGAAAAAACTGCTGGCTCATTTGCTTCAGAAGCTAGTGCCATTGGTTGGTGCACAAAGAGGATACGTATTACTTCGTGAGAAAACCAAAGGACCCTTGGTTCCCATAGCTTCCCATTCCATTGACGACATCACGACCTTTGTTTCGCTCTCTAGTACGGTCTGTGAAAATGCTATCTCCAGCAATAGTCCCGTAATCATAGAAGACTCCGCACAAATGCCTCC
>CAZXTJ010000211.1:0-12160 GCA_964643655.1 uncultured bacterium
CTCCTATTAAAGCAATCCCCAAACTGCAGCCCAAAGCCCCCATAAAAATAGGTGTCATCGTATCTTTGGAAAACTCGGCAGCAGTCCCTGGTTTGGATGTTTTGCAGGCAGCAACTTTGGCCGTGGAAAAAACCAATCGCTCTGGTGGAGTCAAAGGACGCCCCGTAAAATTGGTAATCGCAAACTCTGGTGGTCGTCCTGAGAAGTATGCCAATGAAATCAGACGATTGCTCACCGAAGAGAAAATTGTGGCCCTCATTGATGGAGCCATGGAACAAAAGAGAGCTACAGCCGATGGAGCCTTTTTCATAGAAGGCATCCCTTGGCTCGTACCTGCTTTCACTGCCGATTCCGTTCTTGTTTCACCTCAATTGAATTCCTCTTGGTTGTTGGCTGAACGGGTAATTCCAAATCATTGGGCCAACAGAGTTTTGAATGAGATAAAACGACAAGGTTTAGGTCAGAAAGTGATCATTTTCTCTGAAGAGAATGGTCGGTTTTTGCCTTTGGTTCAGGCACTACAGAGTGAAAGTAATAAACTCGGTCTCACTGTTCAGAGCCATATTTTCAGCGCAGAAGGATCGGATTACCTGAATGTTCTGACTAGCAAAGTGCCAAAAGAAAAGAGCGCCATTGTTTTGTTGAGCTCTCCTCGTGTTGGTGCTGCTGTCTGTCGCTCTGTCCATGCAGAATCAGGTGCAAAAGGTAAACTGTTCCTCGGTCCCGATTTGGTCAGCCCTACCTTCTTTGCCATGGCTCATCGCTCGGCGGAAGGAGCTCTTCTTTGCCTGCCGCCATATGCTCATGGCAACAAAAAGGGTGAGCAGATGACATTTGCCCAGGGATTTCAAACAATGTTTCGTCGTTTCCCGACAACGACGGCAGCTTCGACTTACGATCTGACAGTGCTCTTGTCCATGATGCTGCGCCGTGTAGGAGTAGATCAGCGCAAACTCTATGACAGTTTGTCAAAAACGGGTTCCCTCGATGGTACCTGTGGCCCACGGCGACGTGTAGGATCAGCCTTGGCCATCAGCAAACTAGAGTTCCTCACCGTCAAGGGAAACCGCTTGGTACCTTTTAACCCCTGACGAGGTACATCTTGAAAGTACGAGGAGCAAAACCACCTGTGTTGATTTTGTGACCATGAATGAGAGGCACAGGTCGTTCGAAGTTGGAACCATCGAGTAAGAGTTCGTAAACCTCACGTACTGGTCTATCCCACTCTTTGTTCACATCTAGTTCGATGGATGGAACTATGGGCAAAGGTTCTTTGTCGGCTGCTGCTTCTTTGAGGTTTTTGTATTTCCTCTCGAGAGCGACTACACAGATTAGACGACCACGCCAGCCGTCATCACCCTGGTGAGTATCAATACACCATGCGCACCACTCATTTTCTGGTGTCCACCAAGATGCCCAGCCATTCCTCAGCATATTGTTGAAGCGCTGATAAACGTCTTCGATGGCGTGATAAATACGACAATGATTTCGATCACCAACCCAGTTTATGGATACGTCTTCATTGTTTGCTTTGAAGAGGCCGTGACTCATATCTAGGTTACCCATACATTCGTATTTGGGACGACGTATGGGGCCAGGAGTAGCAAAACGGGAGACGAATTGACGTAACAACATACCCTGAGAACCAATGACTTCAGAAATTGGTTTAGTCCAAAAGAGTGGATTACCAGAGTCGTGTGTATCAACAGACCAAGGTACTGTTGCTACTCGCGGATTTTCCGCGGCAATGCCTGCAGCTTCGTGAGTGAAAGCAAGGGTGCCAGAAATAGCCTCGGGATGAATTGGTCCGAGTATGTCACAACCCAACATTACATCAAAACCCACTGAACCATAATCGGCAATGTCCATCCCCATACGTTCAGCCATGGCACCAGTATAGGGTCTTTCCTCACGGGCTTTGTCGATGACTCGCTTGAGAACCGATGGTATACAACGATCAGAGATAGGACGTTGCTTCTCAACGGCTAAATCTTCATCGCCTTCCATAATGGAATCAAAGACATGGTCCACATAATCGAGTCGAACGTAGTCAAAGCCATACCTGTCTTGAATGCTAGGGAAGATGGAGGCGAAAAACTCGACGACATCTTTATTGATGACTGGTACGTCTTTCTCTGTGGGAATCTTGTTGATAGGTAAATTGTCATAAAAACGGAATGGAGTCAACATACCGAAGGCATGTTCAGCATGGTCTTCTCCTTCTTCGTTTCTATAATCAAAGACAGGGTAGTTGTCCTGCTTGTGATATTCCTTGTATTCAGGTAGACCAACACCGCCCCAGGTATGACTAGGTAGTGTCCAAACGCCATTTTTGATGAGAGTTTGGAGAGCTGAAGTATGAGCTCTCTTGATTACCTCTAATTCAGCATTTGGATCTTCGAGTTCTGCAAGGCCCTCTTTTTTACAGGCCTTGGCAACAGTGTCACGAACCTCTTGTCTAATCTTCTCTTGGTGTTTTTCTTTCAGCATTGTCTTCATGTCTTTGGGGACAGTTGAAGATTTGGCTTTGTTCAATTTCACCCAACGGAACATTTCAGGGTGTGTCAAAACTGTGCGAGAAAACTGACTAGTATGAGGTTCCAAGTCAAAACCCACGACAAATCCAGCCAAGTGAGCCAAGTCGATGAAAAAACGGACTTGTTCGTCTGGTCCAATACCCATAGCGAGCATGTCCTGGTCGAGGCTCTTGGGATATATCGTTTTGAGACTGTCTATGCAGTAAACATTGCCAAAGTTACAGTCCATGAAAGGAGCCATGTGTAAGCCTTTGGTACGCAAGATGGGTAACAACTTGATGGCCTTCAAGAAAGTACCTGTCTCACTAGGATTCAAAGAGGTCGCTCGAACATTGAAGAAGGTGTAATCATAGTCCTTCATCCAATCAGAAGACTGCCAATGGGCCACGGGAGTTGATGGAGAGCCGTTGACACCGTCTCTGTCCTTGAGACCAGTAAAGAAACTAATCCAGAGATAATCTGGAGCTTCCAAAGCTTCACGACAAGTAAGACCGACATATCCTTGTCTTTTCCATACGTCGAGATAGTTCCTGGCCATCTCTTCCACTTTGCCTAGGTCATAACCAGCTTCTACACAACGCTGACGGGTCAATGCAGATACTTTTTCGAGAACACTATTCATGGACCTAACACCTCCGGCCCTAATAAACTTTGGTTGAGTGTCGCCCTGTAATACCATGAGAGACTATTTGACTACCAGCCCGTTGCTCTCCCAGAACTACTCCATTAAAATGGATGAGATGACAATGAACAGTCCATATTTGCACCAATTGGTCCGAAGTAATCGTCTTGAGGAAGGTCGCTTTCTCATTGAAGGAGCCAAACTCGAAGACGAGAAACTCCGTTCTTTCGGCCTGTGCTCTGTTCGTGGACGAACCCATAAACGTAATGATGATTATTTACATATTGCCCATGGCATTCCCTTTCGTGGCGAAAGTTTTAATCTTTATGCTGTTTATGACGGAGTCTCCATTGGTATGCGACGCATTATGCAGGGTGCTAAGGCTAGTCTGAAAGCAGCAACGGCAATCAACGAGTTCTTCCGTGATTTTGCCTCATTGTGCCAAGATCCAAAGGAACTACTCCACTCAGCCTTTGACTATGCCAACAACAGCCTCGAGAAACAGACCAATGCAACGACAGCTGTCTTGACGCTCATCAATCCAGAGACAGGTGTTTGTTTTGCAGGTTCTGTTGGTGATAGCCGTATCGTCATCATTCGCGAAGGGCGAGTCATACCTGCCAATCGCCCTCATCGTCATCCAGTCAAACGAAACATCATCACTCGCAAGCTTGGACCTGATTCCAAAGGACGAATAAAAGAAGAACGTGGTGACATTTCTGTCTTCATACTGCTGGAAAAAGATATTGTCGTTTTGGCCTCAGACGGCATAGAAGATGTGACAAGCGAACAAATGCTGGAAGCACTGGAAGCAACAAATGATCTACAGGGTTTCACAGAACGTTTGGCTCAACTGGGCGAACCCAAAGGTGACGACCGTACAATTATTGCTGTGCCTATCTGATTACTCTCTAATACCAATCCTTATAGTGGCTGTAGAGTCTTGGCCTTTGCCTTCCACTCTAATGACTTGGCGAAATCTCGGCAGCAACTCTTCCATCATTTCCAGATACAAACGTTTGCGAGTTGGTCCAGGATTGGACTTGTACTCTTTTAGCATTGAAGTGAAACGTGCTGCAGCTCCTTGAGCTTTGGAAACGACTGTTGTCTTGTCAGCTCTTGCTCTTTCAACTTTCGTGCGAGCCAAACTCTTGGCTCTTGCCAAGAGGGCCGAACAACGTGATTCTGCATTATGCTTTTTGGTGTTACGTTCCATCTGAGCGTTGACAACATCTTTGAAGTGAGGCAAGACATCTTGTGGTGGATTTACATCCTTAACTTCGATGGCACGAAGGTGGATACCCAAGTTGAGAATATCCAATTCTGTTTGTGCTAGTTTTTGTATCCTTTTCTGCAACTCTAAACGACCAATTGTCAGCAAATTCTCGACTGGAATGGCCGCAGCTGTAGAGACGACGGCTGCAGCCACCACATCATGGGCAGCCTTTTCCGGATCTGCTGAAACAAAGAGATAACGACCAGGATTGACTATGGAAAACTGGGCATTCAATCGAATTTGAACGAGGTTTTTATCACCTGTCAGCAGATGGGGCTGATCAGGACCCGAGACTCTCTCTTTTCCTTGAGGATAAAAGAGACCAACGGAAAAGGTACGCACTTGCCTAACTGGAACACGAATGACCTGATCGATGGGCCAAGGAAAGGTGTAGTGCATACCAGGTGGCAGTTTGTCGTTTATGACCTTGCCAAATCGCAAGAGCACACCAGCTTCTTCAGGACGAATAGAGAGAATGCCAGTGAGCGGATAACAACAAAGCAGGACAAAAAGGACAAGCAATAAAAAGCGTCCTGTGCTGTCCCAAGCTTCTTTCCATTCAGTGGTAAAACTCACTTGGCACCCTCTTTCCCCTCTATCTCACCAGAGAAAAATTGGCGGAACAATTCAGATTCAGATGAGAGAACGAGATAGGTGTTGGCACCAAGTACTTTTTTATAAACTTCCAGGGATTTGAGGAAGTTAAAGAAATCTATGTCAGCATTGAAGGCTTCAGCGTATATACGTGCTGCTTCAGCATCTCCCTGGCCTTTGATTACCTCTGCTTCCTTGAATGCTTTGGCCAAAATTTCAGCCTTTTCTCTGTCAGCTTTTGCCTGAATGGCTGAGGCCAACTCTTCGCCTTCTGCGCGATATTTGGCTGCGTCACGACTACGTTCAGCTTTCATTCGATTAAAGACTGCTCTTGCATTGGCTGCAGGTAGAGAGAGCTGACGTACTCCAATTTTGCTCATCTCGATGCCAAAGAGATCTAAGGCTCTGAGAGAGCTGTTCTCTGTCAGTTTTTTCTCGAAATCTGGTAGAGCAGTTCCTGTCTTCTTGAGAGTAATCAGATCAGCCATCTGGTAGTTCCCCAAGAGGGCGCCCATTTCCGAGTTCACTATGTCACCCAAACGAGCATTGGCATTGTCTATGGAACCAACTGATTGCAAAAATTTGAGCGCGTTCTTGATATGCCAACAACAATAACTCTGAAGGAGAAGACTTTTCTTATCAGCAGTGAGCTGTTGTATGACTTTGGTGCGAAAGACGTGAAGCCTTTTGTCCAGGCGATTGATTGTCTGAACTGGAGGTGGATATTTGAACTCCAGACCTGGTTTCTCCACCGTTCTGATATGGCGACCAAACTGGGTAACGATGACCACCTCAGAAGGTCCAACAGTAAACATACACAATCCACAAAAAGCTGCTATCAAAACAACGATGACTGTAATGGCTATGAACACTCGCATTATCTGGTCACCTCTCTAATTTCCATATGTTGCGCCCAAGTCGTTGATATCTCCGCCACCAGCAGGCATGAGCAGAATATTTGGTGCATTGACACCTTTGTCTACGAGGACTTTGATTGGACTCTTTAATCCCTCGAGCTGCGCAGCTCTTTTGAGGGTCAATCGTTGGATGTTTTTGACTGAGTCATCAAAATTTCGTCTCAACTCGAATCGTTCGGCTTTTCCCTTGGCTTTACCCAAAACGGCAACGCGATAAGCATCAGCCTCGGCTATCTTTCGTTTTGCCTGGGCACGAGCCATTGGGATGAGTCGGTTTCGTACAGCCTCACGTTCGTTTACTTTTGTTTCGCGCTCTTCCTCGGCACTAATAACTGCTTCGAACTGTGGGGCAACGCTCACCGGAGGATGGATATCCTTGAAAGCTACTGTGTCTATGGTGAGCCCCAAGTCGAGATCGTTTGCCTCATCTTGAATCTTCTTTGTCAGCAATATCTCACGTTCTCGACGGCCTTCAATGGCAATCTGGAAAAACTCCAAATCAGCCAACATCTTTAGTAAAACAGAATTGGCAATGCCCTCTATCAACTCATCGGGATTGGAAGCAACGAGATGATATTTCAACAGATTATCGATGTGATAATCGACAGTCATAAAAACAGTGATGAACTGAGCATCGCCCGTCAGCATCTCATACTCGACTTCGTGATGCTGTTTAGTCCAAAGGATTTTCTCAGACGTGTTTTGTCCCTTGAAACCAACAGTGGCGCGCTTTATGCGTTTGACTGGATATCGATAAAGTTTGTCTATGGGCCAAGGAAAAGAGAGACACAAGCCTGGTCCTAGTGGTTTGTTCGTCGTCAAACGCCCAAACCTGAGAAGCAATCCCTGCTCTTCCAAGTTGATTATAGACACTCCTGTCGATAACCAAGCAAAGACAATCAGTAGAAAAACCAAGATGGGCAAACGATAACGCAAAAAATGAAAAACCCTTGTCTGAGAAAACTGATACCCAATCAACTCTTCAATTGTCGTGACGACACGTTGCCCAGCAGTTGCGTCAAAGAGAACCTCAGAGACTATTTGCTGCTGATGAACGTAAAAGAGAGGTTTGTCTTCATCGCTCTCTTCGGAAAAGGCGGAGCGAACAACATTTACGAGTGTTTCAATTGCCTGCAATAAAATGAGGAAACCAACGATGGCAGCTGCCAAAAAATCTATGTTCCAACCTGCAGCATTGGCAAAAAGACTGATGGATACAAGGAGAGCGCCCAACATGTCCACTCTGGCGTGATGACCATCGGCAACGAGAGCCATTGAGCCCGTTGCTTTACCAACTGCCAACTCAAATTGTGACAGCAGGTAAGAACCAAGAGCGGCGATGAGGAGAACGATACCACCAATGATTGATTTCTCAATGACTGGCTGGCCTCCCTGGGAGGCTCTATACAGTACCTGAAGTGCAATAAAGAGCAAAAAGAGACCTATGAGGAAAGAAATCCCGCCTTCCAACTTGGCTCTGAAAAACTTTAAGGACTGAGGTTGAGCAATCGCTCTGTTCTCGACTTGATTTTCTGAGCTTTCCTGCGGCTCTTCGTGACTTACTCTGTCTACGCGAATGGCAACATACACCAATCCAGAAGTAATGATGTCCGAAAAGGAGTGATAGGCTTCCGCTGCCACAGCAATGCTACCAGTGAGCCATGCCATTACAAACTTCAAACATGTAGAAATGGAGTTAATGAGCACTGCATAAAGTGCCGCACGTTCCGGGCGAGCGTCTCTCATCGCCACCTCTCATTCTATACCAACTTCATCTACATTATCTAATCACCATGAGGAAAAACCATGTGCAAATTATAACTTCCCTCTTTTCTCACAATCCACCCTGGTAATTTGGCCCTCTATCACTTTTAATACTGGCCATTTACTTGCTTCATCATTGTTGCCTGTTGGAGAAAACAATGAACGAGCAAGCAGCGAGAATCATCATTCTCGATACAGCAGCCGAACTTCTGCGTGCCCTTGACCAATTATTGGACAGACGTGGTTTTTCTGTAGCCACGACAACATCACTCGTAGAATTGTTTGATCTGCTGGACAAAGAACCATACGACCTACTCATCCTAGAACACCGCCCAGAGCGAAATTGGGATATTAGGTTAGTCACTGACCATCTTGAAAAAGGTCAGTTGAAACACTGTATCGTTACATCGAATTTTGTCCTCAAGGAAGAGGAAAAAGATGAATCCTATGACAACATTGTTTGGCTGAAACGGCCTTTCAAATCAGCCTCTCTCGTTTCGACAATTGTCGATTTGCTCAATCAAAAGGGTCAATAGACCATGGCAGAAGCGCCACGATGAGCGCTTGTGACTTTTCCCAGCTACCGGTATACTTCCCACGGCTCCAAGCTAAGAGCCCACGGAGGTATGATGCTAGAAAAGCGCAAGCTCATAGATACGTTTATGGAACTCGTGACCATCGATAGTGAATCTGGCCACGAAAAAGAAATCGCCAAACATATTGCCAACCGCCTAGAAAAGTTGGGTTTTACTGTCACTTTTGACAAAGCCAACAAAAAGTTTGGTGGCGAGATTGGCAATATCATCGCCAAAAAACCTGGCAAAAGACCAAGAAAAAGAGACCCTTTCTATACCGAGCCTTTTTTGCTCAATGCTCATATGGATACGGTTTCTCCAGGTTGTGATGTTCGTCCCAAATTGCGAGACGACATCATTACCAGCTCTGGACCAACCATTCTTGGAGCAGATGACAAAGCCGGAATAGCAGCAATTTTGCACGTTTTGGAAGTCATCAAAAAGAAAAAGCTTCACCACCCTCCTCTTGAAGTTGTCTTTACAGTCAGTGAAGAGAAGGGCCTTGCTGGTAGTGGACAACTAGATTTCACTCAGTTTGAAGCAAAACGTGGTCTCTGTCTCGATGGCTCTCATTTAGGCTCTTTTGTCTTGTCAGCACCTTATAAAGCTGTCTTAGACGTAGAAGTGGGTGGTTATAGTGCTCATGCAGCCAATCCTCAGCGTGGTGTCAATGCCATCCAAGTAGCTGCACAAGCCGTTTCCAAAATGCACTTAGGGTTAGTTGATGATGAAACTACTTGTAATATTGGTACTTTCGAAGCGGTCAATCAGATTAACGTCATTCCTGACAAAGCTCGTTTGCAGCTTGAAATCAGAAGTAGGGATGAAGGAAAACTGATTTCTCAGATTGATCATATCAATCGCTGCTTCCGTGATGGAGCTTCCTCTTTTGTTGCTCGCCGACCAGAGGGTGAGAAACGCCCTTCAGTTTCTGCAACGACCAAACGTATGTATGACGGTTACCATATTGATAGCGATGATCCATTCGTTCAAGAAGTAGTCAAAGCTACAGAGGAATTGGACATCGATCCGATTTTGGCGGATGGTATGGGTGGCACTGATGCCAATCATTTCATGGCCAACGGTATCAAAGTTCTCATTATGGGTGTAGGCATTCACGAAGCACATACTACTCGTGAATGGATCAGCACTTACGAGTTATTCAAAGCAGCTAGATTGTTGCTGCGGATTGTGACGAGAAAATGAAAAGAGACACCGTTTTGCTGACGACTTCAGCATTACTTCTGTCTTTGATAATTCTTGGTGCTTACGTAAAAATCCCCATGCCTTGGGGAGTACCTTTGACCTTGCAGACTCTTGCTTTAATGCTCATTGGCCTCACTTTGCCTGTGCGTTATGCCTTGCTCACTATCTGTACCTACCTCTTTGCAGGTTTTATCGGTCTGCCAGTTTTTGCAGGTGGTGCTGGTGGTGCAGCTTATTTTGCCGGGCCAACGGGTGGTTTTCTCATTGGTTTTTTGATGATGCCTCTAGCAACCAAAATCGTCACCGGTGGTGATAGTACGAAGTGTGGTCCAATCCGACTAGCAATAGCTTGCCTCTTTGGATTGATTCCACTTTTTGGTTGTGGAGCTTATTGGTTTTCCCTCATCCAGGGAACGGCTTTTGGCAAAACGATGACTCTCGTGGTTCTACCTTTTATTCCGGGAAGTCTCGTGAAAGCAGCAGTTGCTACTGCTCTTTACCTAAAAGTAAAAGAGCGAGTACCAGCTTTTGCTAAGCCGCCTGAGCATTCGCCTGCTTGATTGAGGTAAGTTTTTTAGTCAAGCCCTTGACGTCTTTCATCATCGAAAGAACGCTTGCCAAGAGGTTGTCAGCACGTTCGGTAGTATCTCCGTAACGAGCTGTTACAGAAGCGATTGGTTCAGCTGTTTCAGGTGACATTGAACCTTCGATTTCGTTGAGGCGCTCGACGAGTTGCTGAATTGAACGTAAGCTCTCTTCAGCAGCCTCGCCAAGCTCCTCGAGGGACGGGGTGCCTACGATACTGCAGCCAGAGCTCGACGGTTTTCTCTTTTTAGTCTGCATCTTATTCTCCTTGGTCCCGCAGTAATCCATGCATATGACGTGCCAGAGTAAAATATGCTTGACCAAAGGAAATGCAATCAGAACAAAGTATTCTGCCAAGGCGAAAAACGCGCCCCCCACACAAAGTGGGAGGCGCGCTCAAAGGTCGATTATAAGAGGCTTAGGTCAGATCGTCGAATTTGGCACCCTTCCAAGAGTCCACCAAATCAACAAATTGACCAAAGATGTCTTTAGGATATGTGCTATCACCAAGAGCATCTTTTTTGCCCATTTTGTCAGCCAAAGTGGCGAAGATACCATGGTGGCACTTACCTGCAGGTGGTTCACCTATAGGACGTACACGCTGGAGGCGTCTTTCGCTATTTGTAATAGTTCCATCCATCTCGTGGCTGCCTGGTGTGGGTAGAAGTACATGAGCTTTTTCTGCTGTTTTGCTCAGATGTGAATCCATAACGACGAGGTTGGCGATTTTATCGAAACCATCGACGAGAGCTTTGGCCACTCCTTCTTTACCAAGAGGATCTTCACCAATGACAACAGCTGCTTCGAGATTACCATCAGCTAACAATTTACCTGGGTACATTCCTGCCGTAGCTGCTTTTTTCATACCAGCTCCGAAGACAGGATCTACACCGAGGCGCATAGAACCCTCAGTGTTGGCAAGTGATCTCAGGGCAACGATGTTGGCACCATTGATGGCACTCTTCAATACACCCAAAGCTTCCAAATCACCAGCAGGACGCAAATCAACGTTGGCAACGATGACAGGACGTTTGGCTGATTTCAGCAGTTCTGCCAAGATTGCTTTTTCATCGGCAATGAGGCCAGGCACTTCGCCATTACCATCACTGGCCAAGTCTTTCAATCCACGTAGTGCTGAACCAATTTCGTCGCCTTTACAATCAACTTTCACACCGGCGTAGAAGTCGAGCTTCGTTTCGCCTTCACCGATGACAACCAGTGAAGCACCGTTGTTGATTGCACCAACGACGTGGTTACCAACGACTTTGTTCATTTCCAAAGACTTGCTATCAACGAAGAGAACGAGGTCTGCTTCTTTGATGGCAAGGTAGTTCGTTGGTTCCAAAGCGTCCACGGCTTCTGCGTTGAAGCATTTTTCGCAAGGTCTCTCAATGGTACCTACATGGTTGGTGCCAATGACTTTACGTGCCAATTGACCTGCTTGATAAGCAACTTCGTTTGTCATTGTGGGTGAAACGAAGACGCCTGTCTTCTCACCTTTACCAAGTAGTTCGGCGGCTTTGCTGATGGCTTCATCCCAAGAGGTTTCCACCAATTTACCGTCTTTGCATACCATTGGTTTGGTTATTCGCACTTTGTCAGCTTCATCAAAGACTCGGTCGAAGCGACCTGTCTGACAAAGGACACCAGCATTTGTACCTTCACATTTTGAGCGAGCCTGTACTTTCATCAAATACTGACCAACGGCACCCAATGTGACTGCACAGCCCATACCGCACTCAGTACAAGTTGACTCGACGAAGTTCAACTCGAAAGGACCAGGTTTGTCACCAGGCACTCGCTCGAGAAGAGCACCAGTGGGACAAGCACCTACGCATTGACCACAGCTTTCACATTCAGTTTCGTCGAGAGGTCTTTGGAAAGTTGGCTCTACAGTGGCTGCAAAACCGCGGTTCACAAATCCCCAAGCGCCAATACCTTGGACTTCGTTACAGGTACGGATACAACGACCACACTTGATACATTTGTGAGGTTCACGCAAGACGAAGGGGTGAGAATAGTCCAGCTCACCTGGGCTGTAGTCACCTTTGAAGCGACTCTCGCCCAACCCATAACGAGTAGAG
>CAZXTJ010000212.1:0-2989 GCA_964643655.1 uncultured bacterium
TCCTTGTGGTTGACGATAGAAAAGTTTGAAGGTAAGCAAGATAACTGCAAAAGCCCCAATGATTGCTGCACCCATAGGAATTCGTCGTTTTTTGCTCGCAAGGGGGGGCTCAACAATCTGATTCTCAGAGGACCTTCTTTTGACAGGTCTGAGAGGAACGGTCTTTCCATCGATTGCCATTAGAAGTTCTTTAGTGTTGGCAAATCTATCTCTCATATCACGTTCGATACAGCGAGCAATGATGGGTCGCAACCTGTCGTTCACTTCTTTTGTCATCAAAGACGGAGGATCAAAAGTTGGAGCAATTATTTGTGATAACAGTTGGGAAATAGAGTGGACGTCATCGCCCAAAATCTTTTTGCCTGTATGCAATTCATAAAAGAGTAGCCCCAATTGATAGATATCGCTTCTTTCATCTACCTTGTTCGACAGAAGTGCCTCAGGTGCCAAATATAGAGGCGTACCAACAAACTCGCCCGTGGCAGTCATTCTCGTGGCGTCTTTGTTGTAGACCAAACCAAAGTCAGCAAGGATGACCTCATCATTTTCCTTGATGATGACATTGGCTCCTTTTATGTCACGATGGATGACACCAGCCTCATGGCAAGCTCCCACAGCCTGAGCCAATTGACGCATTATCGGAATGAGCCGCTTCTCGTCGAATCTCTCACCCTCATCAATGAGTGACTGCAGGTCAGGATAAGGTAGATAGTCCATGGCATAAAAGAGTTCACCATTATCCAAGGTTCCATAATCGAGGATGGAGATGACATTGGGATGGTTGACCTTGGCGCAGCTTTTGGCTTCTTGGCGAAACCGTATTTGATAAGCATTGCTACCATCATTTCCAACTTTGATGGTTTTGATGGCAACGTCTCTTTTGAGCTGCAAATCCTCTGCAGCAGAGACGATAGCCATACCGCCCTCGCCAAGTTTGGCAATAATACGATAACGATTGTTGAGCACTTCTCCAAATGAAATCATCGATATCAGGTTACCATGATGTACACTATCGAGCCCAAAACTCGACTCCAAAGAAGGACCAATCTATATGCGTCTAATACTGTTTCTCGCCCTTGTTGGCCTCTTTTTCGTCGCTTGCCAAAAAACTCCAGAGCAAGAAAATACGGTGATTATCCTTCACCCCCTGCCTGGAGCCCTCTTTCCACGCGATTTTCGCTCTCCACTCTTTCGCTGGCAAGGAGTCAAAGGAGCTCAGTGGCGTCTTTCTCTCAATAGCGCAGAAATCACGACAACGACCACCTTCTGGCGACCTTCTCGAAAGTTGTGGGAGTCCATCAAAACAAGCTCTCTTACTACACCAGCAAACTTCACTGTCACGGAAGTGAAGAACGAGAAAAACAGAAGCACCGTCACTTTCTCCACTTCAAAAGACCCAGTGGGAGCACCTCTTTTTTATCGCGAGGTTCCTTTGCCTGTCATTGAAGCATTGAACAAGATAGAGGACATTCGTTGGCTCTTGGCAGACCTTTCCAAAGATGGTCCTCCGCGAACTGTGCTCGAGAAGATGAAAACATGTGCAAACTGTCATAGCTTTTCTGCAGATGGTTCTACCCTAGCGATGGATATGGACCATGGTGGCGACAAGGGCTCCTTCCTCATCAAAGACATCAGTAAAACAATGAGATTGAAGCCCGATGATATGATTTCTTGGAGCAAATTGTATCCAAAGAGTAAACGGAAGACCTTTGGATTATTGGCAACACTCTCGCCTGATGCTCGATATTCAGTAGCCACAGTGGAAGAGGTAATCGTCTATCAGCTCTTTTTGAAAAAATATGTACCCCAGCTCTTTTTCCCAGTTGTTGGCCATCTTGCTGTCTATGACAGACAGACCAAAGAAATGAAGGCTCTCTCTGGAGCAGATTCTCAGGAGTATGTACAAACAAATCCTAGCTTTTCTCCAAGTGGAGAAAAACTGCTCTTTGCCCGAGCCAAAGCTATAGATACAACAAAGTTTCCCTATCCCCATCGCATGCCAGCCATGGAGCAAAAAGGCCGTTTCGTCCACGGTAAAGAGAAATTCTGTTTCGACATTTACGAGCTTGATTTCAACGAAGGAAAAGGAAGTAAAGCTCATCCCCTAAAAGGAGCTTCCAAAAACGGAAAGTCAAATTATTTCCCACGCTATTCTCCTGATGGTAAGTGGTTGGTTTTCTGTCAGGCTAATAGGTTCATGCTCAACCAACCTGATGCAACGCTCTATATCAAAGCTGTAGGTTCAGACGCTCCCCCAAAGAAGATGGGCTGCAATTTTGCCAATAAGATGAATTCATGGCATAGCTTCTCACCGAACAGTAAATGGCTAGTGTTTGCTGCGAAGGCAGAAGGACCATACACTCAGCTATGGATTACTCATGTAGATGAAAATGGAAACGATAGTGTGCCCATTCATTTGGACGGCAGCGTCTTAGAGCAGAGGGCAGCAAACATCCCAGAATTTGTGGCTATGGATTTCGATGACCTAAAAGCTATAGAAGCAGATGGTCTTTAGGAATTGTCGAGAGTGAACTGCCAGCTATCTGAAGTCTGTCCATTCGAACCAATGACTCGCCACTCAACAGTTGTGTCACCAAACATTGTTATGTAGTCATTGATATCTCTTATAGTGGTCGCATCGGAGTATAGACTGATGTCATTGATATCTAGTGTCGTTCCAGTCATGGGTGCACTAGACCAACGTGGACGTCCAGGTTGCGCTGTGTCAAAAACTTCGACAGTGTAGTTTTCTGCAGCACCAGTCCACTGAAGTTCATCGTTTGGTGGAGGAACTATCATTTCCATAGCCACCATACTAGCAACAGTGTTGATTGTCTGGCCATTCGAAGGAGCAGTCAAAACAGTTGGAATGACTTGAGCTATGGGATCATCATCATCAGTAAGTGCACAACCCATAGACAAAACAAAGGCAAGTGCGGGGACGAGAATTACGACAGTTAAAAGTTTTTTCACTTTGACCAACCTATCC
>CAZXTJ010000212.1:2999-12080 GCA_964643655.1 uncultured bacterium
TCCAACTATTAACAAGGATTTGATGAGTCGATTTCACCTGATAGCTTCACATCTAACAATAGTGCAGCTTGCAATGTCACTTCTTGAAATTGACGAATCCCCGACCGTCAGGAGAGTGTTGCTTCAAGATTTCATCGGTCACACGAAAGACTGCATTGTTTTCGTAGAGGTTTCCTAGCTGTTTTTCGGTAAATCCCGTTTTCCCGAGCTTTTTACAGCTGCCAAGGTCTCCGTGATTTTTGCAGATAATGGCTCCGTGCTCGTTCATCTTGTAACTTTGACTCTTGGAGACGAGACAGACTGCTGGGAATTTGAGGTACCCTTCTTTGACGAGTAAGAGCTGGTTGATGTCCTGATTCAAGCCAATGTGTTCGTTATGGTCCATGTGGTACATCTCGGCGGCACCAGCCAACATCTTCATATTGGCAGCACATGCCTTTGCAATGGCTGCATCTCTTACTTTGGCCGTAAAAGCTATTGTCTCTTTGTCTTGTTTGATGAAGTCTGCAAAGACCTTCGCTCTTGCGAGATAGAGAATTGCTTTGCGGAAACTCTTGTTTTTCAGTTTGCTGTAGTGGCCAAGAGACTTCAAGGTCTTGCGAGATGACTTCAGTTGCTCAGTTATCTTCAGTTTTGTGGCAGTTTTCTTAGACAGAGCTGCTACTGAGAAGAGTTCTGCCAATCCATTTTCCGTGAAGAAAGTAGGAAGTTCTTTCTCAACTATCTGTTGTGCTCGTTCAACCTTTGGATGTTTGTCCTTTGCTCGGGCAATGAGTAGGGAGAAAGCTTGCCGTCGGATGTCTCGACGCATTTGGGCACTGTTCATACCATTTGCGCAAAGAGTGCTCACGAAGGCGAATAAGACAAATATAACAAACACTAATTTATTCATCTCGCTGATTTCTCACCATCACCTTTGAAAAAGCGACTTTCCAGTCCCATGGCAAACTTTTTCAGTTTGTAATATGAAGTGAAGTCTGAAGGTACAAGCCTACCAGCTTGAGCCATCGCTTTATCTATTAGCTCATAGTCATTCAACGTTCGAGCACTGTCCGCCAAAGTCAAATGATAATACCATCTGTCTTCTAACCAAACATCTTCAGCCTCGATGTCTTCCAATTCCTTCATTGCCAATTTGTGTTGCCCTTTGACCATGAGTGCATTGGCGCGCATCGTTAGAGCCAGTGCTCGCTCTTGTCTAGATAGTTTTTGCTTCAACAAGCTATCGATAACGGCAAGTGATTCTTTGGCTGTGCTATCTGCACTGTCATATTCGCCCTCAATGCAACGCATCAACAATTGTGAGAGGTAACACTTGTAACGGATGATGAGTTTTCTATCCTCTTTTGCATTCTCTAATCGCCCAATTGCTTCATTTAGTAACTTTATTCCCTGAGGAAGGCGTTTTGTACTGGCCAAAATGGCATAGTTGGATGCGATGACCCCACGAAACCAAATGCGTGCACCTTCACGAACAGATATTCCCTCGATGGCACTTGGTCCACCAGCATTGTCAATGTCTGCCAGATGTTCGATGACCTGATCAGCAATGTCGCCGCTGGCCAGCATGATGGCGCAACTAAGGTAGTGGTCGAACATATTGGCGCGTAACTCGATTGGATAACTTTGCCAGCCCAATTCTCTCATCATATAAAAAGATAGTTTCAATCTCTCGTCTATGGGGAGCCAAATGTCCTGACCGACCTCTGTATTGCGATAACGCTGGGCTTTGGCCAATGTTGTTTCTGCAAGTTTCAACGAGAAGGTGGACCATTCTTTTCGTTCAACATATTTACTCAGTACTTTTTTTATGACTGATGAAAGAATTGTGTGATCAACTCTTTCCAGCAACAGTGGAAAGATCTCCTGCTCAATGGGGATTCCCAGCTCACGTAAACGCCCAATTGAGTGTTGGTTTACGAGCGATATGTAACAGTGTGATGAATAAGATGGACTCGATTTGGCTGTAAAGCGCGCCAAGTAGGTCAATACTAGGATTTGGTCCGGAGTCTTTTGGGGAAGTTTGAGTCTTTTGGCAATGCCAGTTTGCCTGATGAAAAGAGCCAAACTTTTGAACTCGTCTCCAGAAGGAAGCTCTTTCCTTTTTATCAATCCGTCGCGTGTGAGTCGGGAAAGTTCACAATACTCTTCAGAGATCTTTGGACTCTCTGGGAGCTTGGATTTTTCCACATCCTTCGTGGAATGAAACAGAATGGCGCAGAAAAGGGCGAGCAACAGTACAGTAAAAATGTGGCCCAGTGTACGCCTACGGTTTTTTTCCTGCTTTTTGATGACTTTTTCAGGATGGTTTTTGTGGCGTTTTCTCTCAAAAACATCAGCCAATTCCACAGCAAGCTGGGTAGCGCTTTGTTGACGCTTGCCAGGTTCCAATGCAAGAGCCTGAGCCAGAACAACTGCTGCATGGGGAGCAATCCCCACTGAAGTCAGTTTGTCATAAGTAAGAGGTTCATCGAGCTGTTTACGAAGCCGCAAAGCAGCTGAAGGTGCTTGGTATGGATGATAACCGATTGCTCCCTCAACGAGCATGATTGCAGCGCTATAAACGTCATATGAAGGAGTGTAAAGGAGCTTTTCATGGAGGTAAGTCTCAGGCGCCATATAACCTGGCGTACCAATCATCAATCCTGTCTGGGTGCGAGCATTTCTATCTTCGAAATGGGCCAAACCCAAATCGCAGAGTTTAAAACCACTAGAGCCGTCTGACAATAGATTGGAGGGTTTTACGTCTCTGTGGACTATCCCTGCTTCATGGAGAGCATTCAAACCGGCCAAGAGGCGTCGACCAAAGAGATCGAGTGCCCCTGACAATCCCATTGGACTGCATTTGTCTAGGTGTTCTCGTAAAGTTCCATTTGGTAGGTATTCGTAGACAATATAGGGGCCCAACTCCTCGTCTTCGCCTGTGTCGAATATCTCCACGAGGCCACGGTGTTGCACTTTGGCTGCGGCCTGAGCTTCATCGCGTAAACGGCGACTGCCATCGAGCCACTGTTCAGCGGCTAAGTCTTTACGAACCAAGAATTTGAGGGCAACATCTCTGTTAAGGCTCTCCTGATGGGCACGATAAACTATGCCAATACCACCTTGGCCCACCACTTCAATGAGTTTGTATCCCCCAACAATACGTGTCATAGAGTGAATTTACTTCATTGAAGCTCTTCAGCGCCACGATTGCGATAGTTGCTCCTAGTCTTTGATCAATTCACCATTGCGGAAGTAGCGTTTGTCACCCATTGTTTTCGTGGTAAAGGGAATTCCGATGACCAAGGTATTATTACCTACGATGGTGCGTCCTGGAAGAATTTTGCTCATTTCCTGAGCGATACTGTCTTTTGCTTCACCTGTGCGGCAGCCATTGAGATAGACTGTGGCGTCGTCAGCAATAGTATCTTTGAGGAGTTGGGTAATCATTTCCATACGACCATCTATCAATTTGACCATAACTTCCGTGCCAGAAACCATGATAGTCGTGTCGCCACCCATATCTTGAACACAACAGTTGCCGTGACCTTTGATTTTGAGCAGGCTTACTTTTCCACCTTTGTTACGAATTTTCTGCAGAGCATAGACGAGTTTATCAACAGTGGCATTACCAAAGTTCTTTTCATGGCTTTTGCCGTTTTTGGTATATGTAATGTGACATTTGTTGTTACGATGCCAACCACTCTTGATGTTTACCTCGAGGTCTTTCCAGGTTTTATCTCTTTTGGAGCTGACCCTCTTAGTTTTGACGCCGAGTAGAGCGTCATTTGAAAATACTGCCTGTGGAGCGACCAAGACGACAAGAACCAAGATGATGATGTTTTTTGTTGTGTTCATTTTGCTACCCGCTTTCTTGCTCTTTTATACACAAGAGTCGTACCAAGTAGCTAAATGCCCTTTTATAGCGGGTTTATCGCTTTTTTTACACTGTGAACCAGATTTCACACCTGTGAATTATCACAGCCATTTGATTAACGAGGCCGCCGTCTGACTTTACGACTTTGTCGAGCCCTCGGAGCTTGTTTGGGATGGGTTGCCGATGTGGCAGAAGAGATGGGTCTGGTCCCTGACTTCGTTGGTTGAGAGTAGGTCTTCTTTCCACGCTGCACCTTGTCTTTTGTGACAGTGCCCTTATGAGCCTTGAAGTCTAAGGTTCCCAGGCGAAGAGCAAACTCGTTGAACCAGAATGGACCGATGACAATCTTCTCTTCAAAGAATGGTTTGGCATTGATATTGATAACGCCTTTGAGGCCAGGCGTTGCTTTTAGTGACCAAGAATAGCGTGGGTTCGAAAGCTGATAACCATACTTTTTCTGTCCTGTTGTTGTCATCGCAGGAAGGGTTGTAGTCAGCTTTTTACTCTTGCGATCATTATAAGTGAGTGTGTGAGTGCGTTGTTTCTTTTTATAAGTGGAGTCGATACCCAAACCATCGTAAAGAGATTGATAATCAACTTTGACTTTGCCAGAACCAGCGAGGTTCACGCCAATTTGAGCTTTACCAACGACTACTTTTAGGATGGAGATTTTCGTACGAGTTATGGAGGCTGGTACCCAGAGGTCTATGCCTGCATTGGTGCCACTGTCTCCAAAAGGGGGAGTGATGTCTTTCGACCAATCGACACCTAACTTTTTTGGGATTCTCTGATGGATTTTTATGAGATAACTGCGTCTCTTTTCCTTTCTGCCAATACCTTCAAAGACCTCTTTCGTGCGAAACTGTGTGCCTTTGAATGGAAAGAACCCATTCTCTGCAAAGACTAACTCCATTCCTTTGATCCATTCTCCTGCACTTGGGTTGAGGACCAAGGCCGTTGCTGTCTTCTCCTCAATTTCATCCAATCCCAGCAATGCAAAGTAGGTCTTCAGATCATCAGCTAGGGTTGATGGACCTTTCATCGCAGTCAAATCTAGCGACTCACCACTATTAAAGAATGTGGAGTTTCTCAACAACCAATCCTTGGTTTCTGTGCTGAGAGTCTCGATTTCCTTTTCAGAAGAGAGTAGTGCTTCTTTTCTAGGTTCAACGATGAGAGGTTTTGAAAAGTGTTGGATGGAATTGTCCAAAGTACTGAGATTTTCTGATGTCAACTCCTTGGCTGTTGGTAAAAAAAGGAAGTCCGCAACTCGTTCTGCAGGAAGTACCCAATGATTGCCCTTATCTTCATATTCTGTAATCTGCCAACTAAAGAGAGCTCTCTCGAGGTTGACCCACTGAATGAAACCTGGAGTGCGACGGCCATCTGTCAGCCAACAGACATTTTCTGGAACGAGCATTTTCAAAGAACCCCGTACTTTGTCCATTTTCATCTACTCATCACTTCTAAAATCTCTTGTTTGAGATCTGCTGAATAATCTTTGTGAGTGCGTACTTTTCCTTTGAGATCTGTTAGCGTGAAGGTGCCTTGAAAAATGTCAGTCAAATCAGCGTAAAAGGAGAGTAACTTTTCTTTGGGAACGTTTTTGGCCTCGGCCAATGTTTTGCTCATTTGATGTATGGCATGGCTAAACTTTCCTCTGTCTTCGATATACGGATTCTTTTCCCATCCCTCTTGTAAGACAGAAGTCAGTTTTCTACATACTTCTAAAAGTTCGAAGACTTTGTTTACTTTTCCCATTTTGTGATAGGCTTCGGCCTCCAATGTAATGGAGTGCAAAAGGATGGCATCTATGTGCTCACCACTCAGTCCTTTGCTCAAGAGCCTACGTCTTATGTCCTTTGCATATTCAGCCGCTTGTTGGATGTAATGTGCATCATCCAAAGCAATTGCATGTAACACTTCAAAGGAAATAGGTACTTTCTGATGGACCGATTTCCACTTGGCCAGTCGTTTTTCCACTTTGGTCATGAATTTGAAATACCGAGGTCTGCCGCCAAATGAGAAGACTGTTGTCGCATCCATCTTCTCACCTCTGGCCAAACGTTTGTAATTGTCCTCTGCATCAGAAAATGCGCGGAAGAAGGAAAAAGAAGCTGACAAGAATGGTGCGCAGTGGCGTAAATCAAATTCTATGTCAGAATTGCGTTCGAGAGTTTTCAAAGCTACTTCGAGTAAGTTGAAGTAGTGGGCAGAAGCTTTCTCAACACGAGGCATAAAGGGAACTTTGTGTTTGGAAATGTCTCTGTAGCATACATCTACAATGGTGTTGCTAAGCAGCTGCAATACATCCTTTGTCTCACACTCACGCGCCTTAGTCATTAATCTACTGGAGCTATTGATAGAAGGGTTCGTGAGGTATTCACTCAATGACTCTCTGAATACCTGCAGCCATTCTTTTGGAGTCTTTTTGAGTGTTTTGAAGGTCTTGGCCAATGACCTTTCACCATTGGGGAAGATCACTGAAACTGAAAACTGAGTGTTTGGAGTCAAACCATCGACATCCACAAAGTGGGTACAAGTGGTCATTGTTGAAGCTGGATACGTATGGTGGAAAGAAGCTCCCTTTACATTGATAACAGTGGGATAAGGGGATTGGCTCCGCCAAGAAACCGAGACTGAGCGTGCCTTTCTCTCAAGATTGAAGTCTTCCACGGACCAGTTTTTTGTACTTTTTTTGAAAACTACTAGATATAAAAGAGTTGCCAAAAGGATGACACAAACAAGTGGAATTATCTTAGATGGTGAATGTTGTTTAGGCGGTTTAAGTAAAGTTTCATTTTTGCTCTCGGCGGTGGGACCTTCACTTGTATTCAGGCTTTGCAAAAGCTCTTTCATAGAAGAAGGTCTGAGCTCGACATCTCTGGCCAGACATCTTGTTAGCAGCGGACGCCAAGGATTGTTTGGAGGTAAGTCCATGAATGCAGGCGGGTCAAACTCAGGTGCCATTATTTGGCTGAACAAATCGCTAATGACTCTGTCGCCCTTTAACAAGGCTTTTCGAGCCAACAATTCATAAAAGAGCAGGCCAAACTGGTATACGTCTGAACGAGCGTCTACTTCTCTACTGAGCAGAGCCTCTGGAGGAAGATATAGTGGAGTGCCGACAAAACCACCAGTCATTGTCATACGTGTTTTGTCTTCTTCATAAACAAGACCAAAATCAGCCAAGATGAGTTCGTCATTTTCTTTCAAGAGTATGTTCGAGGCAGTGACATCTCGATGGATGACTCCATTTTCATGGCACCCATTCAAGGCAGAGGCAAGTTGCTTCATCATGTGGATAATTTGTTCCTGAGTGAAGGTCTCACCTTCTTGAAGCAAATCTCGCAATGTTTTATAGGGCAAATACTCCATTGTGTAAAAAAGCTCACTGCTGGGCAAGGTACCAAAATCTAATATGGATATAACATTTGGATGTTGCACAGAGGCGCAAACTCGGGCCTCTCTGGCAAATCTTTGCCTTGCAACCATTGAAGATTTCTAACTGAGCAATATGGTTTTTAGGGCAACTTTTCTATCTAATTTGAGATCTTTGGCGAGCCAAACCTGAGCCATCCCCCCTTGACCTAGGGCAGAAAGCACCTCATAGCGGTTATTGAGAACTTTGCCACGCATTGCACCATTTTAACGTGCTCAGAGCTAGACGCAAGTGAGTTTCCCTGTGGAGGGATATAAAATCTTGCAGTCATGTGCTTCTAACTTCTTTGCTGTCTCTTCATCAATGCCCTCTGTTGACAAGAGAACATCTGTTAGCTCGAGCTCAGCTTTTAGCGGACGTCCATATGATAGTGAAGTTTCCAGCCAAAAACAGTAGTTTCCAACGAGTTCAGAACCCATTACTAGGGTTGCTGGAAACATGGAGGGTACTCTTGTGCGCCTATCGATATAGCTAGTGAAGGTTGTACGTCCTCCATAAAAGAGGAAAACACTTTCAATGCCAAACTCGATTCTGTTGGACTCTTGTACTTGATATTCAATTTGCCTACTTCTGGCAATTCTGTCGAGCATGACAGCATGTTTATAGCCGTAATACTTTGCACTGCCTTCTTGACCCAACTCATTTGCAGCCTCAATGAGGCGCTCATAGACAACTGTTTTCAAATAATCGTCTTTGGGTTTTGCAGCTAGCATCTCTTTGCCTAGTTTGGAGAGCTCTGCATAGTTTTTTAGATGAGAGTGAGCCAGCAGGTAGGTCAAAGCCTGATGGCGAATATTTACTATCTCAGATACTGGCCTATTACGAAACACTGACAACTGACTGGCCAACACATCTTTACTTGCTGCCAAACGAACTTTTCTAGCCTGTTTCAAGCACTCGTCACAGATGCGTTTTTTGAATTTTAGGGTTACAACATCGGTTTTGCTGCGGCAATAGGAGCACGTTCCAGCTACCTGTTTGGGGTTTTTCAGACGTGGATCAGTGAGTAGCAAAAGAACGCAGCTAAAACATATGGTCCGCTGGCCAATCTCATACTTTTGGCCTTGCTCGGAATAACAGCTGCAAATCGGGACTGCCAACGACCTCTCCTAACGCTTGTTCCCTGGGCAACTATTCATCATACTACACTCACCGATTAGAACACCTTTTGTCTATTTCAGACTTGATGTCTTCAGGTATATCATCCAATCTACTAATACTTTTTTTAACCCATGGAAATATAGCGCAGTGAGAGTCGAGCAGCTTCACTTGTTTATTGATGAAAGACTCTTTTCCAATCAGTTCGCGCTTCCCCCATAAGAGGTGCGCCAAATCCATGACTACTTCGTTAAGAGCGTAAATTGTAAAGTGGTCTAAAGGCTCATTAAAGGTCTTCACAACTCGCGGGAACTCGTCGTTGAGCACTAGAGCCTCTTTGGTTTTTTCGAGCTTATTGTAAGAATTGGCTTCGATGTAAAGACCAATTGCTCTGATTAGATCTATGTGTTGACCTTTAGGAGCGCTCTCAGACTTATCGAGATTGAGTCTGCATTTGCGAGCCAGTATTCCTGCAGGGGAGTACGATTTGGCATCAAGAGTTGCATAAGCTTGCAACATGGCAATGGCTGGGGGAACATTGTCATTCAATTGCATCCATTTTGTGATTTGCTCCTCTGCTTTGATCAATATTTTCAAAGTACGTGGTCTGCTACCAAAACTAAGCGACTTAATGAGAAACCCTTTCCTACGACGAGCCATTCTTAAGTCATCATCTTCGGCC
>CAZXTJ010000213.1:0-11991 GCA_964643655.1 uncultured bacterium
CATCAAAGCTGTAGAGACTGGACTTTCCTCTGATCCACCTATGAATTGGCGCCTTTCAGCCCTCGATAATCTCACGTTGATTTCGAACTCTGATGCCCATTCTCCAGAAAAACTGGGACGTGAAGCCAATCTCTTCCACACAGAACTCAGTTATGGCGCGATTTATAATGCTATCGCAACTGGAGAAGGTTTTGAGGGAACCATAGAGTTCTTTCCCGAGGAGGGAAAATATCATCTAGACGGGCACCGATCGTGCGATTGCAGGCTCACACCCAAAGAAACACGGAAAGCAGATTTTCGTTGTCCCGATTGCGGAAAGAAAGTGACGGTTGGGGTCTTACATCGCGTGGAAGAACTGGCTGATAGACCAGAAGGAAAAAAGCCAGCCAATGCCAAACCCTTCGAGAGTCAGATTCCACTTGTAGAGATATTGTCAGAAATTATTGGTTCGGGACCAAAAACAAAGAAGGTTGCCCGAGTTTATAACAGGCTCGTTGCCGAATTTGGTGGCGAATTCAGAATTCTGCGCGAAGCTCCTATCAGCACACTATCTGAAATTGGTGGAGAGCTTCTTGGTGAAGCCATTCGTCGTGTTCGACAGGGTAACGTTGACATCAAAGCAGGATTTGATGGGCAATTTGGTGTTGTCAGAGTTTTTAGTGAAGAAGACCGCAAAAAATGGAATCCACAAGGAAAGTTATTTTAAATGTCCTATTATGGCCTCGATAAATCTCAATATGCCGCTGCCACTTCAGATGCACAAGTTACTTTGGTCAAGGCAGGTCCAGGCGCTGGAAAAACAAGAACATTGATTGGTCGCATTACTCATTTGCGAGAAAAGGGTGAAGGCCCCTTTGTTGCCATTACTTTTACTCGTAGAGCTGCAGAACAGCTTCAAGCAAGGACAGAGGAAATCAAGGATGGTTTGATAATTACAACCATCCATGGCTTGGCTCTTCGTATACTTGCTGGTGAAAAACTGTTGCAAGGTGAAGAACCACCCAGAGTGGCAGGCAGGGACGAACAATTGGCTCTCTTGGATAGAGCTTGGGCTCTTGCAGGGGGATGTTCCTCTGCACCAGCTTCTCTTTCGCTGCCTTACGAACAAAAGGGTGAAAGCGAAAAGACTAAAAAAGCACGTAAACTCTATCAACAGGAGCTGCAAAAACGGAGTTTGGTGGACTTTGCAGGCTTGGTCCAACAAGCTGCTCATGTTCTCTCAACTTCAGAGGCAGCCCTAACGAGATGGCAGTTGGTCTGTCGTCACTTGCTCATTGATGAGTTTCAAGATGTTGATCCCGAGCAATTATCTTTGCTCAAGATTCTCTTGAGTGAAGAGGGAACTCTCTTTGCTATTGGAGATGCTGATCAGGCTATCTATTCCTTTCGTGGTGCAACATTGGATGGGTTTAATCGTTTTAATACGCATTTTCTCCAAGCACGCATCTTTACGTTAGAAAACAGCTATCGTTGTCCAGAGAACCTGTTGATACCTGCCCAGACCATGCTCGGAACCAAACAGAGCTTCAAGGCCATAGAAGAGGGTGGTGAGCAACCCATCCTGATAGTAGCACCTGATGGGAAAACAGAAGCGAAGATGATTGTCTCTGAGATTGAGACAGTCATTGGTGGCGCTTCTTTGGAGGGCGACGACGCCGTTGCTTCGAGCCGAGAAGAAGAAACCATTTCTGACATAGGTTTTTCTGATATTGCCATTTTGTATAGACTTCAAAGCGTTGGTGATGGTGTAGCAGCGGCCCTAGATAAATCAGGAATTCCATATAGGCGCAGAGGTGGGCGGGGCTGGATAGACGAACGAGACGTTCGACGAATTATTGCTGTATGTGAAATCATTGTCGACGAAGACTGTGATGTGGCTCTGCGTACTTTGCTGGCCATCCCCAAGCGTGGCTTCAAGCCTAATGGGCGCCGAAAAATCGAAGAGGCTGCCAGTTATTATGAGCTATCATTATTTGGTGCCTTACGTCGTTGTGTGGAAGATGGTTCTTTGTCTCGCAAAGAGGCACAGATTGGGGCAGAGCTTCTCAAATTTCTCAAAGAGCGTCAAGAAGAGCTCGATAGTCTGCCATTGGACAAACAAATAGAGACAATCACAGAATGGTTGCCAGAGTTGTCTGTGACTGAAGCAGCACAAGAAGCTCGCCAGAGATTAAAAGACCAATATGTCTTTTATCCCCAGCTATCTCCTAGACAGCAACTTACTCGACTCATTGCTGAATGTCAGTGTATTCGAGAAGGTGAGTGGCTCGATAAAAAAGCCGACGCTGTGACTCTTTCAACTTTTCATTCAGCCAAAGGTCTCGAGTTTCCCGTGGTTTTCCTTGCTGGTGTAGAAGAGAACGTAGTTCCCTTTTCACCGGCTGAGGACGAGTCAGAACCGTTGATGGACATTGACGAAGAAGAAGAGCAACGTTTGTTGTATGTTGCTATGACTAGAGCTTCGCAACGCCTTTACATTTCCCGAGCAGAAGAGCGAAAAATCTATCCAAAGCCAGGAAAAAGAGGTGTTAGCCCATTTCTGAGCGGCCTGGACAAAGATCTTTTCAATGAAGGCGGTTCACTTCAGCTAGCACGAAAAGCGCAATCGGCACGCAAACGAAAAGAAAAAGCGGAAGCAAAAAAAAATGAGCCAAAACAGCTGAAGCTGTTTTAGTTTTCTGACCAATATTCGCAAGCAGTTTCGAGCAAGCTTTTTAACTCTGCTGCGTCAGAGGGGCGCTCTTCTGGATCATTCTGAATGCAACTGAGAATGATTGACTCGAGCTGAGCAGGTATAGACTTGTTCAATTCACGCAACGGTTTCGGTTCCATGAACACACGCTGGAACACCGCCTTCTTGGGAAAGGGATAACCAAGCGTGAGTAGCTCATAAAGGGTGAGCCCAAGGGAAAATAAGTCTGTACGAGCATCGATTGTTGCTTCACCTTTTAGTTGCTCTGGAGACATATACATTGGTGTGCCCATCATGGCCCCTGTCGATGTAATGTCTGAGGCAGCTTCTTTGAATTTGACGAGACCAAAATCTACCATCTTGGGGATGCCATCTTTGGTTACGAGTATATTTTCTGGTTTGATGTCGCGGTGAACAATGGACTTGGAATGGGCGTAAGCCAATGCGTCTGTTGTTGGAATTGCAATCTCTAGGAACTGAGCTTTACCAACAGGTTTGGTCATCTTTTCGATCATGTCTTTGAGGGACTCACCATCGATATATTCCATGATGATAAAAGGCAAATCTGCCTTACGAATATCCCTAATGCCACAGATGTTCTTGTGGGACAAGTTGGCAATAGCCACTGATTCTCTGTAAAAACGCGTTTTGATTGCTTCTTTGTCAGCAAGATGAGGTGACAATACTTTGATTGCCACTTTTTCACGACTTTTCCTGTTCACGGCAGAAAAGACGGCACCCATACCACCTTTGCCGATGAGTTCAAAACCTTCGTATTCTGCTGACAATGAGTCTTTCAATATTCCAGTCAAGCTCACGCCGCTTGAAAGCCTTTGCTGTAGATTGTCTTTTTTGCCGCCACCACCAAAACGTTCATCTATTGTGTCAAAACGCTTTTGAACGTCACCGTAATCTTTATCTCGTCCCATTATTTGCAGGTAAAGGCCAACGGCACGTGCTTTGAGGCCTTTGCCATCCAAGTCAGTGGCAAGAGCATACAAATCATCCAATTCATAGTTTTTGGGATCTAATTCGCCAAAGATGACTGTGGCCTCTTCCATCTTGTTGGCGCGGACGAGAGCTCGCAACAGATGTAGCAGAGCTTTGTCGTGATATTGGGGGCTCGTTTTCATTATGGAGCGAAATTCGAGGGCAGCGTGATCGTAATCGGCCTGCTTCATCAATTCTAGAGCCTGTACCAATTGACGTTCTCGTTGGCGTTTGAGTACGGAAGGCACCATGGCCAAACCAGCAAGAAGAATGAGTACGACTATTCCTATGCCCAAATACAAAAATCTGTCGAACCAGAGGCCCTTTCTCAAGGAGTCTTGGACATCAAGGATGAGTGCTGCCAAACGTTCGTCTTTTTCCACTTCATGAAGTTTGGTCAATTCCTGGCTAACACCACGGGGTTGTTTTTCCAGAATGCCTAGAAGAATGGCTTCACGAACGATGGCACTTTTGTCTTTCAAGCCATCTTTGATAAAGGCTGAAAAATCATCAGCCGGCAGTTTTTCACAAAGGGCTCTGTAAGCCAAAGCACGAACTACTGAACGTTTGTCCCTTGAAAGCTTGAGTAATGGATCTGCTAATTGAACGTGGTTGATTTGGGATTCTTTTATGGCCAAAAGCGCTGCGGCTTTGACTAGTGATGGGGTCTTCGCTTCGATGAAAGGAGACAATACTTCAACATTGCGCAACATTGGATGGCGGCAAGTTCGTCTGACGAGATAGGTGCAAGTGTGATTGCCTATCTCCACACTCAGTTTCTTGATAACGGTTTCGAGGGAGCCTTCTTTATGCATATCTTTGGGAACGAGGAGATCCCTCTTCTTGGAGATTGCATAGAGATTGTGGGCAGTATTGACAGTTGCCGACAGAGACTCATTACCCCCCAGTTTGACAAGAGTGTCAATCATGCGCTTTTTCAGTACACCATCAGTTCCTTCGTCTAATATTCTCTCGACCAAGACAGGAACAGCTTCGACCAGTCCCTCACGTTCGACCCTGATGAGGCCTTTGGTGGATATGTAAACCGACTCGTTACGAAGCATGTCTAGCACTTCGTTGGCTGACGCACTGCTGACAATGAGAAACAAGAAAAGTAACAAAAACCCCACTCGGATCGGGAGCTTATTTTTGAATTTTCGTACGATCCACTGTTTACGCCGCATATGATATAGATAGTAGCAAGACATGAGCCCCATTTACCAATACCCAATTAAATAGTGAAGTAAGAGACTAGACTTAATATGAAGCTCACTTTGCCCAGTAAAAGCAGCCAAAAGCCCCTTCGGCGCATTGCTTCAGCAATGGATGCCTTTCGCCAAGAGCTTTTGACCTGGGGAAAAAATAAGTATGGCGATGTGTTGCCTTGGGTAGGGGAAGCAGAAGAGGGCACAAGGCAGCAGCTCAATGAGGCTCTCAGCCACTTGCTTTTGGGGACAGCACTTTCATTGCCCATTCCATCAGAGCTAATGGAGGAACTCAAAGCTTCAGGAGTCGAATCAGGAGCCGAGTTTCTGATAGCGCAAGCCCATGAAGGCACTCTCGCCCAAAAACTCGAGCTAGATGAAAATGGGAGGGCTATTTTTTGTGGGCGGGCAGCGAAACGAGCCACTGGCAGTTATTACACTCCGCCATCAATAGCCAGAGATTTGACAGGTAGAGCCCTTCAAGCTTTCACAAAAGGCAAAGATTGTTCTTTAGCTGATCCCGCCTGTGGTTCCGGCATGTTCCTGCTTGCCGCAATCGATTATTACGCTACACAAAAGCTCAGTGGGAAGCTACTAATGATGGGCGTGGAACGGCATGGTCCGACGGCAGCTCTCGCAAGAATACTCGTTCAATCGCGTTGTGAACAACAGGGAGTAAGAGGACGAGTTACCTATGAAATCCTTGAAGGAGATGCCCTCGTGGACATTGATTGGCCTCGAGACTTTGATGTTGTCATAGGGAATCCGCCATTTTTGGCTGAAGTGAGGGGGCAAGCAGAAAAGTTCATCAAATACCGAGAAACTTCTTTGGTCGGCGCCTATTACCTCCACAAAATGGATTTGCTTTATTTCTTCATGGCCTTGGCTATTGAGATCTTGCGACCAGGAGGCATCCTGGCTCTCGTAGTTGCTGACTACTGGACATCGCGCGCTTCTGCTACGACATTACGAAAAGCCATTCTTACGAAGACCAAGATCCTCGAATATCTTGCTCTGGGTGATCATCGTTTGTTTCGCCAAGCAATTGGCTGCCATGCAGCCCTGCTCGTAGCGCGCAAAGGCAGCCAAAAAGAAGGTGAGACAGACAGTTTTTCCTTGGTTCGTTATGCTGGTGCAGGTACTGCTCATGCCTTCAGGCAAGGAACTGGCCGTGTCATTGTCAATTCCCACAGCGTTAGCTTGCTCTTTTCTGACGAAGCAAATGTCCTAAAAAGACTTCAAGACACGGCCAATGCTTCACTTGTGAACAAGGCTTACGTCCAGGGATTGGTGGCTCCACAGACGAGACTTGGAATGCCTAGAAGAGGGAGACGAAACTTTGATGATGGCGAAGGAGTCTTCGTTTTAACAGAGAAGGAGTTGGCCTCCCTTTCGCTTTCAGAGAGAGAAAAGAGCGTTGTTCGGCCATACTACTGGGCCACTCAAGTATTACCCTATTATCTGAAGGGCGAGCACTTGGGCAACTTGCTATACATGGATCGCCAAAAACGCAAAGAAATGAAAGAGCATTGGGATGAGTTTTCGGCTCTGCGGGCTCATTTCGATAAATATAGCTCTCATATGACGAGTGCTTTCAAGCCATATGGTCTTCATCGGCCTCGACAACTTCGATGTTTTACTGGCGAGGAAAGACTGGTGGGAGTGAGAAAGGCAGCTTATCCAAAGTTCTGTCTCATTCCTAAGGGAAAAGAAGTGTTTGTTGGTGAGGCATGTTTTGTACTCCTCGATTTGAGCAAAATACCGCTTCCCTATTTGCTTCTTGTCTTGAACTCCACGGTAGCTCATTTCTGGTTGGCTCATCGGAAGGCCCAGGGGCGTCATATCCAAGTTGACAAAGAACCGCTATTGTCAGTACCAATCTATCGTCCAATGGCGGCAGTTGAGGAGGCCCTAGTCTCTACAGTTCGGCGATTGATCTCAAAAGAAAACGTTGATTGGCCATCTGTTTATCGAGCTTTTGACCGTATTGTCTACGCACTCTACAATCTCTCACCACAGCAGACTGCAGTCATAGAAAGAGCCGTAATGCAGGGAGCACGAGGAGGGGCTGCTTTTGAATTGCCCACCCTGCAAAGTGCTTTGGATGACGTGGGACTTTCCCAGCTACCATCCTCTTTGTTATCCTCCAAGGAGAAGGTTTCTGATCGATAACTAAGAAGAAAGAGGCATATCGTGAAGCCAATCGTCGGTCTCTCTATGTGGGACATTGGGGGCTGGGACCACGAGAGCAAGCGTGCACCTGTTGAAGAGGACTTTTATGAACAGGTGTTAGCCAAACAAATCGAATCATATTACGGATTGTTGAATGCAGCAGAATTAGCTCAAGAGGCTGATTTTCAGAACAAGGATATCCGTACTTGGAATAGACTCGACTTGATGGAAGTTCCAGGATTTTCGGCCTTTTTATTAAACTGCCAAAGACTGGCTGTCCATCTTCGCCATGGTAATGTTGATATTGCTGATCATGAAAACCAAACCCACCGTCGCTGGAGCTTGGCAGAGGTGAAAAAGGGTATTGAGTTTGCCCTTAGGATTGGTGCTGATGCATGCATTCTTCACGCTGGTACATACAACGAACGAGCGGGGCGTTTCTGGCCTGGCGTTGATGAAGTCAAAGACTTGATGGGGCAGAGAGAAACCGCCTTGGAAAGCTCATTGGCTGAATTGTCGGGTATCTTGGCTGCAAAGGCAGCAGAGCAAGAGACACGATTGAGAGAATTCGAAGAGAGAGAAAAGGGGATCTTTTCTGAACTATCAGCCCTCTTGAAAGAGATGCGTTTCAAACCAAGGGGTGAAGAGCGCATTCGCCTGTTGGGGCGCGGATTAGAGCTGATTCGTAAAGGTAAACTTACAGCTGAACAGGTGCGTCACTGCCAAGAACCTTGGGCTGGAATGCACATATGTGTCGAAAACCTTGAACCGCCCAATTTTTTGGTCTGTTCACCTCAGCAAGTGAGGAAAATACACAGTAAATTCTCTGAGTATTTTCAAGAGGCGGCAGCTCATGGTGGTCTTTCTGCGGCAACAACAGAGAGATATCGTCCCATGTTTGCTGTCGATCCTGGTCATATGCTCAACTCCAAGGTCATATTGACGCAGCCAAACAACCGTCCATATTTGGAAGCATTAGAAGGTGGAGAAGAGTTTCATCTCGACTTTGTTCGTCTACCAGGCCAGTTCTCCAAAGCAGAAGCACGTGATGGCATAGAAGAGCCAATGCTCAATCGTTTCGTCCGCTTGAATGGTGACGACATTTTTTGGGCACATCTCTATGGCTGCACTCGCACTGACACATGTATGACGACTCACGGCCCAATAAAGGCCTTCCGAACTTCCGTGCTTCTCGAACGTGGACCCGACGGTGAGCCCTATCAGCGTTTCGGAACAGGTAGTTATAGACCAAATGATGAATTGAATCTCGAAGAGGTGGTGCAAGTAATAGGCACTCATGTGCCCTACATTGCGGAAGTATTTGGTGCTCCTGTAGAAATTGTGAAGAGTTCAGCACTCAATACTTATCATTTCCTCGATTATCTCAATCGTGAACATAATCGAGCAGCTAGCCTCATTCGCAAAGCCATCGGTAAGGCAGCTGAAGAACCTGGGTTGAATGATGCAAAACGTGATCATTTGCGCTGGCTGGCTTCAGCTTTGGTCAATGCACGGGCTTACATAAGACCACGACCAAGCTCACTTGGATTCTGGTCAGTTGGTTATGACGAAGTCGGCTTTTATCAATACGTGGACAATCCTTCGACTGGTAACACTGACATATTTGCCACAATCAAACATGACGACAATAAGATTTGGCTCAAGGGGCTTGAATAGTGCTCACGAGATTAGGATAATTCTGCGACCAGACGAAGAGTAACCACACCTCACGGGAGTAGATTTCCTTCAAGACGAAGTGCGGATCTTTTTTAGCGCAACACTTGATTACTAAATAATCAAGGGACTTCGTCTACAGTGAGTGCATGAAGTAAACAAAACCGGCCCGGGATAAAATACCCCGGGTCGGTCCCAGTGCAGAACGTAAGTCAGCAGATTGCTGCTACTACTTCTTGCGGCGCTGATGGCGCGTCTTGCGGAGCAACTTCTTGTGCTTGTGACGGCTCATCTTTTTTCGCCTTTTTTTGACGACGCTACCCATTGGGTTAACCTCTCGTATAAATCAATGAATGTGCGGCCCATGGCCGGACGCAGGAGTATACAGCATGAATGGCCATGTGACCAGTAAAAAGTGACGTTTCACCAATTACCTTTACGAGAGCCCTTCTGAGAGCGTCATCTGGCTACGTCGCGAAACAAGGCTTACAACTTCGATGAGTTGCCATCAATGCCAATGTTCGCAGCAAACAATCTACCAACGCTCAGATTGTTAGAACACTGGTTAAGGTAATGGCCTAGTAGTGATTATGATAGTAGTGTGTGCAGGGATGATAGACAGTCCTGCAGGTGCACTCTCTCGTGTAACCTGGATAATGGCGGTAATAAGATACGCTGCCATCAGGGTTGCAATAAGAGTGTCCAGATCCGCAATTGCGCTTTCCACATCCTTGGAGGACGATACCGGCAAACGCTACTACGAGGACGAGCGATGCAACTTTGAATAGTCTTTTCATTATTATCCCTCTTCCCGGAACGGACCCAACCAACCAACTCCTACATGGGTTTTAGTTAAGTTTGGGGTCTTTTGTCAAAAAAAAAATGCACTTCTAACAATAGTCGCAAATCCGCGTTCAGTCTTGTTTGAAGAGGCTCATTTGACACTTCGATGTCGGAGTCCTTAAGGTAGCAAAGAGTGAGCTGAAATTGAGAATTTGCATATTTTTGGAAAGGACTACCTGTGCCTCTCGAGCAAAGGTCCATAAAAAGTTGGTTGCTCTCTATTGTTTTTCTCTATTCATTGACCTGTTTCAACCTGGGAATTGCAGGTTACATGCCCTTGGATGATAAGCCAGAAGCCAAGACGGCCAAGGTGCATGAGGGGCAGTATCATGAAGGTCCATTGATAGAAGCTGAAGAAGAGATAATTGCGAATGAAGGTCTATCCAAATTAGTTGTTTCTACCCAAGCTGCCACGCGGGCAGTGAAGGTCCTAGCCATCTCCCCCTCAGGTGATGAAACCATTTGGCACGATGGTGGAGGGGCTGGTCTCGTACGTAGAAGACAAGGAAGAGAGGCTGAGACTTTTGGTCCTGCAGAAGGTTTGTTGCTGACCAATATCAAAAAATTGCAAATGACGAAAATGTGGGTGCTTGCACTTGGAGCAGATGGTGCCGTTCAGTTGTTTTCTAGGCAATCATCGAAATGGTTCCCACCAACTGCCAGGGCAGTCATCGATTGTCATATCGTCGATGGACGACTCTTTACATTAAGAAGTGACAAAGAGCACATACTCCACAAGTCGTTGAGTGAAGGTGGGTATTGGCAAAATAACATTGGCAGTGAACAAATCAAAAATAAGAGCAAGTATAGTTTCGTCTCCGATGGAGAACGTCTATATCTTTGGTCCCTGCAAGGTGTATACGAGATAACGAAAGAGAAATGCCACCGCAATAGTCTGCTGTCCAGAACCCAAATAGTTGCTTTGGCCTTGGGGAAAAAGGCCTCCATAGCTTGTCATGGCTGGGGAGTGTATTCACTGGGTGAGGGAGAAAAGTGGCGCCCAATAAAATCCAATGGTGGTCCCAAGGGGGACAACTTCATGCCCTTCATTCTGAATGATGAAGTCTGGATTGGTAGGGATGGTGGATTACTCAGCTACTCACAGTCGACGACCCAATGGAGTTATCACAAAGCAGAGAACAGTTTTGGCCCAGCGGGGATCTGTGCTGCTGCAGCCAATCATGAATGCAGATGGTTTGGTAGCAAAACGGGACAGCTTTATTTATGGTCTGTGAAGGAAAAATCTTGGTCTCCCATTTCTTTGTACACCGAGCAATTTGGTGAAGGGTATTTACCAAACACCATCTATGCCATGGTTGCCGCTAAAGAGGCCGTCTATGTCGCGTCTGATGTCGGTTTGCACCGTGTTACCAGAACGGATAAAAAGCTCATGGCTCAAGCCAAAGCTTCGGCACCTTCTGCGAAATTCGTTTGCGTTGCTGCCTTGAGTAATGGCACTACGGCTTTTGGTGATGGCAAAAGAGTGTTCCTTTGGGATGAAAAAATAGAACGATGGCGCAATGAGGTCATAGATGAAGCAGCAGAACTTCTCGCTGTCACTTCAGAAGGAAAACTGTGGTGTGCTGCTCCAGGTCGTTTGACTCGTTGGTCAATAAACCCTCTTCACAAAGAGCGGGTGATAGCTATACCACGAGAGCCATTGTTGAAGGTTATTGTCAAACGTGGGGTGCTTTTCGCCCTTACGACAAAACGTGTGTTTAGAGTGGATGTACGAACAGGAACAGCCAGGAATGTTTGGTTTGTACCTCCACCTTTACGAATAACACGCGGGCGTTGGTTCATTTATCGACCGACTGACATGGTAATCGACTCAGAAGGGATTATCATCAGCAGGGCTGACGGGACAATCAAGCGAATCTTCTGGTTCGACAAAGTGGGTGCTGAGGATCTTCTGGCTGAATTCAAAGTTCCCAAAACTACTGTGACAGCTTTGACTCAACGGGGAGCAAGTTTATATGCTGCTCTGAGCGGTGGCCGAAGCGGTGTATGGAAAAGAGACGTCACTGAACAAGGTGGCCAATGGAAGCGCATTGCTGAGGCCCGTACCTACGGTGAGGGGCTCGTGAAAGAGTTGTCTTTTTTGGGTGAAGGATTGATTGTCCGCACAGACAAAGGTACTGCTATCGTTGCCTCTCATCCTTTGGGCAACCAATTCTTTGACGGCAGCAAAGGAACAATTGGTGCAAATGTTTGCGCAATGTTCATTCGAGGACATCGACTTTGGTTAGCAGGCAGAGGGTTCTCTCTTGTCCAGCTAAAGAGATGACCAACACGCAAAATGTGTTCCAGAGCACTAATGGTCAATCATTGCTGGTATAAAAAAAATTTTTTCCGCCAAGGAGGCCAAAAGGTGAATAATGCCATTTTGCAGCATCACCTAGAGCGGCGCTACAA
>CAZXTJ010000214.1:0-11956 GCA_964643655.1 uncultured bacterium
TGAAAGAGGCAGGCTGTTAACTTCAGTGTCGAATGCCTCAGCAAGAGCAACGGCAACCTGAATTGCAGAATAAGCATCATTACACTGACCCATGTCGAGAAGACGAGGAATGCCACCAATGTCACCAAACTCCATTTTGTTGAAGCGGAATTTGCCACAAGCAAGGGTGAGGATGACACAATCCTGAGGTATCTTCTCAGCAAGCTCAGTGTAATAGTTACGACCAGACTTAGCGCCATCACATCCGCCAACGAGGAAGAAGTGTTTTACTGCTCCTCCTTTGACTGCTTCAACAACTTTGCCAGCAACAGAAAGCACTGAGTTTCTGGCAAAACCAATCATAATCTTTTTACCAGAGCCATCTTCAGTAAAACCTTCTGCTTTTTGGGCAGCTTCAACGACAGGAGCAAAATTACGATCTTTGATGTGTGGGCAACCAGGCCATGCAGCTACACCGCTGGTGAAAAATCGATCTTTGTATGAGTCACGTGGTTTCTGAATACAATTCGTTGTTGCCAAAATTGCACCAGGAAATGCTTCGAATTCTTTCTGTTGATCTTGCCAAGCTCCACCGTAGTTACCAACTAGGTGGGAATATTTTTTCAAACCGGGGTAAGCTAGGGCTGGCAACATTTCACCGTGAGTGAATACATTGACACCTTTACCTTCTGTTTGTTTGAGCAACTCTTCCAAATCTTTGAGATCATGTCCTGTGATGAGGATTGCTTTACCCTTGAGTGGCTCAACATTTACTTCTGTTGGTTCGGGATGACCATAAGCTTCCGTATTTGCACCATCGAGGAGTCCCATTACCTTGAGGTTGACTTCACCACATTTGAGATTTTGGCCAACTAGTTCATCAACGACTGTGCCTTTTTCCGATGTTAGGAAATCTAGGGCTTCCAAGAAATAACCGTGAACATCAGCATCATCTTTACCCAAAGCGATTGCGTGGTGCAGATATGCAGCCGTTCCTTTTACGCCATAAGTAAGTAATTCCTGCAATCCAGCTACATCGTCGCCGAGCTTTTCTCTGCGAGCAGTAATACCCACTTCCTCGCCTTGTTTGACAAGTCCGTCCAAAGTATCAGCAGGAGTCCATTCAGCCGGTCCAGAAAGTTGAGCAACCTCTTCTCCAGCTTTTTGGGCTGCTTCTTCGTACAAAGTTTTAGCTTTGTCTTTGAGTTTTCCCAAATCGCGCAAAGTAACTTCGAGATCTTTTGGATCAAAGTTCACGTTTGTCACTGTCATAAAAAGAGCATCGGTGACTATGCGGTCGACTTCCTTGTCAACGACACCATGCTTTCGTGCGCGAGTAGCATATTGGGCCAAACCTTTGGCACCGTGAACGAGAAGATCTTGGAGTGCAGCTACCTGTGGATCTTTGCCACAGACACCCATTTTTGCACAACCTTTACCACCAGCAGTCTGTTCACATTGATAACAAAACATGTGAGGCTCCTTCCGCCTACTTATCTGCAGCCACATCGGCTAACGTTGTTTTGGTGAGATAATCTTTGGTTTGCTCTTCGAGATTTCTGATTAATCCGCCTAGAATGCACAAGCGCCTGTCGCATATTGGTCTATCAAAGAGGCAGCCAGTAACATCCATGGTTCCTTCAATTGCTTCATAAACATTCAAGAGAGTTATTTGATCGGGCTCGCGTGTTAAACGAAAGCCTCCTCCTGGTCCTCGCGTCGATTTGACCAAATCGGCACGAGCCAATCGTTGGAGAACTTTGGATAGATGGTTTTCCGAAGCAGACAACATCTTGGCCAATTCACCTGTAGACATCAGTTTGTCCCTGCTGTCAGCCAATATGGTGGCACTGTGTAAAGCCAATGCGACGGCTTCCGATACGCGAAAAAAGTGTCTTGATGGCATTGTTCATCCCCTTAAAGTTCACGAGTGTTTCTGATTTCGCCGTCCAAACCAATCATCGTGGCGGTTACAGGAATAGTCTTGCCAGCTTTCTGTAAAGCAAGTTCCACAATACGAAGCAATCCGTGGCAACAAGGAACCTCCATGTATGGAATGGCAGTGTCTTTGATTTCATTCTTGGCAAAAATCATGGCAAGTTTTTCGATATAAAAATCAGCGTCATCGAGTTTTGGACAACCAACGAGAACTACTCGACCGTCTACAAACTTGCGGTGAAAATCTGCATAAGCAAAAGGAACACAATCTGCTGCTATTAATAGACTTGCTCCTTGGAGATAAGGCGCTTGGGGCGAAACAAGTTTGATTTGAACAGGCCAATTTGTTAGTTTGGAAGAGATTGAGCCAGTCTGGACAGTTTCCTTCTCATCTTCCGTCCGTTGAATGCTCTTGGCAGCCATGCCTGGACAACCAGAAAAGACAGGTTTGCTTTCTTTCTTTTGCTCTTCCTTCTTCATTCTTTCCAAATGAACTTCAACAGCTTTTTCATCAAACTCTTCAGCTTCACGCTCTTCGATGGAGATTGCTCCTTGAGGACAGTCACCTAAGCAAGCACCAAGACCGTCACAATAGACATCTGACACGAGCTTGGCTTTACCATCGATTATCTGGAGAGCACCTTCGGCACAGGAAGGTACACATAGGCCACAACCATTACATTTGTCCTCATCTATCTTGACCATCTTGCGTTTGACTTTCACAACAACCTCCTAATTTAGTAATCTAATACCAATTTACCTCTTTAAGTCCATAAAGTCAATAGACTTTGGATGTTTTCTCGTGTTCAGAATCTGTACCGCCCAATGGCCCACAAAATGGACAACATCGACCCTTCATTCAGTCAAAACTGTGTATTTGAGCCTATATTCGAGTTGGCACTCTTAATGCTTTCTGCTTGGAAACCAGTAAACAAGGAGGTTCTTATGAATAAAGTGACACTAGTTGTTTTTCTGCTCTGCCTGGCGTTGACAACGCCATTGTGCGCCAAGGAGTGGACGGTACTCGTCTACATAGCTGGTGACAACGACCTGGGTGAGTTTGGCTTGATTGATATGAACGAAATGGAGAAAGTCGGCTCTTCAGACGAAGTTGATATCATTGTGCAGTTCGATGGCTCTGATGAATATACACCTGACACACCTGGAGCCAAGCGATATTACATTAAAAAGGACAAAGATGACGAAAAAGTGACTTCACCTATCCTCGCAGATCTTGGTGAAGTCGACATGGGCTCGAAAAAAACATTCAGGGACTTCGTTGAGTTTGGTGTAATGAACTATCCCGCCAATAAAACAGCCATCATTATGTGGAACCATGGCAACGGTTGGTATCAGGATGTGGAGAGTTCATCAATCGACATTACGACACCTCAAGATGTTGAACAGCTCGTCCAAGCCGTAGAGGCAGCTCAAAAGGGTGATTTCAAAAGCGTACTGAAGAAGGTCTTGGCCAAACAGCGTGTCATCCAAACATCAATGAGCCCTTTCAAGAAACAGGTTCAAGAAGTTGAAGAGGATACTCCTTTTGGAGAGAATGATGGTGCAATCTGTTACGACGAAGGTAATGGCACAACTGCCATGTCCACTACAGATGTGGAAGAAGTACTGAGAAAAGTCTCTGTAGTCCATGGAACGAACTTTGAGTTGATCGGTTTTGATGCCTGTTTGATGGCAATGGTGGAAGTAATGTACGAGCTCCGCAAATGTGGCTCTTACTGTGTGGCTTCTCAAATCGTTGAACCTGGCGATGGCTGGGCTTATGATGATTTCCTCGCCAGCCTTACTAGTAAGCCAGAGATGAATGGTGCTCAACTTGGCAAAGAAATCGTTCGTTCATTCACTCAATCTTATGACGAAACAAATGAATGTACTTTCGATCCATTTGCTCTCAACAGCACCACTTTATGCTGTGTTGACCTTTCCAAAATGGAAAAACTAGGCAATGCTATCAACAACCTTGGTTACAGTCTCGCAGAAAAGGGTAAAAAAGCACGTGACGTTGCTCTCGGAGTGACAATTAGTACTCAGCACTGTGGTGTCATTGCCCAAACAGAACCGACGGTTCTTCTTGCGATGACAGCCCACCGTGATCTCATTCATTTTGCCAAGAACGTGAAGAAGTTTTATGACTCTGACTTCATCATTCCCCAATTGGCAAACAAAGTTATCAAATATGCAGAAGCTGCAATCGTCTCTTTCGATAAACTCGATGCTTCACCATTGGGCAGTGTGAAGAATGCAACAGGCCTCTCCATCTATGTTCCTTGTTTGGCAGTAGATGGAACTTATGGTGAACTCGAATTGGGTAAAGGAAGTTGGAGGAAATTTCTCGACTATTTGGAAGCAACGCCGTCAGAGAGAAGGGAAATATTAGAGTTTATGACGGGTAAAGCGTCGCTGACCAAGGTTAGTAATTTCAACAGACTACATGGAGAATAAAGTAGAGTAAAAAAAAAGGAGGGCACCTCGGTGCCCTCTTTTTTTATGCCTTAACTAACCATCAACACGCTCGATGAGCATATCCGCGACCTTTTCGCCATAAGCGCGGCACTGCTCGAGAGCTTCTTCATTGGGCACATAGTTGATTTTTAGAGGTTTATCAACGATGTCGAGTTTCATGGCTTCCAATTCTGCCATTACCAAATCAGGGCCTTGACCTGACCAACCATGAGAACCAAATGAGCCAGCAAGGAGGTTTTTGGGTTTGAGGCCTTTCATGTAACAGAGAACGTCTGCTACCAAGGGGAACATATTGTTGTTCAGAGTTGGTGTACCAATGAGCAGAGCACCAGCATCGAGAACTTCGACCAAGACATCACTGCGATGAACTGCATCGAGGCACATCAGTTTTGTAGATATACCTTTTGCAGCTAGGCCATCACAGATTGCTGTGGCCATTTTTTCTGTTGATTTCCACATCGAAGCGTAAACGATGACAGCTTTCTTGGTTGGCTTCTGTTCTGCCCACTCACCGTATTTTTCAATGATTTTGCCAATGTTCTTACGCCACACTGGGCCATGGTCATTGGCTAGAACATCGATTGGAAGATTGAGTTCTTCAAGTTTCTTGAGCACCTTCTTCACTTGCATTGAGAGAGGAAGGAGAATATTGGCGTAATACTTAGCAGCCTCATAACGAACACCGTATTCTGGCAGTTCATCGTCGAAACGCTCAGAGGAAGCCAAGTGTAAACCAAACCCGTCCTGAGAGAAGAGGACTTTGTCTTTGTCGAGGTATGTCACCATACTGTCTGGCCAGTGCAACATTGGCGTAAGGACAGAAGTTAGTTTCATATTGCCTAGATCAAGGGCTTCGCCATCTTTCAAAGCTTCTACTTCATATGGATGATGGAAATGTGCAGCTAGAGCTTTCTTTCCATTTGGTGAAGCGAATATCTTCTCAGGTTTGATAGCTTCCACTATTTGCGAGAAACAACCTGAATGATCCATCTCAGTGTGATTGGAAATGAAGTAGTCGATTTTCTCTGGATCAATGACCGATGAAACTCTGGCAAGCAACTCATCTTTGAAATTGCATTTAACCGTGTCAATGAGGGTCACTTTGTCTGCCATTATCAGATAGGCATTGTATGTGGTCCCTCTGGTCGTGTTGTAGCCATGAAAGTTTCTGATGGTCCAATCAATGGCTCCAACCCAATAAACGTGTTCGCTGACCTTAACGGCCTTCAATGCGGAACCCATGTTCAATCCTCCTCAAATTCGTCCTAAAGTGGACAAAACTAAAGTCAACTAAAGAGATAGGAGAATAGACTAGCACAGCGATTGTTGCAATCATGTTGTGCTGTTGCGTATTAAGCAGACGCTTCTTTCATCGCCTGCTGAATGCGGTCTATTGCCTGTGGAGAAAGCTTCAAGTCTTCACATTCAGTGCCTGACTCTTCACGCTTGACCAACATTTTCACTGAATGGCGAACAAAGTCGATTTGGCTGCAATATCTTTCACAAGCACGACAGATCAGCAAATGACAATGCAATGCAACTTTTTCCGCTAGTGACAGTTTTCTATCGAGAGATTCTGAATGAAGACGCACGGCTTCCTTGCAACTCATGAGGAATGCCATTTAACTCCCCACCTTCCACAAGATGTATGGATAAATTGATTCTCGTGATCATAGTTAATCATGGCCAATAAATAGTCGTTTGAATGAGCCCTAACTTACAGTTTCATTCACTACTTTTGCCCTTAGTTTTCTTTTTTCTTGAGCAAGGCTGCAAAATCGCCAACATTTGTCACGGGCAATCCACATGTAAAATCACGACAAACATAAGCAGTCGCTTTTCCTTCTAACAGCTGACAGCTACGAGCATGTCCTGGTAACTCTTGAGTTTCCTCATCAGACAAACCTGCCGGATGAAAAAGAACTACTTTGTTGGGGTGAAAACCGTCCCTAATGACAGATAAGAGCAAATTTGTATCCTCCTTGCCCCTTTCACCTGCAATCACTATTTCGCTTGCAGGACCAAGGGCAAAGTCAGTTCCACAAAGGAAAAAGGTATGCACAGAAGGTAGTCGAAAGAGTGAGTGCCCCAAAGAACGTGCAAGCTCAGCTGCCCTTTTGTCATAATCTACTTTTCCCGAATACCTACTTGCTTTTTGGAGCACTAGATAAGCCACGGAGTTACCAGCAGGGCGAGCACCGTCATAGCTCTCTTTACGACGATAGATGAGCTCTTCATCATCATCGGCAGTAAAAAAGAATGCCCCTCTCTTTTCATCCCAAAAGTGGTCAACCATATCATCAACGAAAGTCATAGCTTGCCGCAGATATTTCAACTCAAAAGTCGCCTCGTAGAGTTCAAAGAGCCCCCAAGTAAAATAGGCATAATCGTCCAAGTTCGCATTCAAACCAACATGGCCATCTCGGTAACGATGATAAAGACGACCTTCTTTATCACGCATCGTTTCAAGAATAAAATCTGCTGCTCGCCTGGCTGCAGCAACATATTCATCCTTTTCAAAGATAAAACCTCCTCTGGAAAGTGCTGCTATCATCAAGCCATTCCAGTCTGTGAGTATCTTGTCATCGAGGCCTGGTCGCACTCTTTCCAGGCGAGCTTCAAAGAGAATCTTACGTGAATTCTCTATTTGCTCAATTTGCTCGTCATCCTCCAAAGGCTCTTTACCAAGTTGATGAAGAATGTTTGTTCCTGTTTTCTCGTGGGTCGCTTCATCAACAAAATTGCCACCTTTGAGGACATTGAACTGCTCGATGAAAAATGGAGCAGCTTCGCCGAGCAGCTTGTCCAACTCGCATTTTGACCAGAGATAGAATTTCCCTTCTTCACCTTCACTGTCAGCATCTTCAGCCGAATAAAAAGCTCCCTTTTCATCGAGGAGGTCTCTCAATACGTAAGTGAAGGTATGCTCAGCAATATCTTGATAATGTTTGTTGTCTGTTGCTTGATAAGCTTCAATTAAAGCCAATGAGATCAATGCTTGGTCATAAAGCATTTTTTCAAAATGGGGTAACAGCCACTTCCGGTCTGTTGAATAACGATGAAATCCATAACCCAAATGATCCCACATTCCCCCCTTGGCAAAAGCCTCCAAGGTCTTTTCCACCATTAATAATGCATTTTTGTCTTCAGTACGTTTCCAGTACCTCAACAAGAAATAGAGATTATGTGGTGTGGGAAACTTGGGTGCACTGCCAAATCCCCCATTTTGCCCATCAAAACGCTCTTTCAACTGTAGGTAAGCAGTTTCCATTTCCTTGCTGCCAGGCTCTTGCCCGGAAGATGACTTCTCCTCTGTTTCTGTCAGAGTTCTCGTAATTAACTCGGCAGAATCTTTTAAAGTCTGTTCATCACTTTTCCACTTGGCAGATATTCTTTGTAACAGCTCAATGAGACCAATACGGCCAAAACGACTCTCTTTGGGTATGTATGTGCCTGTAAAAATTGGCTTTTTGTCGGGGGTCATTATGACAGTCAGAGGCCATCCTCCATGACCAGTCATCATCTGACAAGCAGCCATATAAACACCGTCTATGTCTGGTCGTTCTTCTCTATCAACCTTGATTGAGACAAAGTCCTCTTTCATCACTGAGGCAACATCGTCATCTTCGAAAGATTCGTGGGCCATCACATGGCACCAGTGACAAGTTGAATAACCAATAGATAAAAAGACGAGTTTGTTTTCAGCCTTTGCTTTGTCAAAAGCTTCTTCACACCACTCAAACCAATGAACGGGATTGTCTGCATGCTGAAGAAGGTAGGGACTCTTTGCTGAGGCAAGTCGGTTCATTCTTTCACCCTCATCTCATCTTGGACCTCATAGGTCGCTAATGAAGTGTTATGCTTACAAAATCAAATATTAGTTGCGCTGAATATTCAGATATTATAATATTTAAATTGGAGGCAAGAAAATGAAAGAAACACCGAAACTGAAAGCTGAGTTCAGATCGCGTATAGCAGATGTACTGAAAGCGCTCGGACACCCGCTACGTCTGCACATCATAGAGATTTTGGCACAAGGAGAAGCCTGTGTTGGCACCATTCAAGAAGCAACGAAAGCCAGCCAATCGGCAGTGTCTCAGCAAATGACGGTTTTACGCAGCGCCGGTGTAGTGGAGGTGCGAAAAGAGGCAAACAAACGTTTTTACTCTCTGGCAAATCCCAATTTGATCTCTTTGCTCAATTGTCTCGAAAAATGCCAACAAAAGTGTACAGAAGTTTAATCATTGGAGGTATAGATGAAACTCGTAATCGTTGGAGGAGTAGCAGGTGGAGCTTCGGCAGCCGCTCGTGCTCGCCGTTTGAACGAAGATGCAGAAATAGTCATATTCGAAAAAGGTCCCTACGTAAGTTTTGCCAACTGTGGACTGCCCTACCACATAGGTGGAGTCATCAAGAACCGTGGTGAACTCTTACTTCACACACCCAAGTCACTGAAAGACAGATTTAACTTCGATGTCCACGTCAAACACGAAGTAACCAAAATCAACGTTGATGGGCATACAGTCACCGTCAGAAACCTACTCAAAGATGAAGAGTTTGAAGAGACCTACGATAAACTCATTCTCTCACCAGGTGCTCGCGCATTTATCCCACCTGTATCAGGAGCTGATGGAGACAATGTCTTCACTTTGAAAACCATTCCTGAAATGGATTCCATCAAGGACTTCATAGAGAAGAAGACCCCGAAACATGCCACAGTCATTGGAGGTGGATACATAGGCATTGAAGCCGCTGAGAATCTCAAGGAACGTGGATTAGAAGTCGCTGTTGTGGAAATGGCTCCGCAGGTAATGACACCTGTAGATGAAGACATGGCTGCCATTCTTCACGAACACATCCGCTTGCATGACGTGAAGCTTCATTTGGGGGTCAAGTTAAAAGCCCTTGAACACTCAGCCAATGGCAGAACAAAAGTCGTCGTTGATGGCGCTCCTTCCTTTGACACAGACTTCATAGTCATGGCTGTCGGCGTGCGACCTGAGAATAGTTTGGCCAAGAACGCTGGATTGGAAATTGGTCCTCGCGGTGGAATTGTCGTCGACGACACGATGAAAACGTCTTCACCTGACATTTATGCCGTTGGCGATGTTGTTCAGGTTTCAGATCCAGTTACAGGTAATCTCGTGCAAATTCCACTGGCTAGTCCAGCCAACAGACAAGGACGACTTGCTGCCGACAACATTTTCGGTCGTGAGGTCCATTATCGCGGCACCATGGGCACAGCCATCTGTAAAGTATTCGATATGGCAGTTGCCACAACAGGACAGACCGAAAAAGCTTGTATAAGGGATAAACGCCCTTTCAAGACAATGACTGTTCACCCAATGAGTCATGCCTCTTATTATCCTGGTGCCTGTCGCCTATCGCTAAAGATAGTCTTTGATCCACGAACAGGTACACTACTAGGCGCTCAATCAATTGGTGTTGATGGTGCAGATAAACGCATCGACGTTTTAGCTACTGCTATCACAGCCAAAATGACGGTCTTTGATTTAGAGCACCTCGAGCTCTGCTATGCACCGCCCTATGGTGCCGCCAAGGATCCCGTAAACCTTGCCGGTTTTGCCGCAGCCAACATGTTGCGAGGCGACCATCAGGCCATAACAGTGAGAGAACTGGATGAGCTCAAAAAAGATAGCTACGTGTTACTTGATATACGAAGACCTGAAGAGAGAGCTGCGGGAGTAATCGAAGGAACTCTAGAAATTCCTCTGTGCCAGCTACGCGATAGACTCGAAGAACTCCCCAAAGACAAGGAAGTCATAATCTATTGCGCAATTGGCCACCGTGGTTACATAGGACAGAGGATACTCTCTCAAAAAGGTTACAAATGTCGCAACCTCATAGGTGGTTATCGCTCTCACTCACTACAAAAATTCGAGCAGAGTAGTTGCTCAGACAGTTGTTGCTCAGCCACGAAAGAACAAGAGCCTGCTGGGGAGGATGACTTGCGAAAAGAAGCTGTCCATCTCGATGCCTGCGGACTGCAGTGTCCAGGCCCGCTAATGCAAATGCAGCAAAAAATGGCAGAACTCAAAGCAGGTCAACTGCTTCTCGTAGAGGCCACGGATCCTGGATTCCCAGCCGATGCTGCAGCTTGGGCGAAAAATATGGGTCACCATTTGGTCGAGAAAAAAGCAAACAAGGGCAAGTTTACTGCCACCATTCGAAAGGGTGAAGGAACTTCTGAAGGCATGACGATAACGCAAGATCCTCAGACCAAAGAAGTAACTATGGTCGTCTTTTCCAATGATCTAGACAAAGCCATGGCTTCAATGATCATTGCTAATGGCGCAGCGGCCATGGGTATGAAAACCTCACTATTCTTTACCTTCTGGGGTTTGAACATCTTGCGGAAAACTGATTCGCCACCTGTGGACAAATCATTCGTAGAAAAAGCCTTTGGCATGATGATGCCCCAAGGTCCAGAGAAACTAGCTCTCTCAAAAATGAACTTTGGCGGAATGGGCACAGCTATGATGAAAAACGTAATGGCCGAGAAAAACGTTAGTTCTCTACCAGAGCTCATAAACAGTGCACAGAAAGCTGGTGTCCGTTTCATTGCCTGCACAATGTCTATGGATGTCATGGGTATCAAACAAGAAGAACTAATCGATGGAGTAGAAACAGGTGGTGTGGCTGCTTATCTCGAGTCTGCAGGTCAGTCGCGCGTAAACCTATTCATCTGATTTTTCAGGTTCCTCGTCATCAGTCTTCTTTTTTGGAGGAGTCGAAGGCAATGAGTCCAACGATAACACTGGAATATCGTCGAAGTTATCGATGATTTCGCGTTCCGTTGATTGGAATTCGAGGTTTAGTTCAGAAGTGGATTCAGCATCTTTATTCTGGCCCCAAAGAACTGGCCTTGGTGCAGGACGTGAACCAACGTCCGAAACAATGAGGCCTGCCAACTCATCTGGCATGTTCGCCAGTAAATCACCCTTTTTCTTCCTCACGGGCCGTTTGGCTGGAGGAGGTTGTGTAGGGCGAACAGTATTTGCTGGTGGAGCAATGACCGGTCTCGCCGGAGGTGCTGCTGCGTCAGCTGGAGGAGTGATGACTGGTCTCGTTGGTGGAGCAGCGTCTGCAGATGGCTTTAACACAGGCCTTGCAGCGGCTGGGGCATCCTGCGGAGCACTACCACCGCTAGCGATGAACTGGTCAAGAGGATCGCTTCCAGCTGGTGCCTTACTCGAGAGAAACTGGTCCAAAGGATCTGGTTGGCCAGCACCACCTTGCAACAACTGGTCTAACGGATCGGGACCAGACGGAGCTGGTGCAGGCCGGATGGTTGGTTCCGCAGGTGGAGCAGCCGCAGGTTGTGGTGTTGGTGGAGTGACTGGACGAGCTGGAACAAAACGCTCAACATCAGGCTCTACCGCTGGCTGTGGTTGGGGCGGAGTCACAGGACGCGCAGGAACAAAACGTTCAATATCAGGCTCTGCCGCTGGCTGTGGTTGGGGCGGAGTCGCAGGGCGCGCAGGAACAAAACGCTCAATATCAGGCTGTGCCGCAGGTTGCGGTTTGGGCGGAGTAG
>CAZXTJ010000215.1:0-11935 GCA_964643655.1 uncultured bacterium
CTCATCATAGGCAAGAGAGCCTTCTTCCAAAGAAAAACTGTCACCCTTGGCTGTGCAGGCAATCAATGGAACGTACTTTCCTTCATCATCGAGTTCAACTATATAACCTTGCTCTGCTGAAAAGAGTCTCAGAGCATCCATCATCAAGACTAATGACAGCTCTTGTAGATTGCGGTTTTCCAAAAAGGCCACTGTTGCCTTGGCTATGGCCTTGGTCACTTCGGCCGAGTGCTTTTGCTCGTTGGCTACACGCCTTTGTTCTGTAACATCGCGAGCCAAACCTAGGCCAAATGTTTCGCCCTCCAAATGGAGGGTTCCGGCACGTATGTCCACTGGGAACGAAGAACCATCTTTGCGTAAGTGATAACCACTGGTAGTCAAATGACCACATTCGAAGAGATTGACCAAATGTTCTTTGGCACGAGGAGTTTCCTTAATGAAAGGATCAATGTCGAACAAACTCATACTCGTCAGTTCGCCAAGTTCATAACCAAGACTCTCACAAGCTTCTTGATTGGCATCGATGATGTTTCCCTTTTTGTCAAAGATGAAAAGAGCATCAACTGCTTGGGAAACAACGGCGCGAAAACGTTCTTCACTTGCTCGCAAGTCTTCTAGGAGCAAAACCGAACTAAGGCCGTCGGTCAGACGGCGGCCAATTTCTGTGAAGAGTTGAATGTCCGTACCACTCCATACCCTGTTGTATGAACATTGATGAAGACCAAACAACCAAGGTTTTCCTCTCCTTGGATACAGGGCCATGACAATCGCTGACTGAACGAAGAACTTCTCAGCCGACACTTTGGGGATTTTGCATTCACCGTCGCGAGCCAGAACTACTGGACCATCGGCCTTGAGAGCAATGTCAAGAATGTGCAATATGTCTTCGTTTGCTGGAAGGGCCGACATTTTAGAGGAGGGGAATTTGGTATTGCACTTTTCTACGGCAATATCAAAACTCTCTTCTTTGTGATCACATGGGAAGAGCAACCACGCCCTGTCGCAGGAATAGATGTCGAAGCTTTCGGCGATGACTTCTTCGAGCATGTGTTCTGCATCAGTCGCTTCACGGATGACGCTGTCTATTCGTGCAAGGGATTCAAGAAGGCGTAAATATTCTTGTTGAGCTTTTTCTGATTGCACAGCATCTTCAATGTCACGAATGACTGTGACCAAATTTACGACTTTTCCATCTTCCATAATGGGGATCTTGCGAGTTTCCGTGTGGTGTTTTACGCCTTCTATGGTCGTCTCTTCACAGGTGACCAAAGCTTCTCCTGAGGAAAAAACCTGCTCCATCTGTTCGCGAATGGCTGATGTTAAAAAAGGAAAGACTTCGAATAGATTTTTGCCTATGACCTCGTCATCCAAACCGAAACTTTTGCAGAGCTTCGTAAAGGCTGTATTCACCAAAATGACTCGAAAGTCACGGTCCACCACGTGAATGGCATCACCCATGGCCTCGATGATGGAAAAATGGAGAAGGTCCCTCTGCATATTGTTTACTCCTGGACAGATCTTGCCACATTTACAGGTCTTCTTGCTAGCCCTAACGGAAACGAAAACTGCGGAACAAGCCCAAGTAGGTGCCGCTCTTGTTTCCTTCGTCATTGCCACCGTCGGTTTTACCTTCGATGAAAAGGTTTTTATTGAGGCCCAGTTCAAAGGAGAATGTCGTTGATTTACTTCCTTTGACTACCCTATCGACGGCAAAACGGAGGCGACGTCCTAGATTTCGCCGAACTCGTACAATTGATTTTTCATTTGTCGTACGAACTGAAAAAGTCCCGAGTCCCAAACCTGCAAACAAAACGTCGTTTAATGCGCTAGAAGCTAGATAGTCTTTTGCTGATGCACCTAGTGTTCCTTTGATGTCACTCGTTATTGCATCGGTGGTGGCGGCTTCAGTGAGAACACCTGTCGTTAGCAGTTCAACAATGTTTGCTTCGGGCAGGGGCGGGATGGAAGTTAGATTGACAGATGGTTCATCCAAGTCTCCTGCCACTGTGAGATTGACCGTATAGTCATTAACTGTAGTTTCTGCATTCAAAATTAGATTTGCCTTTATCTCACTGAGTGGTCCAGAAATGGTCAATACTCCAGAAGTGAAGTCGAATTCATGTCGATGAAGAGTGAGATGTCCCTTGATCAATTCCACTCTTGCGGAAATGGCAGGAGAGGGGAGTGTGGTCATTTTCGCTGAACCAACAACATCTGCTGATATGAATGAATTGAAGATGCGCACTCTCTTCGGTACGTCCAATGTGAGTGTGGCATCTACGTCACCCAAACTTTTCAAGAATTTCTCTGCTTTGGCTATTGTGGTCTTTGAAGAGGACGTTGGCACCTTGTTGGGTAAGGCGATGGAACCACCGCCACAAGTGGCCACAAAACGAAATGATTTTCTCGAGTGAGAAAACTCTGCAGAACTATCAATTGTTAGTCCCTCAAATTTTGAGCGACCAATGGATAGGGGCAAGTCCTGAGCTGTCAATTTGAATTTGGCTTTGTTACTGAATGGTGAGATTGTGCCATTGAAGTTGATTGGTACTTCGCCCCAAGTAAGGCCTACAGCAGACAATATTGTGGAGGTGGCACGAGATGTGATTTCAATGGAAGGAAGTGTCAGCCTCTGTTTGACATTGGGAATGGCTATTGATGCATTTTCGGCTTTGACAGAGCCCTTCAAGCTTGGTACTGGCATTTTTCCACCAATTATAAGTTGGGCCGTCAGAGTACCTTTCGCTGCCAATGGTAAGACTCCAAAGAAAGATAAGAGGGACTGCAGGGGGACTCCGTCTGAGATTATTTCGAGGTTACAGGGACCATCTGGTGAGAAGTGTCCATGGGCTTTGAAGCGGTGACCGTCGAACAACATTGCCATTTCTTTCAAGGTCACACTTTCGGGAGAGATTGTGACAGAGAATGGTCGCTCTGCCCGTGCTTTCAATCCTGCAGCAGATATCTCCAAATCATTGACTGCTATGGAACCTTTTTGTCTAAGGAGCCTCAATACAGCAATTCCACCTTTGTTTCGAACTTGATCTATAAATGACCATAATCCTCCAGGGCAATAGTTGTGCGATTGCATAGTGGAAGTTACGAGGGCACCACCAAGGGGAAATGTTTTACTCTTTAGGTTGGCCGTTAACTGCTCTTCATCGACTAGTATGTGTAAGGTCGCAGTTGTTGCGCCTGAATCTGATGAGGCCGTAAAGAGGAATTCGTGGGCTTTGTCTTTTTGTGAAAGTAAAAGCTTGCTGTCTATTGACAAGTTTTCACCACTGAATTCAGCCTTGCCTTTTGCTCGTAATCGAGAAGGTCCCAACATGAAATATGGTTCATCTTCATCAGTCACAGGAAAAGAAAGAGTGCCGTCTATAGTGAGCTCACCTTTGTTCAATATTCGTTTTTCAACAGGGGCATTCTCAATCCAATTTATTGGTAGTTCTTTGGAATTTAATACCAAGTGGTCGCCCAACTCGAAAGAGAGCCTGTAATCTTTCAGATCCTTTCTCGTTTTTATTGTTGGAGTCAAAATCGTGCCACCAAAAGACAGATGCAAATCGGGTAGGTTGAGGTCCAGGCAAGATATCAAGGTTCCGCTCTTACACCATCTCTGCACTCCTCCGTCTAACAGATTTAGCTCACCAGAAAGCTTCTCATTTCCTGTTGGAAACTGATGTAGAGCTGGACATACGATGGCCAAATCAAATTTGCCTTTGGGTTTCAGAAATGGTGCATTTGGAAAGAGAGATTTCCAAAGTGATAAGAGAGAGAAATCATCCAAAGAAAGGGTGGTATTTTTTGACAATTCAACTGTGATGGGAAAGGAATAACAGTGTAGTTTCAGTTTCCCCGTCAGGGCTCTGTCTTTCACATATTTCAAAGTAGTGCTCTCATCAAGAGAGAAAGCTCTATTTCCACTAGAATCGACGATAGTCAAGTCTTTGAGGAGGATAGAGGCTCGATTTGGAAGATGGGAGAAGAGCTTGCCAATGGGGTATTCATTCATTGGTTGTGGCGACGTTACTTCACATTGGCAGGACACTCGCCAATGACGCAGCTCACTATCCTTTTGATAAACATCAAGAGGCATAGAGGAAATTCTGAAAGAAACTGTAGACTCTTTGTTTCCACCAATGTCTGCACTAATGTGGACAGTTGCATTTGACTCTTTGTGCAGCAAATGTCCTTTTAGACCTGCTTTCTCTTTTTCTTGCCAAAGAGATACAGTTGAATCGAGAGGGAAGAGTGAGCCAGGGCTGCCAACGAAATGGGCTTTCAATCTGCCTGTGGAAGCAGTCAAGGTCGTACCTTGGTGACAGTTGGCAGACATCGTTACTGAAAGCCTACCTACCAAAGGCAGACCGCCAAGTTTTGGGGCTAGGGGTAAATCCGGTCCTACAGCCAAGTCTATTAACTTCAGGTCAACCGTGTTGGGGTAGTTTTGATTAGGTTTTTGCTGAGCCTTCAAGGTGAAAAACTCGCCTTTGTCATCAGTCAGTTGGAACTTGGAAATGTCCAATCCCTTTTTTGAAGTCCAGAGTAGTGTTCCCTTTCCAGTTAGTTTTTTTTGTCCCGGAATGATGATGTCACTCTGTGTGAGCATGGCCTCTACTTTGAACTGATTGAGTTTAATATCTCCATAAGCTTTGTTGATACGAAAGTCGCCAAGGTGGGCAAAGACATTTTCTAAACGGAGAGCACCTTTCGTTTCAATGTCATGAAAACCATCAAGACGAGCCAAGGCACTGGCAGAAATATTGCCAGAAATTGTGCCATTGGTCACAATTGGTAAACCTCTGTGCCCAGAAAAAATGGTGGCAGGGATGCCTTCGATGAGAACTTTGGCCGTTAGTGGTTTTTCCTGTCTCTCGAGATTTGCAATGATTGTGCGCAGAAGAAGCCAATGAGGAAGTTGCGTGTAGCTGGACTTCAACTCCTTATCAAGAGGCAAAGAGCTCGAAAGAGAAACTCTTCCACCATTGGGACTGGTAACGACCAATTTGTCTATTGCTATGGTGCCAGTAGTCAATGTGAGTTTGCCATGAGATTTCATGGCTTTGGCACCCTGCAGATGCAAGGTCGCCTCATCAATCTGGCCTATCAAGGAACGACCGTTGACTCTCAAGGAACCTCGAGCTTTTTCCAACTTGAAGAGTTCGCCAGTCATGCTAATAGAATCAAAAAGCAAAACTCCTCGAGGTTCAATTCGCCAGAGCTCATTCTCTTTTCTACGACCACTGACCGACAATTTGGCTGAGGCCGTGCCATTGACCACATCAGGCAATCCCCATCTGCCAGCTAGGCTGCGCAAAGAAAGGGCCTTGGTGTCCAAGTTTACGTCAATAAAGGTCTCCCTTGTACCCCGCATTGTTCCATCGATACGGGCATTGCCAAATCCTTTGGTTTTGACCACACCTTTAAAAGCCAAACCTCTAGTGGGCATTGGTAAAGGGATGAGTGTTGCCCTTTGCAAGGTTACACCTGTAATGGATTCAACGGTCACATCATTGGCCACTAGCTTGGTGATGAACTGAGTGGGTTCGTACACTCTATCAGGGTCAAAATGCATGACGAGACGGCGAGAGAAGAAGGCTGGTGCTCCGGGCATACGAATGGTCAAATTCTGAAAGTGCGGCTGAAAGTAGCTGGGCACTTCAACACGCTGGAAGGTGATGGTCGTACCAGTTGTCTCGTAGACGACAAAAGGCAGAAGGAGCTGATAAAAGGGGCGTGGCACAATGAGAAAAGCAAAACAGAGAAAAACGAGAGCCACGAGAAAAACGCTGACCAAAAGGGCTATTCGGTCGAAGAGAGTAAAACTTCTATATCGGTCAGTCCTGTACATGAATACCCCACTATCAAGGGTACCACGAAAGGACTCCGTCTAATATCAACTAGAAGCCGGTAGGGTGAACCAGAAGGTCGAACCTTTACCTTTTTTACTTCTGACGCCTATCTGCCCGCCATGTGCTTCAACTGCCAATTTGCAGAAGGTCAGTCCAAGGCCTGTGGAATATTTGACCTTGTTTCCTTTGTTTTTGGATTGGCCAAATTTGTCGAAAATGAGTTCACAATGTTCCTCAGGAATGCCTGGACCTTCATCTTTGACAGCCACATGCACGGCTTCGTGAGCGCAGCTGATTTCAATTTCTATCGTTTTACCCGATGGCGTGAACTTGGCAGCATTGCCTACGAGATTGGCCACTACCCTTTTGATAACATCAGGATCAAGAGAGGTCTTGGCCGGTTTTTCGGCTTTGAGTTCAACATTGTGATCAACGAGCAAGCCACCCAACATTTCAATGCCACGTTCCACTGCAGAAGTTACATCATCCTCTGCCAGTTTGAGAGGCATTTTGCTCGCTTCGAGGCGATTGACGTCCAGCATGTCACTAATCATGTCAACGAGCATACGTGCGCCCAAAGATGCATTATCGATAGTACGCTCAACGATTTCCCAGGCCTCGGGCATTTTTCGTTCGAGTTTCATTTTGACGAGCTCTAGTCCTCCTGTAATTCCCATGAGGGGACTACGAAGATCGTGGACCATCATATGAGTCAGCTCATCTCGTAATTTCTCCAGCTCTTTCAACTGCTTGATGTTCTCCTCGAGCTGTTCATTCTGTTCTTCTAATTCAAGGCGCAGTTTCCTCAGCTCTAGATGAGTAGCAACTCGAGCTTGCACCTCCTCGAATTGGAAAGGTTTGGTGATGTAATCGACTCCACCTTTCTCAAAGGCTTTCAACTTATCTTTCGTTTCATTGAGAGCACTGAGAAAAATGACGGGAATCTCTTGCAGTTTTTCATCACTCTTCAAATGGCTACATAGTTCGTAACCATCCATTTCAGGCATGGTGATATCCAAAAGAAAGAGGTCAGGCGGATCAGCCGCAGCGGCTCTTAGGGCCATGGCTCCTCTTGGGAAAGCGCGGACGACATATCCTGCACTCGTTAACATATTGACGAGTAGACGTAAGTTTTCTGCCACATCATCAACGACCATAATGTTCCCACGGTTTGTATCTTCCCTCATCACTATCCTCCTGCTTGTAGCAAGTTTCCCAAAGCGCCATAGTCGAAGTTGTCAGCCAACTGCCTCAACACTTTCGCAGCCTTTGGTTTTATTTCCTCCACTTGGCCAATCAGTTCGTCCAAGCGTGAGATATATCCCTGTTCAGTAGCTTCGCGCATTTCGCCAAGAAGCTCGGCAGGTAGACTTGCGACGAGACAAGCTTCGTCGCTATCGCCCTCCTCCCGGACCTCCTGGCTAATTTTGCCAACTTGTTCTTCTGCATATAAAAATTCAGCACCCAACAATTCACCAATCTTGGCAAAGAGTTCGGCTTCTCTAATGGGTTTTGCTATGAAGTCATCACAACCAGCAGCCAAGACATCATCCCTATCTGATTTGAAGACTGAGGCAGATACGGCAATGATGGGTGTGACACGACCACCCTCTGTGGCTTTGATTCTGCGTGTGGCTTCTAAACCATTCATTACTGGCATGGCTCGATCCATCAAAATCAGATGGGGGTACCAACGGGCAAAAGCCTCAATGGCTTGCTGACCATCAGGTGCTTCACATACTTCGAATCCAACGGGCTCGAGCAGCTGTGAGAGTAATCTGCGATTGGCTTCTTTATCATCAACTACAAGAAGACGATATGGAGGTTCACCTGGCGCCAAACCTATTACTCGGCGAGTGTCTACACCCTCATCCAAAGGTTCTTCTGTGCAAACCTCGAAGAGTATGTCAAAGCTGAAAGTAGTGCCTTCATCTAGTTTGGAATTGACTGATATTTCTCCGCCCATCATACGAACGAATTGTCTGCTAATCGATAAACCCAAACCCGTTCCTTGTTGCGCTCTTCTTCCACTGGCTGTTTGTTCGAAGTGGTCGAATACTTTCGTGATTTCGTCGGCTGCAATGCCACAGCCCGTGTCAGCAACTTCCACAAAGACACGTGTGAAGCCCATGCCAGCGTCGTTTGCACCTAACTTCAGGACAACGGAACCTTCTTTAGTAAATTTGAAGGCATTGGACAGCAAATTGATCAAAACCTGCCGGCACTTGCCTTGGTCGCCGCGGACAAATCGCGGGATATCATTCGACTTTTCGATGGTGAGTTGAAGGCCGTTCTGAATGGCCCTTACGCGGAACATAGTTACCACGTCATCAACTAGTGCTATCAAATCGAAGTCATCTACATTGAGTGTAATTTTCCCCGCTTCGATTTTTGACATTTCAAGAACATCATTGATGAGAGCAAGGAGGTGCTCACCACTGCGGGAGATGACTTGGAGATGAGTTCGCTGTTCTTTTACTAATGAAGAGTCTCGTTCCAATACTTGTGTGTAGCCGAGAATTGCATTGAGGGGAGTTCTGATCTCGTGCGACATATTGGCCAAGAAGGCTGATTTGGAGCGATTGGCACTGTCGGCCTCTTCTTTTGCGCGTTTGAGCTCTTCAGCAGCCAAACGTTCTTGCGTCACATCCTCCTTGACGGCAACGAGATGTGTCATCTCTCCTTCTGGATTAGTAATTGGAGATACTGAAGCTCGCTCCCAGAAGAGTCGTCCTGATTTTGTTCGGTTGTAAACTTCTCCACGCCACTCTCGGCCATTTGTAACAGCCTCCCACAAACCATCATAAATCTCGTGGGGAGTTTCTCTGTCACCCATATTGCGCAAGTCACGACCAATTACTTCTCGGGGCGAAAACCCTGTTACCTCAGTGAATTTTGGATTTACATATTCAACATCACCACGAGGGCTGGTGATTATGACCATTGCCGGACTCTGCTCAACAGCGTGACGGAACTTGTGTAGCTCTTCTTCTGCTACGACTCGTTCTGTTGTATCCATACCTGCTGGTATGATGTATATGACTTTACCCTCTTCATTGCGAACAGGGGCAAGAGCAAGGTCGAGGTGGCGGACATTTCCTCTATTGTCAAAGAAGGTTGTCTCCAATTGGACTTGCTCACCTTGGGCTGCTTTATAAACGGCATGGCGGACACGAGTTCTACTCTCTGGCGAAAATCTCCACCAAGGGCCATTCCATAGTTCCCGCTCGAGTACTGAATCTGATTTGACTCCAGCACAATCTAGCGCTGCCTTATTGATGTCAAGGACTCGACCATCAGTCGAAAGTAGGCCTAAAAAATGGCTAGCATCATCAAAAACACCACGTAGTTTTCGTTCACTCTGGGACAGTTCGGCTTTAGAGCCGCGCAGTGCTTCGATTTGGGCAAGAGTGATATTGATGGTCCAGCCCCAGAAGAGCATACAAATACCAGCTGCCACTAATCTGTAAGAGCCAGAGTCGAAAAGAATGAGCAATGTAGTGACAAATGCACCTAGCCGTAACAGGCTAATCGCTCGGGATGTTTCCTCGGGTGTTACGCCCATGGTGTTTAGGCCATGGCGCAACTTTTTGTCGACCACTGTGCCCGTGATTTCCTTTACATCAGCTTGTTCGATAGCACTTATTGCGTTCATTACTGCTTCAATACAATTGTTGCGACTGTTGATAGTACTTTCTCAGTACAGTCCAGCAACTATTGTGCCGCGAGCAGATAGAAATGCAGAGCAGAGATAGAAGCTTTTGTCTCGAGACCCTTTTTGACAAAAGTCTCATGGGTCAGTTCAAGAGTGTTTTCTCCTTTGTGAAGGCTTTCGAGGGGAATGTACTGGTATAGCTCTTTCCTCGTGTCTTCTCCTTCATAGAGGATTGGTTGTCCATAAACCAAGGCTTGGAAGGATTTGTTCACTCGGCAGCCAATGGCCATGCGGTGTATACGCCTCAGTTTGAAGAAGAGCACTCCGCCAATGGCTCCATGAAGCGATTTGATAGTGAACTTCTGTCCCCAATGGGGGTGAGTGAGAGAACGAAAAGGAGCTTGCTGACCAATATACAGCTTCGGTCCCTTGTCTTTGTGAAGCACAACTTCGCCAAAGAGATTCAGGGGACGCTCGAGCGTGAGAGAGTGGTCTCCATAGTGGGGTATTTTGAGAAGTCCTGTTTCTGCATCTGCTAGGCAAGAGAAGATGTGAACAGAAAGGAATTTGTTCAGAACCTGATGAAACTTCTGTTTTGTCGAATAATCGATGATTTTTGTTTCAAAGAGTAGAGGAGTCAATCTGATAGCCTCTTTGTATTTACCCAGTAAGTTTGACTCCTGTAAACGTTTTCGCAGCTCTCTTTTGACGAAAGCGCATTTTTGTAAGAAGACTTTGTCACCTTTGTGTCCATCGAGTTTGAGCCTGTCTTTGCGCACTCTGTCTTTACCGGCTAGCGGTTTTACGACAGTCGATGGTGTCGTCCAGTGGGGTACTGTCAAATCACGCAAAATGAAATGTTGGTCAAAAGAAGAGAGCTGCCTCGTCAGATTTATGCTCTTGGCCTTTAATTCAGCACCAAGATTTAATTCGCACTTTTCTCCATTAGGTAATTTTGCTTCTAAGATTACCTTCTTGATGAAGCTCTTGCTAAGGGGAATGGAAAAAACTCCATTTCTGTTTCCTTCGTACAGTTTTTCACTGAGACCTGCCAAAACTTTGAGAACAAATTCACTGGGCGGTTCTGTCAGCAAATCTATGTGCAAGAAACCGTCTAAGACTTTGCTGCTCTTGATGTGGCATTTGTAGGTTTTTGTCTCCACCTTCGTCGGAAAAGAGAGTGATCCGTCGGGAAAGAGAATCTTGAGTGTGTATTTGGCTCCCACTGCCAAACCTTTGACTTCAATTGCATGTGATGTGTGAGCTTCTGAAGAGTGACCTGAAAAAATGCACCTCTCCTCACCTCGAGTCAATTGCACCTGTGTCAAATAAGGAGAGGAGGAACGCCAACTGAAGGAAAAGCCATCGACATAACTACGAACACGAAGAGAATGGACGTCATATGAGCTTGAAGACTCTCCTGACAAATGAAGCAATAGAAAAAATGAAGCAAATGATAGGAAGAGGAGCAAAGGCCCAAAACTTCTCCGCCCCTCTTCTTTTGGGGGAGGAGCTATCTCCACAATGTCCTGAAGAGCTGCCAAAGCTATCTGGGCCGAGGGATAACGTTGGGCTGGGTTTTTTCTCAGCGAGTTTTTGATGAAATCCAGGCATTTGGGTGGGACTATTTTCCAATTGGGCTCACTAAAGATGATTTTGGCCAGTACGGCACCTATGTCATCTTCATCAAAGGGTCTTTCACCTGTGAGCATCTCATAAGCCAAAGCTCCTACTTGCCAGAGATCTGAACGATTATCAGACTTTTCTCCTTGGGCAAGTTCAGGCGACATGTACCAAGGCGTTCCCAGTATTGCACCTGTTTCAGTCAAGGCAGTCTTGTCCAAATCACGGGCCAAACCAAAGTCCATGACAACGACGCGACCTTTTTGGGTGAGCATGATGTTGTCGGGCTTGAGATCGCGGTGAACGATTTTGTGTTGATGAAATTCAACCAGAGCATTTAATACGGCACTGAGAATTTTCACTGTTTCCTCAATGGGAAGGGGAGTCTTTTGGGCCATATAATCACCAAGAGTCTGCCCATCAATGTATTCGAGGGCGAAATATGGTGTATCTTTGGCTGTCCTACCAAGTGAATAGAGTCGAACGATATTTTTATTTTCTAACTTGGAGCAAATGGTGAATTCACGTTCGAATCGTTTTATGGACTCCAAGGAAACATTTGCACCAACTGATAGAACCTTGATGGCGACGGACTTCTGGGTGGACAAATCTGTAGCAAGATAGACCTTGGCCATTCCACCGCTACCAAGTTTCTTGCGAAGCTTGTAACGACCGTCCAATGTCTCACCTATCAAAGTATCACCTCTCATTTTCTATCTTACCTCTGGGGGTTTATAATTCATCAATGAGATTGTTTTGATGAGAGGCTTGCCTTGAGTGGATTGAGTAACACGGTACGATT
>CAZXTJ010000216.1:0-11906 GCA_964643655.1 uncultured bacterium
TGGTAGGGCAGTGTTCACGGCTTGGCAGCTCCTTTCGAGAAAAGAGTCGATCATTGGGAACATTTGATTGTTGGAGAGTTTGTTGTTCAAATTAGCAAACATTTGACACCTCACGATAAGCGTCCAATAAGAGCTGTCTATTTTGAATGGTAGTGTCGCGCAAAGCGTTTACGCCTTTTTCTGTGCAGTCGAGGGAAAATCTGACCAATTCTTGCCAGCTCTTCAGACCTTCATTACATTTTTCAAAGTAGTTGTCTTGGCAAGTTTGCAAAAGTTTTAGCCACCCATTTGAAGCTTTGTCGAATGTCTCTGTGGCTTTCTTGATTTCGTTGTTGATAGCTTTCATCGGTCCTCCTGAAGTTTTTATGAGAATAAATTCATTTTCTGCGATGATTGCACTGTAGCTAAATTATTTTGCAAACGCAACAAAAACTTTTGTGCAACAGCAAAAAACTTCAGGAAGCTAGTGATGATGATGGTTTTTTTACTGTTGGCAGCCTGTTATGCCTGTGAACAACCAGCGAAGAGTTGATCTCACCGCAGTTTCTGGGGCTTCTTTGCCATCTTCCCAAAGAACCCAGCGCATTCCTGCTGTATGAGCCGTTCCCATAATGGCCCATGCCATAACGTCACGATTTCCTTGCCGCAATTCACCTTTGTCTTGAGGCGCCTTGAGGTTTTCAGAATATCGGCGAGCTATCTCTTCATAATAACCGCGGCCGACGGCAGGTTCGGCAAACTCTGCTTCTCTCACAATTCGATAGATGTCCCTATTAGAGGCTAATGCAGAGAGAAAGACTATGAGATAACGTCTCTCCAGCTCTAACCTGTCAGCTGTCTCGTCAGCTACTGAACGTGTGTGAGCTTCAAAAGTGTCCCGAATGTCTGAAACCAATTCCCTGAGAATATCTCTCTTGGAGGGAAAGTGGACATAATAGGTGCCAAGGGCAACTTCTGCTTCCATGGTAATTTCGGCGATTTTTGTCTTTCCATAACCTTTGTCAGCAAAGAGTCTTCTAGCAGAAGAAAGCAAAGCTCTGCGTGTTTTCTCAGCCTTTTTCGTAGGTAAAGGAGTTTCTGACTGAGTCAGCTGTTTCGGCCAATCGAGCTTGCGCCACATGTCCGTTTCATGTGGTGATATTCCGTTGTTGGCCACATCAAGGAAGGCCATTCTGGTCTTTTTATCGACGGCTTTACGGCGCCAAACACCATAATGGAGCGCTACAAAAGTCAGAGCGCCAATGAAAGACCAAGCTTGAGCACTATCAATGTGGAGGCTCTCGCTTACCTTCAATACGATGGGTTGATAGAACTTTTGCGCAAAATCAGGAGCTTCGATAAATTCGGCTTCACGAAAGACCTGAAAGAGACTGCCAAACTCTTCAAAATAATCAAAGATGGCATGACATAACTTGTCAGGTGACTTGTGGCCCTCAATTGCCTCTGCCAAGGCGTGCTGAGCAGTTTCTACTATGGCGGAAAAAACGTCATGTTTGGTTTTGAAATATTGGTAGAAACTACCATTTGCCACACCTGCCGTGCGGCAAATTCCAGCAACTGAAGTGTTGTGAAATCCTTTGTTGGTGAATACTTCAGCGGCATGGCGAATGAGAAGCTCACGTGTTTTTATCCCACGGTGTGTCGACGGCTTTCGATACACTCAATACTCCTATGTCTTAGCCTGCCCCCACATCTATGCCCGGCACAATGTACAAAATGAAACTATTTCAAACAAGAAATTAAGCATTTGGATTGCAAAAGCAAGGAATGTGAGATATGATTCACCTCTTATATTGATTCGGTGGGTTGACGACTTGCGGCTCTTTCTTAAAATGAAAGCAAAACAATAAAAAAACAATAAGTATTGAGTGCAAGTGGTCCCGGAACTAATAACAACCGCTGGACTCTAAGGGTGAGGTAGGATGAAGTACCAAATCAAAAGACTGCGTAATCTCCTGTTTTCTTTCATTGCAATTTCTCTGTTCGTCACTTCGGCAGTTTTTGCCACTGAGCTATATAAACCGGAACCTGAGTTTGTTCTCGAAGGTGACAAGGCCAAACCATGGGCTTTCATTGAACGTCACTCAGATCCCCATCCCCGTTTCCCAACGGAACCTTTTCATCCCAAGCTGGGACAGTTTTATCCCCAAGTAGTAGAGACTTTTGGCGAAAGAGAACCTCATTCGCGAAAGTTCCTCCTCCATGCAATGCCTGGCTGGGATACTTCAACAAAACCTTATCCTGTCATTTTGTTACCAGGGGCAAACGATGATGCTTCTCGTCGTTATGCTTATCCTCACTCCACATCACATCCTGAACATTTGACCAAAACTGGTCTTGGTGTTCATCTTGCAGAACAGGGCTTTTCCGTCTTTGCAATATCCTTTAGCCATTTTCACGGCTGTAACGTTCACCAAGGTGAACAGGTTGCTAATGCAATAACCAGAATTCGAAAACTCTTGGGTCGTGAAGACGACGAGTCTTTCAAAGTTGATTTGATTACCTATTCAAAAGGTGCAATGGCTGCTCGCTGTTATGTGCAGAGTGCCAATGACTTCGTTGGTCTCAATTATCTGACCGATTACCGCGGTGATGTTCGCCGCGTAGTTTTCCAGGTTGGCCCCATTGGTGGTCTGGACACAATGTTCAGATATTATATGTACAACCTCTTCTGCCAGTCCAAAGACATTCCTGCTCCTGTAGGTGTTAGTTCACAGATGCTCTATGGTCTGTGGAAAGACTCTGGAATTCTCAATATTCATTCAGGTTATTGGCAGGGACAGTTGCAGATGGTTAGTGACACCCGAGAAGTTGGTGTTCCTTATGGTCCAATGAGTTGGACAACCGATGCAAATATGACCATGAGCGCAATTCGCGATGGAGGCTCATCTTTCATCGCCAAAGGTGACGGTCTCGAAGCAGCTCGTCAGGCTGGTGGATGTATGATTGAAAATCTCAATCAGCGTGGTTTCCCCAAGGAAGTCTCTGCAGCTCTCGTCGCTGGTAAACATCCTATTCTCTACCACGAGGAAATCCACACTTGGAAAGTACCCATTGGTGCAGAATTGTCAGATCAAAGCGATGGTCTCGTATTTCTCAAATCAGCTACTTATAAAGAGGGCCTGACTGCGCAGGGTGCAAAAGTTGTCGACGTCAATATCTTCAACTTGAACCATGTACAGTGTTCACGCGAGACCAAGGTATTCGAACACGTTGGTAACGTGCTCGATATGCCTTAACGCAACCAATCAGCCAAATCCTTTTTCATCTTGGCCAAAGACTTCTTGTGGCTGTACATCATATGACCACCTTCGTAATAACGCATGGTCACATTGCCTTGAAGCGCTTCTGGTAGGGAGAGATGGTCAAAGGTATATTCCGTTGCGAAAAATGGTGTTGCAGCATCGTAATAGCCATTGGCCACAAAGACTCGTAAGCTAGGATTGGGACAGAAGGCTTGTCGCAAGGACGTGGCAACGTTTACATACTGGTTTTTGAAGTGTCCCCAGTCCCAAGGGTGAACGCGTCCAGTCAAGACTTCATAGGGCAAATCTGATTCGAATTTGAGTTCTGCTCTCACGTAGTGGTTCAAAGCACCACCAAAGGGACCAATAAAGGTCGCAAGACTGGGATCATAACCTGATGTATCGTTGATTGGATCGATACTATATCCTGTCAATCTCGAGTCCATACGCCCAACAATCAGTCTCTTGTCGCGTAGCAGCTCTTTGTTATAGCGGAACAAAGGCACTCGCAAATCAGAGTTTTCTACGTAAGCGGGCGAAAGACCTGTGAATTGGGCATATTGGGTAACGAGTTTTTTACGTTCTTTACCTTTTAAGCGCTGTCCCTTCATTAATCCAAGCAAATAGGGGCCTTCAGCAAAATCACGAGCTTCACGTACAAGGCTTTTCAGTGATAGTTTCTGTAGCTCTTGGGGCAACAGGCGATGATACCAAGCAGTGGCAGCGTAAGTAGGTAAAAAGAGCACGTAGGGCATATCATTGTTTGCATTAAAGCTGATTGTCTGAAAATCGAGGACGGCAGAAACCAAAATAATCCCATTAAAGAACATGCCATATCGCCGCGACATGTGAGCAACGAGACCAGCTGCTCTAGTTGTGCCATAACTTTCGCCAGCAATGTATTTTGGGGAGTGCCAGCGTTTGTTTCTCGTCGTATACAGACGCACGAAATCACCAACTGACTCAATGTCAGACTGAACTCCGTGAAAGTTTTTGGCTTTATCGTGAGGTACTGCCCTGCTGAAGCCTGTTGTTACTGGGTCTATGAAGACGAGATCAGTAACATCAAGTATTGAGTATTCATTGTCAGTGAGGCGAGCAGGTGGGGGAGGGGCTGAGCCATCTTCGTTCATGATCACTCTTCTGGGACCAAAGACACCAAGGTGTAGCCAGACAGATGATGACCCAGGGCCTCCATTGAATGAGAAGGTCAGGGGACGTTTGGCTGTGTCTTTTAGACCTTTGGCAGTGTAAGCGATATAAAAAATGCGAGCCTTCTCTTTGCCGTCATCAGCCTTGAGTTCGATTGTGCCTGCAGTAGCTTCATAGGTGAGTTTCTTTTTGCCAATGGTGACTGTGTGAGTCGTTGTCTGTGTTTTTCCTACTGAGCTCACACTCTTCTTTTCATTTTTCTTCTCTTTGTCGTTGTCTTTTGCCATTGACGCAGAGGTAAAACCGAATACTAAAATAAACACTAATAGAGGGCTCAGGTGTTTCATTGGGTCAATTCCTTTTCTAGTCAAATGAGCACTTTGTCGGCTAAGTTAACCAAACCACAGTCCTTTGTTACAATGTAACCTTCAATCTCCTTGTTAGTCCCAAAATCTGAGTAAAGGTGAGATAGGCTCAAATGGAAGCACAATTGCGAAAGAACAAGTATTTGTGGCTTGCAGCTCTATCTCTCTGTCTGGCCAACTTTTTCGGCACTTTGGTTTTTGAACATCTGTCACCCATGCGATGGCTTTACGGGATTGATGGCCTTTCTGTCTACATCACGGCAGGGGAGCTGTCACAAGGAAGAGATTATTATGATTATTTCCGCACTGATAAACGGGAAATGATAAGGCACATAAATGTGCGGAAAATGGTACCAGGCTTTTCGCCTGCCTGGATTGCCTTGCATATTCCTGTCGTTAAGTTGGGAATATCTCAGAAGACCACAAGCCGTCTACTAGCACTCATTTCATCTATATGCCTTGCTTTGTGGTTTCTTGCCCTCTTTGATTTGTTTTTACTACTAGGGTTGAATGTAGATAGCAGGACCATAGGACTAGCTTTGTTGCTCAGTTTGGCATTTTTACCTTTTTACGAAGCAATCTTCATGGGACAGCCGACTATCATCGTTCTTCTTTTGGTAACCTTGGCTCTCTTGGCCATCTTGCGAAATAGAGAGCTTTTATCAGCAGTATTCATTGCACTGGCTGCTGTAATAAAAATATTTCCAGCTGCTTTATTGGTACATTTTCTCATCAGAAAACAGTGGAAACCTTTTCTGTTGGGACTTGTCATTATCTTGTTCTGTCAGCTTCCGGTGTTGATTTTTAATCAGCAAGTCTTTGAGTCGTTCATCTGTGAAAGCATGAAATATACGCAGAACAAGGATAATCACATTTTATTCATGAAAGAAAACAAATCCATTAGGGCTGTCTGTCTTCGTTTATTCGACAGTTTCAAAGTAGCCAATGCCTTGTGTACGGTTTGTCTCTGGGGGACTATCCTTTTTGTCTTTTTTCATAAAGAAGAGTGCTCAGATAAATCATCGCAGAGGCTGCTCCTGACAGTTCAGTTTTTATTGCTGTGGATTGCTGCAACAATGCAAACACCCAATTTATGGCGCCAGCATCATTCCATGCTGGCTGTTGTTTATTTTGTCTTTTATGCTCTAAAACCCAAGTGGAGTGTTTTCATCGGGTTCTTGTTTTATCTCGACATTATTCCTGAAGTCGTGCCTTCTGTGTCGCCAAATTATCCCCCTGTTTTATTGGCAACGGGTATAACGATGTTTTACTTTTTTTATCTTTGTAGGCACAAAGAAACAGCAGTCTCTAAAACCTAGTCGTAGAGTAGTGATCCTGCTGGTCCTGCTGTAGTGTCACCATAAACGGCTTCTATTGTGCCGGTGTTAGTCAGTCCCCCACTAGGATCGCTTCCGTAGACGCGCACTTGTCCTGGTGCTCCGCCTTGTCCGCCGTTGTTTCCGCCAGCTCCACCGCGAGAACGGATCAAACCACTGTTGGTGCAAGATCCCAATCCAGCTGCCTCGGAATCGTTGGGGTCTGCGGCAACAGTGACGTTTCCGCCCTGACCGCCGTTGACTCCAGCACCACCTTCTGAGATAGATGAGCCTGCGTGAGTCAGATTGCCACCAGTGTTGTCCGTATCAGAATCGGAGACAACTCGAACAGAACCTCCTGGGCCTCCATTGGCTCGATAAGAGAAACCTCCTGAGGCTGTGACAGCACTGTTCTGGTTTACAGCACCATCCTCTGAAGAGATTTCTACTATACCGCCAGCTCCACCAAAAGCTCCACCACCACTCGTGGCTTCTCCACCATTGGCTTCTATGATTGCGTTGTTGGTCACAGCTCCAGTTGTCGTGGCTAATATCCGAATGGTACCGCCTGTGCCGCCAGAAGTTGCCGCACCAGCTCCTCCAGAAGCGTATGCGCCGCCACCAACTGTTACAGTGCTCAATGCGGTGATTGTGATTGTTCCTCCAGAGCCGCCAGTCCCGCGACCATTGCCTCCATTACTGGTCAGCCAACCCGTGTGGGAGATTGTGGCCGCTGCACCAGTAGCTTGCAATGTGATTGAACCTCCATTGGAACCCGTTCCTATGGCTGAGCCAGCTCCGCTCACATCAGCATTGAGAGTAGAGGTCAATCCTGTTGCTCCTGTGATTGAAACTGTACCACCTGTGCCAGGAGTGTTCGTGGCAGTTCCTCCAGTTATGTAGAGGCGTCCGGCAAGATCTACAGTTGAAGCACTCACTACGGTGAAACTTCCGCCTAGTCCTCCCGTGGCTTGGCCAGCGCCTCCATTGAGGCTCAGTTCGAAGGGGCTTGCAAAAATGTCCAAGTCAGCAGCACCAGCAGCCTGCGTAACTGTGACGGTCCCTCCCAATCCTCCTTGAGTTGCTCCACTGCTTCCTGTGGCTGTACCACCATCGAGGGATAGAAGGGGAGTCAGACGGGAAGCATTCTGGTAGAAGGCTTGAAAAGCTCCGCCTGCACCTCCACTTTGCCATCCATTGCCCCCATCCAAGGAGATTGTGGCTGTCACCTGCAGTTCAGGGGCATTTAGGCTCAGTGTTCCAGAAGCTCCGCCAGTGGAACTGCTGCCTGTAGCCGAACCACCGGCCACATCAACAGAACCAGGCAGTGAGATGAGCTGAGACAAAATGAAAGATACAATGCCACCTACTCCACCAGCAGAGACACCGTCGCCACCGGCAGCGATGACTTGTGTGCTGTTGTTGGCCAACAAACGTACGCCTGTGGCTGTGATGGAAGAACCTGTTCCACCGTTGCCAGCTCCGCCTGCTGAACCACCAGCAGCTTCAACGGTCGCCCCGAGAAGGTGGATGTCGTTGCCTGCAGTCAGTGTAATGGCTGCCCCAGAACCACCGGAACCTCCTGAGCCATCATTGCCGCTCGAGGTTACGGTTCCTCCTGAAATGTAAATGTTTGTGCCTTGCAGTGTAATGGTCTCGCCTGAAGTGCCTGCCAAGGCTCGAGAATTGTCCACAGTACCAGTGATGAAGATGTTACCCGCTACTTGTACGTTGATTGGGACACCGCCACCTGAAGCTGTGTTGGAGGCGAGAGTGCCTGCAACCACCAGGTCCCCATCTACTCTCAGTGTGTAACCTGGAAGATCAATGTCCAAACTTGCACCAGCAGGTATGATGAAGTTTGTCGTTATTCTGAGGGCACTGGGTTCGGATACAACTATTCCAGGAGGTGCTTCTGTTGGCAGCTGGGAGAAGTCCATACCTCCCAATGGTAGGATATAACCAGTTCCTGGAATGGTTGGGTTGGTAGGAGCAGTAAGTGTTGGGGCATTAGTGCCACCAATGCGAACAGCGCCTGTTGCAGTTATGGAAACTGTGCTGCCGCCGCCTCCGATGCCGTCAGGAGAGGCTACAGCTGCTCCTCCGCCGGGATCTTGTGTCGGGTCAGTGGAACCACCGCTGCCGCCGCCGCAACCAACAAAAAGGAACGAAAGAACAAAAACTAATAGAACTATCTGACGAGCCGCCATGGATAGGCCTTCCTCTCTGAAAGAAATTCCCTACATTAAAATAATCGGCTCATAGAATAATGTGCCCTACGAAAAATCTGTCGTCAACCAAGGGAATTATTGCAGAACTTCGCTTACGACATCTGCCAAACGCTGAAGTTCTTCTTTTTTGTGGTCAGACATGATGCTGACTCTAAAGCGTGGACTGTCGGCAGAGACGGCAGGGAACTCGACGAGATTGAGGAAGATGTTCTTCTCATGGACTTGTCTCGAGATGAGCTGCAAGTCTTTTTCTTTCGGAATGGGGATAGGCAAAATCGCTGTTGGGCTTTCGACTTTGATCCCCTTTTCACCAAGCTTGTCGATGAGGAAACGCATATTGTCATGTAGTTCTTTGACTCTATGCGGTTCATTCTCGATTACATCTAGACCTGCTGAGGCTGCAACGATGGTCAATATTGGCAGAGAAGCAGAGAAGATGTAAGAGCGTGACGAGAAGCGGATGAAATCTATCAAACCTTTGTCTGCAGCCACAAAACCGCCTGTCAGTGCAAGGGTCTTGCTGAAAGTGCCAAGAATGATATCGATTTCGTCTGTATCAAAGTGCTCTTGAACGCCATGTCCATGTTTGCCAAGGACGCCTAAACCGTGGGCGTCATCGACCAACAAACAGAAACCAAAACGTTTTTTCAGCTCTAAAAGACCAGGAATGTCAGGAATATCGCCATCCATTGAAAAGACGCCTTCAGTGATGACGAAGATGTCATCGTATTTGTCTTTGAACTTAACGAGAAGTTCTTCCACATGCTCTGTGGAATTGTGGCGGAAGGTCCTGAAAGGAATTCGGTGAAAAGTCACTGCGTCAATCATTGAGGCGTGGCTGAGTTCATCCATCAGGACCAAATCAGTCCTTTTGGCGAGAGCACCAATTATTCCCAATGCAGCACTGTAACCTGAGGCAAAAAGGGCACAGGCTTTCTTGTTTTTCAGTTTGGCCAGCCTCTTTTCGAGGGCTAGATGCATTGAGGTCGTTCCATTGAGTAATGGTGAACCGCCAACGCCAGTACCAAACTTGTCACACTGGTCTTTGACAGCTTGAAGTATGTGTGGATGATTGGCCAAACCTAGGTAATTGTTTGAGCCAAACATGAGCATCTCGCGTTCGTCACCTGTGAATGGATCACGAATGTGAACGCAGTTTCCACTTGTTCCAATGATTTCTCGCCTGAAAAGAGGGACTCTGGAAGTCGTGGCGAGGATTTCGCTGAATTGAGCAATCTTCTCTTTCAGAGGAAGCTTTTGCAGTTTAGCCATAACTGCAAGGGAATGGACGCTCTCTGAGGAATCTTGCTCTTTATGTATAGTCTCTTTATTCATGGCAACTAATATGCTAGTTAGAGCAGAAATGGTCAAGTAAAGAATGCGCCCGGTCAATATTTGTGCAAAACCTTAGCTCAGGAACTCTTTAATCTCTTTTTCGTATCTTCCTGGCGCGGAAAAGACGGCGTAGTGACCCATATCGTGGGCAAAGGTGAGCAGTTGAGCTCCTTTGATCCGCTCTTTGGCACGTTTGGCAATGTGCAAAGGTAACCATTGATCAGTTTCAACATGGATGATCAGAGTCTTGGCGGTCACTCGATGCAGTTCGTCTTCCACATCGTGGCGCGACTGAGCAATGTTGCGGTAGATGAGGTCATTTGAGTCCATCAGTGCCACTGAGTAGAGAGATTTTCCCCAGCCATCTTCGCCTTCGCTTTTTATGACTGCTGCCGATTTTTCCCAGTCGAATGCTTCTGCCTGATATTGGTCTAAGCTTTGCTCCACCCGGTATTCGTCAACAAAAGCCGACTGTCGAACGAGGGACCAGCCAAAGAGGTTACCCAAGATAGGTCTTTCTAATCGTGGTCTATCGTAATAAGCACCATTTGTGTCTCGATAGATCTGATCACTCTTGATAGCAGCTGTCATGAGGTCAAAGAGCCAACGTGCCATTCCTCTGTTCTGGAAATGAGTTCCACCAATGGGCATGATGCGTTTCACAAAGTTTGGATGCATTACACCAAAGATGTAGGTCAAGGCTGCACCGAGAGAAACGCCTGTTACTAGCTCTAGCTCTTCTATCTCGAGCTCATCGCGCAAGAGGCGGTACATTAGCTGCACGCAATCTTCGAGACGATACTCGGGGAAATCCAGACCTAGTGCTACAGTGTCTTCTTTTCCTGGGTGGGAGGAGCTTGGTTTTGAGGAACCCCAAAGGCCAAAGGCATCAGCTAGAACAACAAAATACTTGTCCGTATCGATGACTTTTCCTGGTCCCAGATATACACCTTCGCTGAAGTCTGTTCGTCCACCATCTGGGCTCCAGAAGTCGAGCATATTTGTCGAATCACCTGAATAATATGGGCAAATCAAGACAGCGTTGTTTATCTTGCCATTTGCGTCTCTTTTGGGTTCTCCCATGGTGATGTAACCGATTTGCACGGAAGGAAGTCCCAGCTCCTCGAAGGTCTTTCCACCTTGACCACCAAGAGCGAAACTCTCTTCATTGGAGAAGTCATATTTGCCGCCAATTCTGAAATCAGCTAGGGAGAAATATTTCTTCTGCTCGTCGAATTTTGCTACTGCAGATGCATCCAATGGAATAGGAGTTGCCACGACTGTCCTCCTACTCGAGACCCATGGGGCCGTCTTGGAAAATTCGGCTGTCCATTTTGGGAAGGGGTTCTTTGATGATAGGTTTGAAACCCATGTGGTCGACAATGTCTTTCTGGATGTCGATACCAGGTGCTACCTCTTTGAGTTCCAGTCCTTCTTTCGTGAGTTCGAAGACACAACGTTCTGTCACATAAAGAACAGGCTGCTTTTTCTCTTGGGCGTATTTACCTGAGAAAGTTACCTGCTCGACATCTTTGATGAATTTGTTGATTTTGCCTTCGTTGACGATGTTCAACTGGCCATCTTTTGCCTCGACCTTCAAACCCCCAGCAGTGAAAGAGCCGCAATAGACAACTCTCTTGGCGTTTTGTGTAATGTCGATGAAACCTCCACAACCTGCCAGTTTGGGACCGAAACGTGAGACATTCACATTGCCACCACCATCGACTTGAGCTGCACCGAGGAAAGCGATGTCCAAACCGCCACCATCATAAAAGTCGAACATATAAGGCTGATCGATGACACACTCGGGGCTGTAAGAGGCGCCGAAACTAAGTCCAGAAGCTGGTAGTCCGCCAATGGGGCCAGCTTCTACCGTCAAAGTCATTCGGTCTCGAATGCCTTCTTCTTTGGCAACGTTGGCCACAGCTTCAGGCATACCTATGCCCAAATTGACGACGCAGCTTTCAAAGGGGAGCAATTCAAAAGCAGCTCGACGACCAACGAGTTTCCTCACGTTGAGATTCATGGCTTCAAAGAGTGAATCCTCTGGATATTGAACCTGACCAGAGAAATAGGGTGAAAACTGCGTTCCAAAGGTCTGCATGTGTAATTCGGGTTCCTGAACGGGGTCAACGAGTACAACGTGGTCTACCAGAATGCCTGGAATTTTCACGAAGTGATGGTTGATACCGTTGCGTTTGGCCAACCGCATTACTTGGCAGATAACTTTTCCACCGCTGTTTTTAGTTGCAATAGCCTGGG
>CAZXTJ010000217.1:0-11890 GCA_964643655.1 uncultured bacterium
GCCATTATCTGTGCCCGAACCATAGATCTTTACGATATTGGGATGAGAAAGAGCAGCCAATAGTTTGGCCTCACGAATGAAGCGTTTCTTCATCTCGAGGCTATCGGTTCTTCTTTCGAGCATGTATTTGATGGCAACGAGACGATCCAATGATTTGTGTCGTCCTTTCAGCACGACACCAAAGGCTCCTTTTCCCAACTTCTCAATGATTTCGAAGGTGGCGAGGAACTCTTCGCTGAATTGTGGAAGTTTGTCGCCCATTACAACCAATTTCACATGGTCAGAGCAATGTAGATAGCAATGACCAAACCGATGACTATGATGAGTAAGTAAGGTGCCCACTGCATCATACCAGGATCTGTGGCTGTAACAGAGGCTAAATGTTTACCTCCATCGCGTGCTTTGACGGATTTGGACTTTTTCGTACTCTTTTTTCTGGTTCTACTCTTGGCAGAAGCAGGTTGATCTTTAGTGTTCTCGAGCCATTGCTGACAGCGAGCGGCAAAATAGGCCGCCGTTGGAATTCTGTCTTCTGGCAGAGGAGCCATTCCATCGATGACAATCTGTTCCAACTCATCATCAACGGCACTGTTGCAGCTACTGGGATAATCGACAGTCAATTTGAAACCATCTTTGGTTCTCATTGTTGGACCTGTCGCAGGTAGTTTAACTCCAGTCAAAACTTGGTAAAGAGAGGCGGAAAGTTGGAAGATGTCTCCTAGGGCAGTGTGTTTTTGCTCCAATAAAACTTCCGGTGGGATATAAGCCAAGGAACCTACGACTTCGCCTTTTTTCGTGACGACTGCCCCACGGCTTTCGTCCACTCTTTTGGAAAGGGAGAAGTCGAGTAGTTTCAGTCTGCCATCAACGAGTTGAATATTGTCAGGCCTCACATCACGATGAACCAAGCCAATTTCGTGGGCTGCAGCCAATCCTTCTGCCAACTCAGCAAAGAGTGTAACAGCTTCGCGGACAGGCATTTCTTTCTTTGAGATGTAGTCACTCAATGCTTCACCTTCAATGAATTCCATGGTCAGGTAAGCCAAATTTTTATGGATGACCAAATCATAGAGTTCAATGGTGGAAGGATGTTTCATCTTTGTCAGGGCTTTGATTTCTCGCTTCAGTCGTTCAAAAGCAGCTTTGTCTTCTACCAAAGTTGTGTCGATTATCTTGACTGCAACTTCCTTTTCCAGCTTCCTGTCAAAAGCACGATAGACCTTGGAAAAGTCACCTTTGCCAATGAGTCGCAAGTCTTCATAACGTTGCTGCGAACCCAGGGGTCTGTCTTCAGTTTCACCACTGAGCCACTTCTGGCAGCGTTCAGAGAATTCTCGCGCGCTTTGGATGCGCTCTTCTGTTTTAGGTGCCATGGCAGCAAAGACTAATTCGTCCAAAGTTTGATCAACATCAGGGTTCTTGTGGGAGGGAGGGGAGACCGCTATCTCGAGTCCATCTGCGCCTTTTTTTATTGGACCGGTGAGGGGTACCTTGCTCTGGGCTAGAAGCTGATACATGGAGACAGCAAGCTGATAAACGTCGCCTGCAGGACTGTGTTGACCATCATTCAATACTTCAGGCGGTGTGTAAGCCAAAGAACCAACCATCTCACCAGCTTTGGTTACTTGGGCTGACGGCGCTTCGCCAATTGACTTTGCCAAACTAAAGTCCAGTAGTTTGGGAACACCTTCTTTGGTCAAGACGATGTTTTTCAACTCAACGCCACGATGGATGATGTCCAATTCATGTGCCGTGGCAAGAGCCTCTGCAAGCTGAGCAGTTATCTCGACTACTTTACGGGGAGGCAGCTTCTTTTTATCGACAAAATCGGTGAGTGGAGTGCCTTCAACTAACTCCATTGTAAAAAAGGCATGTTTACCTTCTCTATCTGCCCCAAAGAGGCGCACGATGGATGGATGGTGAAGTTTGGCCAAACTCGAGATTTCCCTTTTGAAACGCTCCCAGTCTGCTCTTTCCTTCACTAGTTTTGAGTAAACGACCTTGAGGGCAATCTCTTCTTTGCGTTCTTTGTCAAAGGCACGATAGAGAGTCCCAACCTTGCCTTCACCAATGGGCTCCAAAATTTCGTATCTCTCCAGGGTGATGGCTGAAGTAGCTGCTTGCTCACTCACTTTTATCCTCCCTCCATCACACTCTACAGGTTCAAGGAGTTACTGACCAAGTAAGAACTGCGATGTTTGTTATTTGCAAGTGCCATACCAAGAGGCCTAAAATCTTATTTTAGGGAGTGAAATGCGATACTTGGCCATTATTGCAGTTTTAGTCTTGATAGCTGCCATCGTTGGGCGAAGCCTCTATTGGCCATGGCCCAAACGAAAGGTCGAGTTTCCTCTGCCAAGTTTTTATATGGCCAAAGGTGAAATCGAGCCTGCTTCACTCCTCCTTCTCGAAATGGACCCTGAAGCTGCCAGGGCTCAACTGACCACTTTCTCGCCAAATCAGAAAAAACGAGTTTTTGCCACTCTGCGTCTATTGGCTGACAAGCTCCTATGGCAAGGTCAAGAGGGTGTGGCCAGGAAAATCGGCAGTTTTATCCTTCGCCACGATGGGCCTTCTTTGCAGAACGATTTGTTCCAAGTTCAGCTCAACGAACGTACTTCTGGTCTTGCAACTGCACGAACTGCCTATGAGAAGTTGTTGAACCGTGGTGGAGACAAAAGTGCAGTCTATTTGGCCATCGTGATGACATACAGTAAAGACGCAGTCGGTCTTTACGAGTGGTACAAAAAGAACAAGAAGTCATTACCCGCCAAGGAAGAGATTTATCTTACATTGGCTGAGGCATTGGCCACGAATTGGCAATATCACCAAGCGCTTTCTGTCTATAAAGCAGGCACCAGGCGTAATCCAAAAAGTTTGTTACTGAAACATCGTCTAGAGCTGCTAAAGCGTTATGTGGATATACAGTCAGCAAAAGGTGAAGTGCAGGTTGCTGAAGAGACTGACGACGGCGATTACGATGACACTCCACCTGCCCGCCCCACATCTGGTACTGGTCATGACGTTGCTGTCTTGGCAAAAAAAATACAAAAAAGTGTGCCAAACAATACGCCTGCAAACAAATTACTGACCACCTTGGGTGAGCCTACGAGACGTTCGGCTTCGCGGCGAAAAACTAGGGTGAAAGGCAAAAAGATACCTTATCGCGAGAAGTGGACTTACCTCTCTCCCTATGGTGACAGCGGTTATACAGTTCATCTGCTCAAAGGCAAGGTTGTCGACGTGAAACCTTTTGTGGCCAAACAGGTGACCCGTCGCTGGAGTCATAGAAAGCGCAAAGTGCAATCTTCGGAGGAATACGATGAGTGATAGTAAATTGCGCTTGGCTGAAATTGAAAAAATCGTGAAAAACAAAGAGTTTGGTCAACTCCACCAATTTTTGGTAGACCCTTCAGCTGCTGTGCGAGCTGCCGCCGCAACTCATTTGGCCAATGAAAAACTCTTAGAAGGTCGCTCTTTCCTCAAAGAACTCGCCAACTCTGATGATGAGGCTTCTTTAGAAGCTGCAATCCTAATGGTCAAAGGGCTCAACAATGGCGAGGCTCACCTCGATATTTTGAAATCCGCATTTGCCAAGGGTGATGACAAAGTCAGAAAGTTGGCTCAGCAAGTCGAGCTAGAGTTCGTTCAAGCCAACAAGTTGCCCAAAGTGACTCTCATCGATGAAGAGCCTGTAGCGCCAACACCCACTGTGCGAGAAGCAGATAACGTAGCCCGTCTCTTTGTCTCTCTGGCAATCGCTCTCTCTTTTATCTTGGCTGCAGTGGTGGCAGTGCAAAACGAGTGGTTGCACGTGTATCCCGTGGCAGGTCCACCTACTTATTCTGCTTATGAAGACGAGCTGACAGCGAGAATGTGTTGGTTGGTCGAAGCAGGCAAACTCGAGACAGCGAAAGAGCTCATAACTCATTGCCGGCAGCGTGGAACAATCGCTCCGGCCCTCTTGGTTTCCTTTGATTTGCTAGTCACTTTGCAGGAAAAAGGTCTAGCAAAAAGTGGCTTAGACAAAAATGCTACCTCCCATGGTTGGCTACTTCAGGCAGCCCTCAACAAGCTCAATGAGAAAGAGCCAGATCACAAAAGCTCCTTTGCCTTGTTAATCCTCAATGCGAAAAATCCAGCTGCAGCCACATTGGCTCATACTCAGCTAAAGCTTTGGGAAGCCAAGGTAGAGCAAGCCGTAATATTGCAGTTTTTGCAAGAACTGACCAAGGCTGGCTGCTCTTCAGTCTCATTGGCTCACAAACTCAAGGTTTTGCAAACAGTCAAATAACTACTTCACTCGTCTGCCTTGTAACTCGAGCGCTTTTACTTTGTAATCTTGTGGTACGACAAATACTGGCATGGTGACATGAGTCAGATTGCCTGCTGCATCGCGCGCTTTGATGATGAGCTCCACAGGGTGGTCACCATTGGGGTAGTTGTCGTGACGGAAGATATAAAAGTCTCGAAGTTCGAGTTCTTGGCCGCCCTCTCGAACCATGATCGAATAACCACTCTTTTCACCACTGACGAGATCTTCATGAGCGATGTGAGGCAGATAAGGAATGTGGCTTCCCTCTTCCTCTGGCATAGGTTCAGGATAATCAGTGCGGAACTGATTGTGGAACGCCAACTCAGGTGATGGCTCCGTATCGGGATTATCAATCATGTCTGTTATGTACTGACTGGAGAGATTACGATCATAATTGTCCTTTGCTTGGATGACAAACTCGAACCGTGCTCCTTGGCGAACGAAGAGACCTTTCACCTCATCATTCGTTGCCGTTGGAACTGATATGGCTTCGTTAGGTTCCAAGGCTGTACTGAATGGACTACCTCCAGGTCCTGGGCTGGCAAATGTGTCATCCCAGAGATTGCCATAGAAATCAAGCTTACGGCTCTTTTCCGTAGAGTATTCATCGAGAGTGTTTTCCAAAATCTGGAGACAGCTTCTTTCTCCGCGACGGATAGAGCAGTAGAGGGCCAAGGAAGGGGGCGTGTTGTCAGAGCAGAAAACTGTTACGGGTGGAAACTTTTGCCGCATAACTGATTGATGGGGACCATCTTTGACGAATCGGAAATCGTCTGCAGCTTCTTCTCCTTCAATGGTCGACAGAAACTCGGGCAACCAGCGTTTAAAGGTGTATGGGCGCACTGCATAAGGGCGAATACGATAAAAGATGAAACTTCTGAAGTCTTCACCTTCGTCTTCATCGGACCAGTCCTTTTCTGTGTGTTCACCAGCTTGTGGATTTCTCCTCGGTGCTTTCATCTCTTCTGGAGTGCCTTCACCAGGAAGACAGCCAGGTATTTTCGACGTGACCGTTACGATGGCTTTGTTTTCCCCAGTATCGACGTCACAATTTAGTTCCAGAGCATCAATGTAATTGGAGAGGATCTTCATCTTTTCTTCAGAGGCCGCAATGTCTGGATTGAAGTCGAACTCTTCATCTTCTGCAAGTTTGCTCGCTAGGAGAACATTCTCATTTTCTTTTGTGCGTGTGTAAATCTCGATGTCATATTGAAAATCGATGTCGCCAAATTCAGTGATCCTTACGCCTTTGACGTGCATATGATCTTTGTCTGTGAATATGACATCAAACATGGGGGAGTCAGGATCCAAAAGTGTTTCAATGGAGGCACCATTGCCATCCATCGGATTGTCCTCTGGGACAACACGAGGAGCAACATATTCTCCCCCACCATCTCCTGACAGAGTGACCGTTGTCAGGTCTGGACACTGTGTTTGGTAAGAGACGGTCAAGGCCGTCGTGTGAGTTGAGCCGTCATATGGTACGTCATCATCCAACTTGAAACTAACACGATAAATGCGTTTCATAGACGAACGAATCTTTGTGAACATGGTGGACATCTGCTCCATGTAAAATCTTTCCAGAAGCTCTTCTGGGACAGATGAGATAATCTTTGTAGATACGTAACTATGGGCCTCAGCAAGAATGTCATAGCTCGTCGTTGTAATAATCTCATCATCAAAAGATGAAGTGTTGAAGGTCATTCCGAGGAAAGCGCTTTCTGAGGAGACATCGTCCAACAAAATATTGTTTATGTGTTCATAGTAATCGTCGAAGTTGCCCTCTAGATCATCACTTTCGAGTACTTTTTGTGTAACCTCGAGCACCTCTTTGTGATAGTCCATGATGATGTCATCATCCATCATTTCCGGATCTGCTCTGTTCTCTTCAGTGTCTGGATCTGGTGGGTCAGGCAGAGGCGGCATCTTGGGCCATGGAGTTTTGGGGTGGAAATAAGAACCACCTGTATTCTCTGCAAGTTCTCCGATTTCGTCTGGATTGACGTCACCCAGTCCTCCAGTGGAAGTTGTGAGTAAAGGAAAACCAACAGAAAACACGGGAGTATTGTTTGAAATCCCTAGGTAAGTCCCGAAGTTGATATTTTTTTCAGTGACACTGGCCTCAGATTCAGGCCAGGGTTTTCCATCAGAGAGTAATATCATCCCTTTGGCAGGATAGTCGGCACGACTTTCCTCTCCAATGACTGTTAGCGCCAAATTCCAGCTGTTGTACAGGGGGGTGTTGCCACTACTTGTTGCCAAATACTTTTCCGAAAATTCGAAAGCCAAATCCTCATCTTTTGTCGGCGCTAGGTACTTGAAACCAGCATTTGCAACAGGAGATTCAGTACCCCAGGAAGGTACGTTTACACCTGAGAAGAAGAGAAGACTGACTTTGTCGCCATTTTCATGGGGACCATTTTGCGGAAGAGGGCGAATGATTTTCTGTGTTGCCTCGCGGATGTAGGGAAGAACTTGGCTCACTGAACCTGAGCGGTCAACATTTAGTGTCAGGGCAAGGGGAACGATTTTGGGATCTCCTATGGCTGTCGTATCGAGATCAACGGAATAATCATCGTTTTTGCCAGTTATGTTCACAGGTCTCGAAGTAATGTCATAAAAGGGCGCTGAGGGCACTGTGTCGTGAACTCGGAAATATACATCGACCAAAGGATAACGACTGGCATCAATCTCTTCGATGTCAATACGCATTTCTGGATCTATCTCATCATCATCGTCATCAGCTGCCAAGGGAACCGTTGGTGTGATGACCAGAACCAACAGAAGAAAGAAACTCAACCATCTATTCATTGTTATTCCTCTTTCACCGCAGAAACGACCAATTACACGATACCAATTCTCGTGCCAAGACAAGAAGGCTTCAAATGGGATTTTGCTCGAGAAGCAAATTTTGGGTTGTTCCACGGCATGGCAGAGAAACGTTCAAAAGTTGAACGGATGTCATTCAATGGATTCAATCTTCTTGGGAGGCCCAAAAAGGCGGTATGAGATAGGCTGCCAGAATACACCACAGCAGAGCAAAGCAGTGAGACCGGCCAAATAGAGTGGGTCAGATACAAAGTAGCTTCCACAGCACAGGCAGATACCCCAAAACATATACGAGAAATCTTGCTGTTTTTTACCGTAGAAGAATGAGCCCATACCAATACAGCTAGATATGGCAGCCACAAGAATGTACCAAGGATTGAACATCTCCACTATTTGCTCTCCTCTTTTTCCACGCTCTTCTTTTTGCGTCTGAGTATGGACAGGACTTCAGTCAATTCTGGTGAGGCCGTAAGCCAACTCACGATTGCATAGACAGCGACGGAAGAGGCGATGACGATGGCCACTCCAGTTATCATGGCTATCTTGCCTGCCTCAAAGGAGGGGACAAAACGGAGTCGTGTTACTTGGCAGACTCCGGCCATGACTGCTGTGCAAAGAGAGATACGAGCCATGGGTTTAATCAAAGTAGACAAACGCAAGTGGGGGATTTTGGGGCGAATGAAGATGAATAGCAACACCAGCTGTAAGGCCGCAGCCACTGAATTTGCCAGCGCAACACCGGCATGAGCCAACCAAATGGGCAGAACGAAACAGAGGATTACGTTGGCAATCATTGATATGGCTGCAGCGATGACAGGAGTTTTTGTGTCCTTGAGGGCGAAGAACAAATTGACTGATACTCTCACGCCGCCAATGAAAAAGAGTCCCACCATATGGGCAATCAAAGCTGATTGCGTTAGTTCACTCGATTGCAGGTTGAATGTACCACCCCGAAAACGGAAGAGCAGATCGACGATGGGACCTCGCAACATTATGGTGCCAATCGTTGCTGGAATGGTGACAAAAGCCATCATCCTAATGGCAAAAAGGCCAGTATCGGCCATAGTGTCTAGATTTCCTTCAGAAGCGTGGCGAGAGAGCTGAGGCAAAACTACCGTCGCCAAGGAGACGACAAAAATTCCCAATATGAGCTCTAAGATACGACTGGAATACTGCAAAGAAGAGACTGCACCCGATTGTTGGGCTGAGGCCACTGCCTGTGATACGGCCACGTTGATTTGATAAATACCTGCACCAAATATGCCCGGTATCATTAGCCGTAGCACTTTCCAGTTGGCTCGATGACTCAAAGAAGGCGGCCAGCGAAAACGCAAACCCAACTTAATCAAAGAGGGCAGTTGCATCAAAAGCTGTATGGACCCACCCACTAAAACACCAAGGGCAAAAGCCATGGCAGGAGTTTCGAAATGGTCACGTAAACCAAAGGCACAACCAATGATGGAGATGTTCAGAAAAATGGGTGTAGCAGCTGGAATGGCAAACTTGCCATGGGAATTCAACATGGCTTGGGCTAAAGCGGCCAAGCCAATGAAAAAGATGTAGGGGAACATCATCTTCGTCAGAAATATGGTGAGTTCCAGTTTACCTTCAACACCTACATAACCGCGGGCAAAAACATGCTCCATGTAAAGAGGTGCTAAGAGCACACCGGTGATAGCCACTCCAGTGAGTATGGCAGTCATCAATAGGAAGAAACTTTCGGCGAACTCCCAAATCTCCTCCTTTTTGTCTCCCTTTATATAGTCTGTGAAGACGGGCACAAAAGCAGCCGTCATTGCTCCCTCACCTACGAGGCGGCGCAGAAGGTTGGGAATGATGAAAGCAGAAGCAAAAGCATCTCCGGCCAATGATGTGCCCAAAAGAAGAGCCCGAGCCTGTTCGCGGAAGAGGCCAAAAATACGACTAATACCAGTGATACAGGCTATGAGAGCAGTTGAACTGAGCAGACTCCTTTTGTGGTCGCTCTGCTCCTTTTCATTCTTCTTTTGCTCGTCAGCTGTCGCCAAGAGGTTTCCCATCTTCTTGCAGACACTTTTGGAATTGGGCTTTTCTTTCTTTCAACAACTTACGAATAGGTAGGCTGTTAGGGCAACGCTCTTCACAGATACCACAGTCATTGCAGGCATCAATGGCTCCCACGAAATCCCTTAGGTACATTGCTGCTCCTGGGCTGCCAGCAAAACCATATTGGCTGCCAAAGACATTGAGTTTGCCTTGAAGATTAAAGACATGAGAGATGGGAAGGTCAAGAGGACAACCATCAGTGCAATAACCGCAATAAGAGCAAAAAGCTTCCTCACGCAGTTCCTGGGCTGATTGGTTGATTTGTGCCAACTCGGCAGCCGTCAGAGCTTTAGAATTGCACAATGCTTCAAGATTTTCATCTATCTGTTTTTTGCTCTCGCAGCCAATCATGACCAAATCAACATCAGGACCGTGAAGAGCAAAACGCAAGGCAAGATCTGTGTGGCGGGTGACAAATCCACCTTCAATAACTTTCATCGAAGCAATAGAGATGTCTTTCTCTCGTGCCTTTTGGATGAGATTGTGTTCGTCCTCTGTCATAGTCAGATTAAAACGGCCGAGCAGAATGTCCAACGGCAAGTCTTCCACCGCTTTGGCCAGCACAGGAGTGAAATGGCCTGAAAGCCCAATGTAGTCTACCAATCCCTCATCGCGTGCCTTCAACAGCTCAGACAGAGCACCATCTTCTGCAGTGATTTGCTCTATATCAGGGAAGGTGTCCACTTGATGCAAAAAGAATACTTCCACCTTGTCTCTTTTGAGATTCTGCAAAGAGGTAATTAATTCCTGGCGTAACTCTTCAGCCTTGCGAGCCATACTTTTGGTGGCCACAACGACATCGCTTTCGAGGTTTTCCAAAGCTGCACCCACATACTCTTCGGCGGGTCCATAAGCTCGGGCAGTGTCGATGAAATCAACACCTTCTTTTAGGGCGTATCGAATGAGCTTCACAGCCTCATCTTTGGGCAAACGGGCAAGGGGAATGGTGCCCAGAGCAATAGGGCATACCTTCAGTGAAGTTCTCCCCAGCAAACGTTTGCCGTCAGACGGGGCTACCGTCATTTACTTCTTGCCCTTCTTCTTTTTCGACTTTTTGCGGTCTGAGGCTGACGGAGAGACAGGCTCGTCTTCAGGGAAGATGAAACACCAACCCAAATAAGCGATGAAGAGACAGCCACCAAGAAGAACGGAAACACCGGCGTAAAAACTCGAACCAAACTTGATTGGGAAGAGGGCACGATGGTCATCTTTGGCTTTGCCAGGCACATACAAAATCTCTACGGATTCTTTTTCCTTCATGGCTTTGAAGAGACGTTCCGTTGCTTTATAGACACCAGTGACCGGTTTTGTTGCCCCTGCTGGCATAAAGGAATAGTGGAGATGGTACTTCGTCATTACGACACGATCAGTTGTTTTGGTCGTCGCAGCTGTTGACGCTGTGGAGGCATCAGCAGTCGTCGTTTTTGCAGTTTTGTCGACAGCACCTTTGGCAGCCGTAGTCGTTGCCGATTTGCCCGAACTATCTAGACCATCGGCGTAAATCTTCTCTTCGTGTTTTCTCGTCACCACGCCCATTACTGACTTGGCACTGGCTCTATAGTGGCGTTCTTCCAGGAAGAACTGATAACCAAAAAAGGCGGCCATGGCGATTCCAAAGAGCATGATTAAAGCGCCAGCTCCTAGGGCTAGAGGATTTTTTGTCATACCTTGCATGAGCTAGGTCCTTTCGGCAGCAGAGAGGAGCTCAAAATGAACCCCCAGAATGTCAGTGGCGGTGAAGGGGTAGAGGCTATCACGTACAAGAAGTGAAGTCAACGCCAGAAGCGGCGCCAAGCGCCGCTTCCAATCCTTTCGTAATGAGCCTCACAGGCTCTGAGAGCCAGCTCTAGTCGCGATGGTGTTCAGCCAAGGGAATGTAGCGATAAGGTGGCGTGTGTTTTTTGAAGAGCTTCCGTGTGTCAGCCGACAACTTGCGGAAAACCTGGGGCGTCAAAGCCAGCCCATGGGACTGCAATCGAGCTGCATTGTTCACCGTCTTGCCATAAACGTCAAAACGTTTATTCGACTTCGTGCCAACAGGCCCCACGACAACAGGACCAAAATGAGCCTTGATGATGGCCTGACAGGGACAACGGCGCCCCTCCATCCACTCCTTGGTTTTCTCCTGCAGTAAAATGAGGCTCTTCACTCCCTCATCAACCTTGTCCTCAGGGAACAAAAACAAAATGGCATCACCTATCGTCTTCACGACAGTGCCGCCCCCATCTTCGATAATTTCGCCAGCCATCTCGAAATAAGCCGAGATCCACTCAAAGAGTTCACCATCAGACATCGTCTTGGCGTGACGATAAAAATTGGTCAAATCAGAGAAAACGACGAGTGTTTCGAGTTCAGTGGGAGTAGTGATGTTACGCATGGCAGGATCCTCTCTCGTAAAAAATGTAATTTCGACGGCCCATAAATCCGCCAGAGAGTCAGAGGAAATCGCCAGCCCATATGTCTGGCAGTTGGCTAAATAATAGCACGGACTGTTCAAAAGCGGCCATAGATGATATGTTTAAGGTAGGTGATTGGGCATGTTGGCAAGCCTGTGGCATAACGATGGGGGGGTGTATTTGGTTTCGACAGTGTAAGGAAGGCTTCGAACGCGATCCGAAGGCGATGGGCCTGCGTTAAAAAACCGTCAATTTCACAATTGCC
>CAZXTJ010000218.1:0-11819 GCA_964643655.1 uncultured bacterium
ACCTTGTGCCTTGAGACCATATTTCATTTGACCAGGCATTGCCTGTCGTGAGCACGAAAGGACGACCCTAGACAATCCGTCCAAACGGGCAGTCCTTATCAGAGGTAAAAGAAACTCCTTCTTCTGTTTCTTCGCTCCTTCTTTAAAAAAGGAACGAAGACCAAAACCCAAAAGGGTACACAAGATGGCAAGCACAATGAATGGCACGACTGATCTTTGCGGAGCAACAGCACTGACTTTCCGCGAAGGAGATTGCGAAGGTCTCGTAGCACCTCGGCCTTGTGACTCCTTAACAGAAGATACTGCCGCAGAGATGTCTCGCATTGTCTCTTCATTTGACAAAGCGGATTTTGTCGTCAGACCTTTCAAAATGACAGCCATTCGCGCGCTTACGACTTCAATGTTGGGTCTCTGTAGCGGATCTCTTTCCAGCATTTCATCTACTAGAGCTGGCAAACCAGGTGGCAGAGCCCGCGGCAACTCTTCCAATGAAGGAGCTCTCTTATTCAACTTGGCAGTCAGAACCTCAGCAATGCTACCTGCAAATGGTGGTTTTTTCGCACACAACTCATAAAGCATCACACCGAGGGCATATAAGTCCGTATAAGGGCCTGTCTTCTCACCAACGACTTGCTCTGGTGCCATATAAGTTGGTGTACCTACCAACAATCCAGTTTTCGTCAGTCCCGTTTCATCGGATGTGGACTTGGCCAAGCCCCAGTCGGCAACTTTAACTGTTTTGTCAGGCAAGACCATGATATTCGCTGGTTTGAGATCACGATGAGTAACATTGATGGCATGTGCATATTTCAGAGCTTCCACGACTTGTGACAAACGCTCTATGCCTGCTGCTAAAGACAAACCTCTGTTTAACTGAGAATAAAAAGTTTCACCTTCCAGATACTCCATGACGAAACATGGCAAACCTTTGTAATAGGCTATTTCAAAGACATCAACTATTTTGGGATGATCTAGCTTGGAAGATGTTTTTGCTTCGCGGAAAAAACGTTCACGTTGAACACGAGTGCGCGACAACTCTTTACTAAGAACTTTGATGGCGACAAAACGTCCCAATTCTTTGTGGCGAGCCCGATAAACAGTCCCCATTCCACCTTTGCCAACAGGCTCTATGACTTCGTAGTGGGCCTCTACGTCATGGATATCAATACCGTCCAAGGCCCCTCCTCACTGTCACCTAATCCAGAGTTTGCACTCCTTCAAGCATATGGGAATAAGCTTGTCTGGTCCAGGCGCACGTATAGGTTCGAAATAGATGCTGTTCAGATCCCTCTGCAACCAGTTTGAAGATATGGGCAAAGTTAACCAAGTGTTTTTGTCAGCTGGATACCTAGTATCGTTCTCGTGGTTACCAGCATTGGTCAGAATAATCGTGGGACTATCATTGATACGCAGTGAGATGACAGCTTCTGGTCCAAAGAGTTTGATTGAAAAACCAATGAGTGCTTCTTTGGGCGGCCAAGCAGCTCTAGACGGAATTTTGAAACGAGCACGAATGACCTCTTCTACCTTCAAGCTGTCTGCGTTGGGCCGGACTTCATCCGGTTCCAATAAGTCCATTTGTATTATTGCCGTAACTGCTGATTGAAAAGCACCTTCCGAAGCAAGAGCATAACTCTGGTATTTGTGAACTTTTGACCACTCATCGAGCCAAAGATAGGTATACCACTTGGGATGGTTTGGTTCCGGTGATTTGGGATTTGTTGCTCTGTTCTTGAACTGTGTTGACCAAAGCGGTCGCCAGCCGTTGCCTTGCTTAGGTAGGAGGCCCTCACCATATGTAAATCCTAGTCTTTTGGTAATGCAAAATTTCCAAGGCAACTCTGGACAGATGTAGTCCGTCAGGGCACGTTCTATGTGACGCAATGGCAATAGTCGTCTGTCCAATTCACTTCCAGCGTAAGAGGAGCCTTTCAACAACTTTGGCAGTGTCTTCTCGAGCTTCCTACAATACTCTTTTGTGAAACCTTCACTCAATAAACGCTGTCGCAAAGACAATGCTATCTGTGGAAGCCTTTCCTCTTCAGGAATCTTTTTCTCCCGCATTGTCTGCAACCGAGCCTTCATCTTGACTACATCTTTGATGAGGCTTTCGAGAGTTTCGCCTTCAAGTCTATCGATTGGGTCCCATAGATCTGCCAACAAATCCTTTGGTGACAAGAGGAAAGTTTGCCTGTAGGAGAGCCCATTGTCTTCCACCTGGAGAGTTAATTTAGCTGGTTCAAAAAACCACACGTTTAGTTGGACAGGAATGGTTAGAGAAGGCTTTTTGGTCTGCACAATCTCTTTGGTCAGTTTCCTATGCAAACGAGTTTGGCCATCGATTGACGAAAAGCTCAGCGTTACTTTCGCACTATCTGGTTGACGCGACAAGGAGAGTATTACTTTGTCGAAGTCAGCCAAACGAACAGATGAGACGAGTGGAGGAAGGACTAAAGAAGAAGAACCATGGAAAAAAACAATGGAAAGGGCACCAAGCAAAACTCCAAGCAAAATCAAAGTGACAAAAAAGAAAGGACCCCGTTTTTTCTCCTGTGATGGACCTTGGTGATGCACAGAAGCTGCCATCAAGGTTTCGTTGCGTCGGCGAGACGACTGGACAGCAACATTCTGCGTTTTTGCAGTACTGAGAGGTGATCTGGAAAGCAATCCATTTTGTATGCTTCTTAGAGTCTGTAAAACATCCTGAACCTTTTGTGGTCTTTTGCTCATGTCCCGCTCTAGCAAGCTATTAACAATAAATATCATATCTTCCGGAAGAGCTCGACCACATAAAGCCAGAGACGGCGCAGAGCCTTTCAACTTCCCAGAAAGAACTTCAGTGATGGAGCCTTCAAATGGAGGCTTTTTGGCACACAACTCATAGAGCATTACACCCAAGGCGTAAAAATCGGTGTAGGCACCTGTCTGTTGCCCCATCACTTGCTCTGGCGCCATGTAGGTTGGTGTTCCAACGAGCATCCCTGTTTTGGTAAGGCCTGTTTCGTCATTAGTAGTCTTAGCCAATCCCCAATCGACAACTTTGGCGACCTGATCAACGACCAAAATGTTTGCAGGTTTTAAATCTCGGTGAAAAACACCTTGTTTTGGCAGCCGTTTTGGCCTCGCGAAGAAAACGCTCTCTTTGCACACGAGTTCGAGCCAGCTCTTTTTTTAAAGTTTTTATGGCCGCGAATCGACCCAACTCTTTATGTCTAGCGCGAAAGACTGTTCCCATGCCACCTTCACCAACACGCCCAAGAAGTTCGTATTGTTCTTCGACGTCGTGGCTTATGAGAGCATCCACCTTATCCCCTATTTATTTATCGAACTCTTCGTAGTATTCGTTGGCCAGTGCCAATGCTTCTTTGAAGCGTTCTTCACGTGAGATGTCCTTGCGAGCAATCTCTGCATATTCATTGAGGCAAGGAAGATAAGGTGCAGGCTGTGATTTCATCGCTGTTTCGCGTGCTAATCGAACAAATGCATCGGCATAATCATTGTAGAAAACATCGCCCAATTTTTCACGACGTGCATCAGGAACAGGATTATTGAAGTCAATGGCCCAAGGTTCGCCCTCTTCGTCGAGGATGAACTCTACTGAATTCATCTCGTATCCAAAGGCGCGATTGATGACACGAGCCATATTGACCACTTTATTGCCCTGCTCTTCCGTCAGGAAACCCTCTTCATAGATGTATTCAGAAGCATCGAGATCTCGGAAGATGTATTTAATGGGAATGATTGTGCGACCAACACAAATACAGCGAATCTGCCAATCGTGTTTAGTAGGCACCATCTTCTGGAGTGTCATGATGCGCTCACCACTCATATCATACTGATGCCAGAGCTCATCAATATGTTCAGCTTTGCTGACGTGAAAAGCAGCTCTTCCTTCTGCAGGTTTGAGGATACAGGGAAAACCAACCTCTTTGGTCATTACGTGCCAATCGAAAACCTTGTGATGTTTGAAGTCTTCTGGCGTCTGTAAATATTTGGTCTTTTTTGGTGGCAACACATAAGTAGGTGGCACATTGACACCAAGCTGATGAGCTACAAAAAAGCCCAAATCCTTGTTGGCTATGAAATAGTGGAAACTCATAGGGTTGTTGACTACACGAACGCCTTTGAAGGCGTACATCATGAAAACACCCATTGAATGTTTGAAGTAATGAGACGCGCGGTCAACGAGCATTTCATACTTAGAATCGAAATCCAAGCCAATCTCGTGAATAGCCACGTGCTCAGCATTGAGCTTGACCAACTCGCCATTGAGATTTTCAAAAGCTTCTTGGGCGTTCAGCCTTTCTTCTAGATGTTTGCCGAACTCTTCGTTGAAATAAATTAGCCCCACGTTGAAAGGTTTGGGAGCTGCCATCAAACACCACGTCCAATCACGGTCTAAGACAATAGGTCAGGCTCGTATTGTTTTATGAAGAGAATAAATTGTCAAGTAATATACTTATACATATGGAAAACGTCATCGCTCTGTTCATCTGCCTGATTGGCCTTGGGATTGTCCTTTTTGGGCGACTCATTTATCGAACTGCCTATCCAAAGAGGTTAAGGGAGTTCCCCTCTGGAGCAGGTGAAGCAAAACACCCAAAAGAGCTCCATTGGCCTTATGAAGACTTTGAAGTTCCTGGACACGAAGGAACAAAAATCCGTGGTTGGATAGTACCTGCAGTTGGTACAGCGAAGGCAGTCCTCTTGCTGCTGCATGGCCACCGAAAGAACAAAACACAAATGCTTGGGCGTGCCAGATTCTTGCGACCTGCTGGTTATGCATTGGTTTTTGTTGACCACCGCCACCATGGTGAAAGCGATGATAGTCCCTTTGGCCTTGGATATTTTGGTCGCCTCGATTTGGCCGAAGTGATAAAACACCTTCAACAAAAAGACGAACTCAAAGACCTACCCATTTGCGCTCTGGGATTGTCCCTAGGTGCAACGACAGCCATAGCCACTGCCTTGGACGGCGCTGGTTTATCTGCCGTCATCGCAGATTCACCAACATCGGACCAAGCCAAGACATTGGCAGAATATGGGAAACGACTCTATTTCTTTCCTGAAACGATCACGATGGCTGGATTGAAATTCGCGGAGTGGTGGTGGCAAATGAACTATGAGGAAATGAACCTCGAGAAACGTATGTCTGGAAACACTGTTCCGATATTGATCATACACGGAGAGAAAGACCAGAGAGTTCCAATACATCACGCCCAAAAGCTAGCTGCCACTAAAGCTCCAGTGCCCCTAAGGCTGGAGACCTTTGCAGAGGCAAACCACGTAGAGGCCTTTACCAAAAGCAGAAAGAAATATGAGAGGATTATTCTCGACTTTCTGAACGAGACACTTTCTACGTAAGGTTCTATCCCACAGCATCGACACACAAGGACCTGTAACCGTAGATTGGGGAATACTGCAGACAATCATTTCAAAATATGTACTCATGCCGAGGCTCGGGCAATAATCAATCGCTACAATCGTTATTGGGCTTTTAACCCACCAGATGAGATCTCATCTGATTGCGATTGTGTATATTTTGATACCCCACCTGCTGCTCGAAAAGTGTGCCACGAAATTAAGCTAGAAGATGTACTGGCTCTCATTGTTGAAGCACAGAAAAAACATCTCGTATCATTAGCTTTCAAAACAGCACGCCGTTCCCATGACTTTCGTGGACTCTGTTTCACGAAAACCGTGCCACTCGTGACAGAACGAAGCTCATTCCACCAGCGAACCAATTTTGCAGAATGTATTCATTGTGGACTTTGTGTCAAAGTGTGCTCTTTTGGTGCTCGTTCTATTGAAAACGTAACTCTGCATGTGACAGACGAAAAATGCGTAGGCTGCGGAGTTTGTGCAGATAGATGTCCTATTGAGGCTGTGCGGATGGAAAAGCGCGAGCAAGATAGCGGCGAGCAAGAAAGTCAAAGAGGGTAATACCCACAAAATCGGCAAAAAGATCCCACAAATCTGCTGATCTATTCACGAGAAAAAGCTGTGACGCCTCTTCAATGACCACAAAGACTAGGATGGCCACACTCGATGGTAGTAGAGATAATCCCCAATATACGATTGGCTCTTGTTTGTAACTCAAGCCCGCCATAAGAGCCAATAGACCAAAAAGCAGAAAGTGGAAAAACTTGTCCCCACCTGTGGAATGTTGCACCGCACGAAAGACTGGTCGTGCCCAACCAGAACCTGCAGCAACGATTATTGAAGCCAAAAAAGCCATATAAAGCAGTGTCAGTTTCTTCAAAGACATAAATCCTCCGTCCCTTTCATTAATAAGTCTCGGAAGTCTTTGTGCAAAGAAGATGAAGTAATAGTGAAATCTTTGGGAAATCGACAAATTAGGTGTAGGATGAAACAATGAATTCTCCAATGATCAATGTTCGCCTGGCCCAAATCACTGACGCACGGGCAATATCCTCTGTCCACGTAGCTGTCTGGCAAAGCCATTACAGAAAAACCATCCCTGATGTGTTCCTCGACAATCTGTCAGTGGATAAACGACTAGAACATTGGCAGATATGGCTCGAAGAGGCTGACTATGGCAACAAGGCAATCTATGTTGCCGAATGCAATGATCAGATCATAGGTTTCATAAGTGGTGGCCCTTGTAGAGATGATGAAGAAATGGCTGCTGAGTTTTACGCCATCTACGTTAAAGAAGAGTTCCAAGGCTTAGGGGCTGGGAAGAAACTACTCGAAGCCTTTTTTACTTGGTGCAAAGAGAAAGCTCACAGAACCATCTGTTGTTGGGTATTGGAAGAAAATCCAAATAGCCGTAAGTTTTATGAAGGTATGGGTGGCAAACTTAGCGAAGGTCTGACCAAGACTTTGACATATGCGCTCAAGGACGTAAGAGCTGTCAGATATGAGTGGAAGCTGTAGTGGACTTCGACCTCAAGTTTGACCATAGAGAGCCAGAAGGTAGTTTCTCATTACAACAAGTTGAACTAGCCCTTGATGCAATCAATGACGTCCCCAAAGTCCTTCGAGCAGAACCACTGGCTGGTGGTTATAGCCACATCAACTACAGACTAGATACCGTTGATGGTACCTTTGTAATGAGAGTGTCAAACAAGGGTGAACGAGAGTTTGACGCAGAGATTGCCATTTTGGACAGACTCGCAGAGTCTATCCCCCTTCCTCGAGTGATATGGTCAAAAAAGAATGTCAAATCCGTCAATCGCCATATTGCAATCCTAAATTTCGTAAATGGGGATTTATTGAGCAAAGTAGAAGATGGTTTGGAAGAGGCTGAAATCCGAACCATCGCTTCTCAGTTGGGAAGGATATTGGCAAAGATACATTCTGTGACATTTGAAAAGTCAGGCTTCTTTGACGGTAGCCTTACTATCACTGAAGCATTCCCCAGCTTTACAGTAGGCTATATCGATTATATGCAAAGTTTGCCACATAGCCAACGAGTAGCAACTAGATTGACACCCTCCACACTCAGCAAGCTAAAAACATATATGATAGAAAACTCAGCCATATCAAAAATGCTCAAATTAACGAGTCAACTCACTCACTCTGACTTCAACCAGAAAAACATTATGGTAAACAAAGTCAAAGGTGAGTGGAAGGTTACTGCCATTCTGGATTGGGAGTTTGCCTATTCGGGTTGTCCTCTTGGCGATTTTGGAAATTTCTTTCGCTACCCAGAGATGAACCCCCACTATAAACAGCCATTTGTAGAAGCATATAGAAAAAGCGGTGGTCACTTGCCAGGCAATTGGGAAGAAAAGGCGCGCTATCTAGACATATTGCCTATGCTGCAATTTTTGGACAAAGACGAAGATTTGCCCAATACTTTTGAGACTGCAAGGTCAGTGATTAACCACACACTTTCTTTGTATATGGACTAGCGACAATCTCTCACAACTCTAAAACCCAGGTCAGCGCACGCGACTTTGATACCAATACGAGTTCGACAGGAGCTCGTACAATGATTTGCACAACTGTTCGAGTTGCCACCTCGATGGATTCTGGCCAAGTGGTCTCCTGTTTTCCACATAGAATCACATAATTCTGATACGTTCCCAACGATATCGATGAGACCAAAAGCGTTTGGATACTGGACATGCTCAGTCACTGGTTGTGGTACAGCGTTGCTGTTCATTTCATACCAACACCTTTTGTCGTCCATCTCTTCACCCCAAGGATATTTTGTGGTGGTGCCTGCTCGACAGAAATATTCCCACTCATCTTCATTTGGCAAACGGTAGTCAGGACCGACTTTCCTCAGCCAACTGAGTACCCCCTTGTAAGAGACGTAATCCATTGGCAACATTTCTTCAACACGTCTTCGTTTGTCAGCTCCTTTCTTTTTATCCCACTGCTTCTGCGTAACTGGAGTTCTGCCAACAAACAAAGGGCTAATCTCTCCCTCACCTGGGATAAGCACAAACTCAATCGTCGTCACCTTGTGTTCAAAAACAGCTATTCGATGACTTTCGGTGCCACCAGCAAATTCCTCTGTGGCGATTAATTCGAGGTCATCAATTTGGTTATTTATTTGTTCTATGACTGCATCTTGCTCACTATCATTGGCTGCGTTCCAGGCTAGTCTATTGTGAAGTATGTCTGACATGGTCAACCTACTCATACTCAACTACGATTTCAGCTGACTCTATAACAATGCGGCTCGTCATCGTATATGAAGAACCAAGCCAAAGGGGTTTAATATGAAGTACATTCCCTTTTCTTTTTAGAGCCCATTTGGGCAAAGGATGATATCGAACAACTGTCTTTGCTCTTGAAGGTACAGTGGGAATATGTGGGCGGTCATACAACAATAGCTTGAGCTCATTAACTCTCAACTGAGCAGCTTGATTGGAGTATGGTTTGCATTCCAATCTCAGCTCAGCCCTCTTGATGCTATCAAGTCTGGGTAGGTCAAAACCCCATTCTTTGCCTGAACGAAGCATAGGGACGGCAACAAATTTCTCTTTAAAGATAGTTTTGCTATCACCAGCTTTGACCAAAGGCTTGGATGATAGTGAAAAGATCCCTCGATTAGGAATTTTTGAAAAGCCAGCCCCTGGTTTACCTTTTTCTGCGCAGAGGTGGACTAACTGAAGGGTGTTGAGTCCAAGGACTATTTGTTTTCTTTGAGCCATTGAACAGATTTCGGTACCCAAAGTTAAGTTGGCAGTTTTGGACAGCTCATCAAAGTAGCGGATCACTAAAGCAGTCAAGTCGCTCTTTTCTCCTCTGCCCTTTTTCAACTTTTCATTTCTTGCCCTCTTGTTGAAGTCAGACAACATCCGATTGGTCAATCCACCCCTAGTTATCTGCTCTAGTACACTTTGTAACTGTCTTCCCTGAGTTTCAATTCCACGTAAATGATGAGTAAAGATTCGTGAAAACTTACCGCTAACCGTTGTTTCTCCTCCTTTGTATTCCCAAACCAGCTCTTTTGCATCATTTGGTAAAGTGGTGAAATCAACTGAGTAGACGCCTTCTGAATCAGTTATGAATTTTTGCTTCCTTTGACCTCCATCGACTGTGATGAACTCGAGCGAACCAGTGGCATTGGCAAAGCTACACTGCCCAGAAACACTGACACCATCACTCATCACTTTCACTTCGGATAAGGTCCAGTCAGCGCCCTTGGTTCTGACAACACGTGGTAATGAGCGCTTACCGTTGGGAAAAACTATGACTAGTTCATACTTTCTCTTTGGAGTGAGTTTACCAAAACAGAATTGATGGTTTGTGGTGGATATGGAGCTGTTACACTCGCTCATTGTTCCATTTGGCCCTTTTACCGTCACCTTTGCATTGAAAGCAAAGTCACTTGAAAACGTCACCTGAGCTGAGCTCGCTCCAACTCGAACATTCAGTTTCTCAACTGCATATTCTCTTGAGCCAAAAGATGATGCTATCACAAGCACAAGTATTAATAGTGCCATCAAAATGAAGTGGATTGAGCGAATCTTCGATTTTTGGGCTTCCTGTTTTTCTTCACCAACAACATCTCTATCGATGCTGCTAACCTTTATGCTCACATCAAATTCTGGGGAACTCAACCTACCGTACCATTTGCGTTCGAGATAACGGTGAAGCTGTATGGCGGAGTTGAAACGATCACTCGGATCCTTTTGACAGCAACGACTAATCACTTCTCTGATGGGACTGGGAATGAGTTCATCTGGTTCCGGGATTTCTCTGTCAGGAAGGAATAGAGAACTCAGATCAGGATGGCCATCGGATTTAGTTGGTACGAGCAACATCTCACCTGTAATGATAAAGTTGAGCAACAAACCAAGCTGGAACACATCTGAAGCGTTTGTGCTCTTTGATCCCATCAATACCTCTGGGGGCATATAATATACAGTGCCAATGACAGCACCATCTTCGGTCAAAGCAGTGCGATTTTTATCGAGGATCAAACCAAAGTCTAACAACAGAGGATTATTGTCCCGATCAATGAGAACATTCATCGGTTTAATATCTCTGTGAATGAGTTTCTTTTTGTGTAGCTCTGCCACAGCAGCGACTATCTGGATGAAGACTTCTTTGCTTTTATCTTCATCAAATGGGCCACCTAAAGCCACAACTTTGTCTAGATCATCACCTTCAACAAACTCTTCTACTAAGTAGGGGCTTTTACACTTGTCTTCAACAGCATAAATCTTGACGATGTTTGGATGTTCCACCTTGGCCATAGCCTGCGCTTCACGAACAAATCGGCGACGGAGCATCTTATCTTCGGCCAGGTTTTGTCTGAGAAACTTGATTGCCACTTTGCGGTCAAGACGCATGTCATAGGCTCGATAAACCGCTCCCATTCCGCCTTGGCCAAGAAGGGATTCTATTCTGTACCGTCTGGCAACTTCTGGGGGGCAGTTTGGCATCATATTCTCGATTCTACACAAACTCCCCGCCTCTTTGCGAGAGACGGGGAGTTTTGTAACTTGTTGGTTTTTAATCAACTGGATGACCAGGTGCCATACTACAGACTCTGCTTGGTTTAACGAGCCACTCTTTCTTTAGCTTGATGTGTTTTACCTTTTTGTATTTTGCACCATCCATTATGTAGAGCTGAGGCACCATTGAGTATGGATCATCGTTTTTGGCGTCGAAGACTTCACAGTAAAATACTCCTTTAGTTATGTTGCCTTGTTCGACGGTACCTATGTTTTTAGCCCATACAGTCCACTTGCTAAAGAACTTCTTACCTGTTTTGAAACCAAGATGGTAAGCAGCTCTGCCTTTTCGGCCTTCGAACCAAATCTTATATTTGCGTTTACAACCTTTCGTGTTGGCTGGAACACTTTGACAGTTAGTGATGATCAGTTCATTCTCTTTTAGTTTGCTGTTGAACTTGAGGAAATCTTCGCTTTCCCAAATAACCTTGTCTTTCAAACCCCAGACAGGCGCTATGGCGCGAACTCTGACTCGGTAGGCACAGTTTGATTTTAGAAGGTCCTCATATTTCAAAGCTGCCATATCATCATTACCGACTTGGATGGGATCCATAGCAATCCACTTGTCCTTGTTTATTTTGTTCATGAACTTCTTAAAGCCTGTGTATTTTGGACGGCATTCGAAGACAACATTTGGTTTTGGATAATCAGGATGAAAAGTTGCTTTCACAGTGATGAACTTCTCATCAATGGAAACCAATTCTCCTACCAAGGGGTTATCTTTTTGTTTCTCCTCTTGCTCTGTTGCTACATTGTTACTGTCTGTTGAGCGTAAGATCACTTCCTGAGAGGGACTTATCTGCGTTGTGTGGTCAATTACTATCTCAGTCGTTGCTGGGGTTTGATTTATGGCTCCTGAGGTCAGTGTAGAGG
>CAZXTJ010000219.1:0-11760 GCA_964643655.1 uncultured bacterium
CAGTTATGCAGCTCCCGTGGAGGAAGAGCCCAAACCTGAACGTAAGAAAGCTAGTCGTATGGACAAGTGTTTTCTGTGCGGTAAGTCAGCGTTTATGTGTGACTGTGAACTGTGCTTCAACTGCTTTGCGCAAAAGGATTTGTGTATCTGTTCCTACGATTACGTTTGGTAGGCGGTCCAACTGAGTGACAGGGTGGTCCCAGATGGGACCACCTTTCTCCTTTTCTTCGCTTTTTCACCTCTGTGAGGACGTTTTGGACTGGCCTCTTTTATGCATATGAATGTCTGGAGGTTTGAGATGAAACGTAATCACAAGTCCAATAAAGGTATGGGGATGTTGGCTCTTCTTGTTGGTTGTGTCTTCGTAGTGTTGGCTACGATTGGGCTCAATCAGCGTTTGGCTAGTAATCTCACTCGTCAACGTGAGTTGGTTTCCTCTGGTCGCAAAGCTTTTGCTCTCGCCGAGTCCGCTATTGCTGAAGCCCTTCTGAGTTTTAGACGCCAAATGAATGAACCTTCTGATGAAAAGGACTCTTGGTATCAACTCATTCGCAAACCAATCACCGATGATTATGGCTGCATAGAGGAGAAGAGTTTCGTACCAATGGCTACTCGGGCAATACATAGCCAAGGTGTTCTCGTAGAGAAAGTGAAAATGTCATTATGGCTACAACAACCTGTTAATAAGGTGCAACGAGACAAGCAGGCTCTTTTGACTCTGACGGCTATTGTGCAGGTTCCTCGTCGCAATGGTTTTCTTGGTACTTACATTGTGCGCAATCTGCAGAAGTCCTATGAATTCAAACTTTCTCATCTCACAACGCCAAGCCCTTTGAATGCTTTTACTCTTTTTGTTGGTTCTTATGAACACTTGCGTGGCTGTTCTGAAGGTTATGCAAAGTACAGAAAGTCCTATGAAGAGCGAGAGAAGCAGCAAGAGAAGTTGCTTGATGGTGATATGGAGTATTGGCGCGATGCTGTCTCACGCAAGCAAAAAGAAGCACAGAATGAGCTGAATAACCTTGCTCCTTATATGTCCAATCCTGGATTGAGATCAGCTGTTGAGCAAGGTCTCAACTCGAGAGGTTTGAGTATTAGTTTGCTTGAGAATATCGCCAAAACTAAACCAAGTGGTTGGATGGCTGCAGCAGGTTATCACACCGATTTCGCAGATCCCAAGTGGCCCAGTTTTAGAAATGATGACAATAACTTGAGCAATCACGCCTTTGTGCGAAAACAACAAGTCCGTGGTGAAGAGTTGACGATGAGCCTTCCACAATTCCCCAATTTTCCAGCACCACATCCTTCAACTGCCATTCCAGGAGATGCAACGAAATGGGATTGGCCAACTCTGTCTTGCCTCTCTACACCATTTGCCAATTGGATAGCAGAGAAGGACCGCACTGCGAAGGTGTTTGAGCAGAGTCTAGATAAAGAACTTCGTCGTCAAGAAAAGCTAATAAATCTCGTTAAAAACCGGGACAGGCAGAAGTTCTTGGATGTCATTATGCCGCGCACTCATCCCTTTCATTGGCGGGCTAAAGCTTCCTATATTTTTTCAAGTCAAGAAGAACTCGTGAAATTCCTCCAAGGTAAGGATGGGCGTTTCCATCTAGATGGTGTCTGTTTTGTTGATGGTTCTTTAGCTCTTGACAACTTCACCTATGTTGGTAAGGGAACTATCGTGGCAACTGGTGACGTGACGCTTGATGGGGCTGTTGGAAGTCGAGATAGTTTGCTAACTGTTGTTTCCAAGAAGGACATTTATCTTGGTGGTTTTGTCCGCGCGGCCTTGTTGGCTCCTTTGGGAACGGTTCACTTTGCAGGCAACGCTGTTAATGGCACGGTACTTGAATGGCACCATCGTGACAATGATTTCAATATCAAGTACGACAAAAGGCACAGCGCAAAAATCGCAAATCATTACTGCAATCTAAGCCCTTACGCAGTTGCCTGTAGTCTAGTGAGGAAACAGTCGTGAGAAATCGTGGAACGACTTTGGTTAGCGTCATGATTACCACTTGTATCGTAGGTTTGGCCATAGTCCCAATGGCAAGCCTTCTCTTAACAGAGAGCAAACAAACGAGAAATAATAGAAACAGAGTTTTTGCCGTTCATTTGGCGAGGAATATGTTGGAGCGTATTCGAATGGAAAAGCTCGAACCTCTATCAATGCTTTTGGCTACAGAAGAGGACGGCAAGATTTTCGTTTGCGCTGATGAGCTACTTTCAGCGACAGATTTGCCAGAGGATTATCAAGCTATGTGTAAGGCTTTTCAGCGTTCTCTGGTTTACAAAGCTGCAGTTGATGGTGATAGCGCTAAAGGTGTACTCGAGGCAATCGTAAGGTGGAAAGAAGGAACTCATCAAAGAGAGTTTCGTCTTTCAACGTTAATCACTGAGGAGAAGTTGGGAGGAGTGAGATGAAAAAGAACAAAGGGTTTTCTCTCGTCGAAACTCTCGTAGCTTCAACTATTGCTCTGCTACTGTCTATCGTGATTTGGAGTTTGTTCTCGGGTAGTATTCGTCTTTTTTCAAATGCTCAGCAACATTTGGAAGCTATGCAAGTGGCACAATTCATCGTTGAAATGGTGGAGAATGACATTCACTCTTTGGTCCTGAGAGACAATGAAGACCAGAGTGTTTTGTCTTCTATGGAAGCTCGTTCAAAGTTGGAATTCTTTGTTTGTCAATCAGGACAAGATAGCGGCAATCTGTACAAGGCCAAAAGCGTGAAATATTCTATTGTCAGGTGCTACGGCGGTTATTGCCTGAAGAAAAATGACAAGATTTATCACCATTTGCCAATAAAAAAACTGACTTTCAAACCAGTAGAGATTGTGTCTTTTGATGGCAAAGCAAGCTTCTTTTTGCAAACCATCGTTACAGGCACAGATCAAAGAAGAAAAGATGATTTCACACTTGTAAGTCAAGTTGCCCTCGATGTGATTACAAAGGCTCGCCTCTTTCCAAAGTGGAAACACAATGACTCTGAATATGTGACTTTCTAGTTTCCATTCAGAAAACATTTTCCTCGAAAGGTACCCCTATGATTGCTCTAATCGCTTTTTTAATGCTGCTTTTACCCTGTCATTGTTATGGTCAAGTAACGACTGTCGATGTGAATATGGGAGGCCACTTAGGAGGAGTGTCAGGGGCTTTTTTCGGTACTGTGGCTGAGCAGAAGTTCGTTTTTAAATCCAACAATGGTGGCAATCTACGTTCTACTGTCAGAATGCAGACTGGCAATGTTGAAGGTGAATACTTAGCAGCTAGAATGTTGGAACAAGCAGGAGTCGATACACCACGTGTTGAGCTCGTCAAAATTAGAGGAAAAAAAGGACTCTTCGCTAAGTCAAACTTCATCGGTGACGGATATGGAGACAGTAGAGTCTTCAAGGACTACCTTGGTAAAGCTGATCTTCCACCATATCCACGTATGTTGCCGACAGAAGAAAAGCTACGTCTCTATGCAGAGAAGTTTGCAGCAAAGCTGGACTTGAACCAGGTCAGGAAATTGCAGGTTATTGATGTTTTGATGGGTAATGGCGACCGTCATGGTGGGAATATCTTCCTGACGCAAAGAGGCTCTGGAAAATATGGTCTCATGGCCATCGACCACAACTTTGCCTTTGTCACTCAGAGACAGAAACCAGACAACAGCACCCATACAAAAAATGCAGGGTGGCAGCGCAATTTCCTCAGATCCTTCAATGGGTCCGCTATATTTGGCAGTTCCGCTCGAAGAGCTGGTTCAGTAGCAAATATCGTGGAAAAGAACTGTGTATACAGAATTTGTTTGCAAGTTGCGCCCGATAGAGTGGCCTACCAGAAGATAATCTCAGAGACAAAGAGTACGTTCAGCGACGAAGTGATTAGTAAGCTCGTAAATGAATTGCCAGAAGAGATCTCTGCAAAGCGAAAAAGTGAATTGTCTGAGATCTTGAAATGGCGTCGAGACAATATGGCCAAGGCTTTTGATGATTACTTGCAAGAGCGGATGCTTCATAAACAGGGAGATAAGGTTCGTACATGGCTCGTGAGTAAGGGGATAGGTTGTTCATCGGCCATGCAGGATTTTCTCGTAGAACAACTGATAAAACCCAATGTTGGGCCTCGTAAGCAGCAATACTCTGTCCGGGTTGTCGATGGGTACTACTATTTACGCGCTGCTGGGGCAACGAGGAAACAAGCCCTTTCAGTGTTGGAGCATGCCCTTTTGTACCTTGGAACAGAAGGAAAGTCAGCCTTGGAAAAGTATAAAAGAGAGATGGCTGTCATTGATGAAGGTTTTCAGCATCAGAAGGCATATAAAAAAGTTCTTTCTAAAGTATTCTGTCAGCGCCTTTGTCTCATCATGCAAAAGGTCAAGTATGCCATTTTGCCAGGACTTAGAAGAAAGGCTAGAGAGCGATTGCAACATCTCGATAGCACTTACTCACTTCTCGACAAAGAGTTACGTAAAAAGGGAAATAACAGAGGCGCAATTTTGACGAAGCAGCAGGTCCTGCTGGAAGAGTATGTTTCTCTTCTAAAAAAAGCAGAGTTTGTCCCTGGTCGAAGTTTGCTCAGAGCAAAGAACGAATTGGTGCTCAGAAGGGCCATGGCCAACAGTTTTCCTGTCAAACCAACATTACCAGAGAAACAATCCAAGAGTCAGCTTTCCCGTCTTCTCAAATCGCGAACAGGAACGGTGAAAACATCTGTACATGTTCTGTTTACCGTTCTTTTGACTCACCTGATGACCGAACAGTTTCATCGTGGCGAAATTGATATCAAAAGGGCAATCGAAATGATTGATTCTCCTGAAGTAATGGTTATGCTGCCTTTGGCTATCGGTGAGAGCAAATTGCTCAAACACAGGCCTCCAGCCATAAGTGGATTAATCAAACCACTGGCTCAATTCATCGGTACGGCAGTCGCTTTTGAAATAATAATGAAAGTTGCCACGGAGGCAACTGAAGGTCTCGCTGAAAATGGTTCCAAACCCCGTTTTTCCACCATCATGTCAAAGAAGGCTTTGCGTCATCGCTACTTGAGAAATCTATTCCGAATTGTCAAAAACCGGGAAAGACGAAGGAAACTACTCAAGGAAGTATTTTGTGATCGTTTGTTTACTTGTGAGTTCGCCATGATGTCTTGCGGCGCAATTGTGGGAGCGCGTGCAGGTCTCGTCATTGGTAGTCATTTCGGTCTCTCTTCAGTAATCACTTCCGTTATTGGTGGAGCCATTGGTGCTGTTGGTGCAAGTGCCCTGGGTCGTCACTTGGACATCAAACTGAGGTTGGCCAGGCTCAATGGGAAAAGATATGATTTGCGTTCAATCTTGACTGAAAAGTCTACAGGAGACATTAGCGTGGACTATCCTCGCGCCAAAGCAGGTCTCATAAAAATCAATGAGTATCTGAAGTACCGAAATGAAACCGTGCAAATTCTCATCAAACACTATCTCGTGAAACTGAGCGCTTTGAGCGAAAAGTCTTCTATGGTTGATATTGAAAAAAAGAATAATCTGATAAATGACATACTCGCGCTGTTCAAAAAGGATCTCGCCCTCTTTCATCAACTGAAGGATGTTTCAAACAATGGATTCGTTTCATGTTTGGAAGAGGATACAATCACGGCTCAAGAGTTAGTCAGTGCTCAGCTGTTGGTTTTTTCCCTGGACCAAGGCCAATATACCGTTGCCGAAACAAAGGCAACTGGTCCATCTATGAGCGATTTGAACATCCAAGGTTTCTGAGCTCTTGCCACTAGGGCGCGGCTTTTCTAGGTAGCTTGGCCAAGATGTCTTTTGACAAATCAAATCCGTCAATAATGGCTACGACACCAGCCTCTACGGGCAAGTCCTGATCGCCTAAGGCTTCACGAGCAGCTTTGCCAAAGGCGACGATGACGTCTTCACCAATGCCTGCACCTAGTCTATCGGCAGCCACTACTATGTCAGGAACAGGATCTCCATCTAGATTATAAGGATGGATGAGGAGTAGCTTGAGACCACTAAGACCACTGACTTTTTTTGTGGACCACACTGTTCCAACGACATTTCCCAAAAACATTACTCTTCCGACCCTTTCTCGGGATTGGCAATGATACCTACAACTGTTGCGTCAACTGGTGTCGATTGGCTATCGAGGGCATTTCTCGAGCCAGAACCAAAGGTAACAAGAACTGTTTGGCCTTCCCCGCAAGAGACGGAGTCAGCTGCCACAAGGAGGCGACCGGTGGCTTCGCCTTTTTCATCAAGAGCTGCCAGAAGTAGTAACTTGTGTTCAACTAGTCCTGGCACTCGAATTGTTGCCCAGGTTTTGCCTATGACTTTGGCTCTGATCATCCTTCAACCTCCTGCATTCGCGGAGATTTGGCCAAATACCGATTTGCCTCTTGGGGCAAGTCCCAATCGACTTTGTCCACAATAGCTAAAACAACTGATTTGATTGGAGCACCAGGAACACCGAGAACAACATCTCGTACTCGGCTCGAAGAACCAACGAGAACGGTTTCTCCTACGCGAGCGCCCAATGTGTCTGCTGCGATGATTTCAGCCCCCACTGAGCCATCAGTTTTCCCGATTAACACAGAGACCAATCGATAACCCTGCCAAGGTGGCGGTGTTTGTTCTAACCAAAGTTGTTCTTTTACTTTTCCTAATTGCATGAGTTCTACTGTACCACGAGATCTCAGCCGAGGGGTTGACACCCTGAAAACATGTCTTCATAATGCCCCGTTTCGTTGAATTGGAAAGAAGCGGTGGGAGGAACCAATGATTAGAAAAATGCTCTGTATTACACTTCTGAGCCTCGTGGTCATCAATAGTGGGCTAATGGCTGCCGAAATATCAGGAGCTCTTGCTCACGAGATGAAATATAGCGATGGTCCTCACCGTGTCATCGTTTTCTTCAAAGATTCTATGTCAATTCAAGCTACTACTCGTGTAGCTCGCATTGAGGCTATGAAAGAGAATGCTTCACAGAGTAGGAAAGGCTTCCTTACTGCATTTGGTGGTGAAGTCACAGGTTTACGCAACTATTGGCTCGTGAATGGCTCAGCTATGATAGCTTCGGCTGATACCATCGCTGATATGGCCAAACACGAAGGTGTCAGCTCTATCGAGCTCGATGAAGTCGTTACTCTTCTGCCGACGAGAGTCGAAGCAGGCGAAGCAAGAGGCAAGTGGACTTATGGGCTGGAAAAGATTGGTATCCCAAAAGTTCGTGAGACTTATGGTTTGCTCGGTACTGGTGTGCGCGTGGGAGTCATTGATACGGGTTGTGACATCTCCCATCCTGACCTGGCCGGTAAAGTCGTTGCTTTCAAAGATTGTGTGGAAGATAAGACCGAATCTTACGACGATCAGGGCCATGGTACTCATTGTTGCGGTACTATCGCTGGCGGTAACGCTGGAGGAACTCATATTGGTGTAGCTCCTGAAGTCAAACTCGTCGTTGCCAAAGCTCTGAACAAACAGGGCTCTGGTTACAACAGCTGGTTGATGGCAGCTATGGAATTTATGGCTGATCCTGATGGCAATCCCGAAACTGATGACGCTCCTGCAGTAGTGAACAACTCTTGGGGTTCCAAAGGAACAGACACTTCTTTTGTTCCTGCAGTGAAGGCTTGGATTTCATTGGGTATCTTCCCCGCATTTGCAGCTGGCAACTCTGGTCCCTGGAAAAAGACTATTGGTATTCCTGGTGGATATCTCGAGTCCTTTGCCGTTGGTTCAACTTCGAGCTGGGATAAAGCTTCATTCTTCTCCTCACGTGGCCCAGTCACTTGGGACGGTGTAGACCACATCAAACCTGATGTTGCAGCACCAGGTTCTTCAATCCTTTCTGCAAAGATGGGTGGCGGTTATACCAAGTTGTCAGGTACATCAATGGCTTGTCCTCACGTGGCTGGTGTAGTTGCTCTCTTGATTCAAGCAAAACCTGGTATCACAATTGATGAAATCCGCCAAACACTCGAGAGCACAGCCAAAGATCTTGGCGATGATGGCAAAGACAACACTTACGGCTCTGGTCGTATTAATGTGCCTGCTGCTCTGAGTACTTTACTCGGCCAATAAATCAAGCTGCAAACGCTCCCGCGGTAGGTCGTAAAACAGCCAACGAGCTTCGTTTCGTTGGCTGTTTTTCATTGTTAGGCGGCAGACTTCGAGTAGTCCTCCTGCTGGTCGGCGGCCTATGAGTATGTGGCCATCTCCTTCTATGAATATTGTTATTATCCGCCACTTGTGGATTTCCCCATTAGCGGTGAGCTCGAGTGCGTACTCTCTGCCTGCTTGTTTCAGTTGCACTGCTGCATTGTTTTCGTTTCTCCACTTGGCGGGCAGTTTTGCATTGGTTTCGCCTGTAAGTAGAGTCTCCAGCTCAATGGCTGATAAAGGTCGAGCCTGAAAGACCTTTGCTTCTTTCTTGTAGGGCGACTCGAAATAAGCTATCCGCAGCTTCCCATCAACGAGATATGCCACTGGACAACTGGCGTCGTGGGATGGGACGATTTTTTGCAGTTTCTTCTCGTTGACGTTGTATCGCCAAATGCAGGCGGCTGCACCGGAATTGTCAAAAAAGAAGGTTTCACCGTCAGGAGCCCAAATGCCTGTGCCAAAAGACCAATCACCAGAATAGGGTTCTTTGATGACAACCATTTTTGTGTTTTTCATCTTGTCCTCTATGGTGACTGAAATATCGTTGTTCAGTTCTAGTTTGGCCAGATAACGACCATCTGGAGAACGGAGAGGATCTTTTGGGTGATTAGGTTTTGCACATTCCGTGCAATCTATCTCATCGCTCTCGGGAGAGAATTTGAGAACGATTTTTTTATTGTCGTCCCAGTTGTTTCCGTAAACGATTAGTTTTGGCAATGAGCCTCTTTCAAAAGCCAGGCCACGAAGAGAGCAGGGCCAAGGGCGTTTGAGCAAAGGCCTTTGTAACCACAAAGCTTCACTTTTGAGGCTACGTACTTCGCTAATGCAGGTGTCGCCATAGTTGCTACCCTCGTAAACTGAGAGGATTTCTATGGCTACGAATTGGGCTATTCCCTTTTTGTTCAGTGGATTGGGTGGCAAGGGAAGATTCTGGTAAGCATTTATGTCACTGAGTTGAGTCTCTATTTTGCCTACGAGCTCGGCTTTTTCGTAGATTCCTTCCTCAGCCTCTTTATTGGCGATGAAGGTGTAAACACGAATGTCCTTTGGTCGGCAGTTTCTTTCGAAGAGACGCTGGGATTTGCCAAATCCTGCCCAAATCTGTGCTCTGCTATCTATTGGCATTTCAATGAGGACCACTTCTCCTATGCCTGGTCCATCAACACCTTCGACCCAGGCAGTAGCAGGATTTTTGTCATCAATGGCTGCTGGCGAATATTTGATGTCATGCTGTTTTAGAGCCTCTTCAAAACTCATACAAGAGAGGCCTTCTTCCACCTGTTGTTTCGTTGGCGGTGGGCCACTTTTCAAAAATGATGAGGAGAGGGAGCAGAATCCTTCGTAATCAGGAGATTGAAAATGTCGCTGAGGGAGGAATTCTATCACTCCACTCTTGATGTCCTTTTTGAGAGCAGCTCTTGCTCTTATGTCACTTCCCAAAAGGGAAGTCGATGTATTGACTAAGACGAAAAGGGTCAAAATCATTTGAATGGTAAGTTTCATTGTCATTTCCTCCAGATGTATCAGCATAAACCGCAATCACTTTCGTGTACCATGGGCTAGAGGAGTTATTGTCGTGACGAAGAGATTTAGTTTTTTAAATCTTCTGTTGGCTGTCTTTCTGCTATCTATCCTTCCTGGTTGTGAAAGCAGCGATGGAGGTGAAGGCAGGGAATGGTTTGCTCCCCGATTGGAGCGCCTCGATGTTTTGGTCCTTCGCTGGCGAGGAACAGTGGAGGACCATTTTCGCCTTCGTTTGACGACTGAAGAGGGACAGGTCATTGAAGAGCACGATTTGGATACAACGAATGCCTATGGTGTGGGCAGAGGTGAGGAACGACTACGCATAGTTTTAAAAAAAGCTCTGTGGGCACCTTGTAAGGTTCACCTAACTCCTTTGGCTGGTGGGGGAGAGCAGGTTAGTCTTACTGTCAGTCCCAAAAGCTTAATAGATAGGATAGTATCGCCATTACAGGCGTTGCGCGGCAACAAGCTGACGGCAGTGTTAAAAGAGATTACTGCTCTGAGGGTGCAATATGCCAATGATCGTGTGAAAGACCGTGTGGCTTCTACATTGCGAGCTCGCCGGAAACTATCGGAAATCTTGCAGCAAGCTGGACTCAAAGAACAATATGTCCACAATGTACGCCAACAGTTTGCCAAGATGGATGCTCCTGCCACGATAACACTAGCCAAGAAACTACTGCCTCTCCGTTACGTTGAAGCTGTCATTGGCGAGATACGTGGTCTATTGCCTCCTTTTGGCAATCTATCTGCTCATCTTGGTTATGCCGTTTCCAGGGACTTTGAATTGGGCTGGCAGGTTTATGCAGAGAATGAATTAGCCAAATTGGTCAATTCGCCAGACGATCCCGGAAAGAAGCTTCTCCAATGGAATTGGATGGCGACGGACAAGTTTCTTGGGCCAATGCGAAAACTTGGTCCTGAAGCTATGGCACTAGCCATGAGTCGATTGGCATTTATAGCACCTGGTGAAGCAGGTGTTCAGCCGGCGCAAATCCTGTCTTCAAAAGAATTCACTCTTGAAACCCTGCCAAAGATGAAGGGGAAAAAGTTCAAAGAGTTGAGGTTGGACATGTTTGCTCGCCACTTTGACCGAGAGAGAGTTGTCACTGCTCGTCTCAATAATAGTCCGCCAATGCCAATAGTTAACAATGTTTATCACGACACGCGACGTGTAGCTCGTTTTCATTTTCATCCTTTTTGGTGGCATTTAAAAGTTCCGAAGAAATATTTAAAAGAGGAAAACAATGTCGTGAAGCTGACAGTAAGTGTTTTGCCTCATGAAAACCCTAGATTGCCTTTGAGAATGAAGACCCTAAGGTTGTCTTTTCGCTGATTATTCTTCTTTTAACATTCCGATTTTGCGTAAACGACGATAAACAGTCGTTCGCGGAATACCAGCTTCTCGGGCTACGGCTGTCAAGTTCATGTCATGTCTTTCTAGTGCCCGCTCAAAAAAAAGCCGCTCGAAGGCAGTACGTGCCGCTTCGTATCCCAAGGGTAACTCGTCGACCAAACTGCCTTGACCTGGCTGTGCCGTTGCTGAGGTTGAGCTAAAGGGAAGGCTATGAACGTCTACAGTTGAAGAGCGTTCAACGACGACAGCTCTTTCAATGGCATTGCGTAACTCGCGAATGTTTCCAGGCCAAGGGTGGTTCTCTAGCAATTCTCTAGCCTCATCGGTAAAGCCTTTGAAAGAGCGACCAAAACGAACAGCGAAAGACTTCAAAAAATGGGCAGCCAAAACGAGGATATCCTTTTTCCGGTCGCGTAGAGAAGGTAGCTCTACCCGGAAAACGTTAATGCGATAAAAGAGATCCTGTCGGAATGTGCCCTCCTGTACAGCCATTTCTAGCTCAGCATTTGTTGCGCTTATGAGCCTGAAATCAAGTGGTATGGTTTTGTTTCCACCAACTCGCATGACCGTTCGCTCTTGCAGTACTCGCAGCAGCTTCACTTGTAGCTCTAGAGGTAACTCACCAATTTCATCAAGGAAGAGTGTGCCGCCTGCAGCTAGCTCAAAACGTCCTATCCTGCGTTCAGTTGCGCCAGTATATGCACCCTTTTCTGAACCAAAGAGTTCTGCT
>CAZXTJ010000220.1:0-11752 GCA_964643655.1 uncultured bacterium
TAGGTACACAGTGTGCACCAACTACATCTTCAGGACGACCCCGATAAACCAAACCATCTGGTCCAACGAGATAGTGATAACCGATGTCATCCCATCCTGTGTAAGGGCTGTGCATATGGTAACGTTGAATTCCTCTCACAGTCTTCAATTCACGATAGGAAGCGTGATTCGGGCGCCAAGAGTGATGAAGGATTATCTCTACTGGTTGATGCTTGCGATAAGCATTAGCAGCTTTTTCAGCACCCCAATTTTTTCTTTCAATCACTTCAACTTTTGCTGAAGGAGTAACGCAATGTGCAAGAAAGTCTGCAGACACTTCCACAGTCTCATCTGTCTTTTCTGTTTGTTGCACTTCATATTCGGAACATTCGTTTTTGAATTGTATTTTTTTACCAGAAACGACCTTCCGCCATTCTTGCCAAGTGCCATTTTGTTGGCGACAACGTACTGAAACTTCTGTACCTCGACAAAGTGCCAAACGACGAAAAGAATAGAGTGGTCGAACAACTTGCGAAAGCTTGTCATCATTGAAGACAATAGACTTTCTTTGAGTGACCCACGAAGATTGGGCACAAAGCGTAGTCACAGCAATGAAATTTAAGAAAAGATGAAAAAGAGTCTTGCGATTGTTCATTGTGCCAATCCTACCAAATGCTGCATTGCCCGTGCTACCATCGCCCCAAGGAGGTCATCGTGAATAAACACACATCTCTCATTCTAGCCATTTTTGTTCTATCACTTAATTTATTGCCCAACCATAGTTTGGCTGCAAATCATCAGAAGACTTTTAGGCAAGCAACTGTTCCAATAGTTGCTTTTGAACCACCAATAAATGGTAATGGTCCAAACTCACGAAAGTTCACAATCTATGGAACAGGATTTGTTTTTCAGTGGAATCGTCGAGTGATTACTTGCGCTAGTGTTTTGGATTCCATTCCAAGTAAACACTTCTTGCCCAAAAGCTATGTTGGAGTTCTCGTGAAACCTAGAGGTTCCCAAAAGAGCCTTCTCGAAGCCAAGGAGTTTCACGCCATCAAAGTCACTGCCATTGATCGTAAGTTGGACATCGCTCTTCTCGAAACTGAAGCTGATCTTCCAATCAAACCACTGTCTAGAAGTAGTGACAAAATTGAGGTTGCTTCCAACCTAGCCATTACTTCTTTCCACAAGAGTCGGCTCATTCCCACTTACTACGAGAACAAAGTATCCTCTACTTTCAAAGCCAACGGAATGTCTTACCCCTACTGTTCACTGAGTGCTCCCATTGGGCAGGGCACACATGGCAGTCCAGCTTTTGATAAAACAACAGGCAGCTTATTGGGCATCATTCGAATACACACCCGTTTGTTGAACCGCACTGTTCATTCTCTGCCAGGATATGAAAGCGAAGGTTTGGCAACTGCTGTGGTCATACCAACAGGAAACCTGCTGGAAATGATCAACAACGTTCCTAAACAACCTTAATCAGCTTCAAAAAAATCAGCCATCAATGGCTGCATTCCTGCACCTATTGCACTGTCTACTTCGGCTGCAATTTCACAGGCTTTTTGCAAGTGACTAGAGGTTTTGTCTCCTCGCGTCATTGCCATATTGCGTAAACAATCTAGGATGAGTTTAAGGTAGGTCAAATAGGTCTCTTGGCTATCTTTTTCGAGCTGCTCCTCGAGGCTGTTGAAGAACTCGTCCATCAAAGCTAGTCCATTGAGCATATCGTCATATGATTTGTTTATCCACAGGCGATGACTGATGGAACCAACGTCGAGAAAAGTTCCCATGAACAGTCGGCGATCCATAGAAGCTGCCAAAACGAGACCATCTATCAAACCTTTGAAAGAAGCTTCCCAATCTCCCATATCTGCAAAGACTAATGACAGGCAACGAAGGGAGGTCAATGCGCCTTCTTTGTTACCCATCTCGAGGAAGAGTTTATAGGCCTCCAAAGAGTTCTCTTTTGCACCGTCGATGTCACCTGACTCTTGAGCCAGAAGAGCTAGATCGTGACGGAAGGTTGCAATCTCTTTTCGGTCATTGGAGTTTTGTGCTGACTCGAGACCTTCCTGAGCACATTCACGGGCAGCGTCAATGTCTCCCAATCCACGGAGGGCATGGCATTTCTGGCCGAGAAAAACAGCACATCTATCCAACTTACCTGTCTCTTGTGCACGTCTCAAACCTGAGTCCGCTTGTCGGCGAGCTCCTTCAAAATCTTGCTTACCCAAGGAGATGAGTGCCATATCTGCCAAGAAGGTCAACTCTTCGTCCAAGTTGCCCATCATCTGAGAGATCTGCAATCCTTCAAAGGCACACTCGAGAGCATGGTCATGATTTCCCAATCGTCGTTCTATCTGTCCTAGGAGACCTAAAAATACAGCCTCGAAAGCTTTGTCCCCTAAGTTGTTGGCCAACTCGCGACCTTCGGCAGCAACCTTGGCACCATCAGTCCAGCGACCTGCAATAACATGGGTTGTTCCGCGTCTTTGAATACAGTCGAGAACTCCTTGAGAGAATCCAATCTCGGCAGACCTTTCCTCAGCATCGCGATAACATTCTAGGGCCAAGTCTTCATTTCCACCCTCTGCATAAATGTCACCCAGTCTGAGCAGGGCAAAAATAATCTCTTCTTGTCCGCCACCCTTTTCCAAAGCCATACTGACGAGACGGCGATACAACTCACGTGCTCTTGCAGAGTCGCCCTCTCTTTGTAAACGTTCAGCTTCAGCCAAGAGCTCTCGAACCTTCATATTGTAAGTAGAAACGTCATCATTCATCTGCGTCCTCCGCGCCACCGCGCAAAGCATCCATCTGCACGAGAGCCTTCTCGAGATCATCTATGTCACAGTTGATTCCGTGAACGATTGACTCGGCAGCAGCTTTTATGTCGTCATCAATATCGAGAATATGCAACTTCGTATCAAGATTTTCCAGATGTTTATCTATGCTCGAAATTTGAAGCTCATATAACTTTAGTGTCTTTTCTATCGTTGCGTAGTTTTCGGCAGTAGAACGGGCTATAGCCAGATTTCGTGACAGAGCCTTTTCAATGTCAGGATCTTGCTCTGCATTGACCCGCTGTTCGAGATCGGCTATCTCTGCCTTCAATCTTGGTGCGTCACATTGATTCCAATATGTCCTGTACCTATCACGGCGAAAAATCAACTCGGGAAGCTTATCTTCTATCAATTCACGAAGTTGGGGAACGAGGCTCGTTTCGAGAAGACCGCGTTTTCTTTCTGAGAAGTCGTCTATCTCTGAAAGCATGGCTCGATAACGTTGAAACACTGGGTGTTTGTGTTCTCCTGCAGTTATCTTTTTCCTGAAGTGATTTCGTCCTGCCAATACAGCGCCAACGCCTGCAAGTACGACGGCAAAAACTATTCCTATGAAATACTCCATCACACTTTGTCTGATGAATTGCAATCCCCAATAGAGAGCCAAGGTTCCAGCTATTGCAACAGTAACCAACTTGAAATAACCAAGATCATCGGTGTCGCGACCATCATTTGGTACAGGAAGGTTCTTGTCTGCCATTAGCTACCTTCCTTGTCCAACATTCTATCGAGACGAGCCAACTCAGCTCTTGTTGCCCTCACATTCACACGCACTCGACCATCAAGGTATTCAACATTGTGCACACGTGAAGTGTCATATATTCGGGACAAAACATTTCCATCACCATAATCCAATTCGAGGGTCTTGTCGTGAAGGCGGTCATCAAAAAAGGCCAAGATTGCATCTTTGAGGTCATTGAGTCCTTCACCAGAACGGGCAGATACGGCAACAGAGTTTTTGTAGACAGAAGTGACAATAGCAGAGAGTTTACCTGTCAGATTATCTATTTTGTTAAAGACGATAATCCTTGGCTGGTTGGCTAATCCCAACTCTTCCAGCACCTCATTACCAACGGAGATATGTTTTTCGAAACGACGATCACTCAAATCGACAACTTGTAACAAAAGATCAGATAAAGCGGCTTCTTCGAGAGTGCTCTTGAATGATTCGACGAGACCGTGAGGTAACTTTCGAATGAAACCGACTGTATCTGAAATGAGAATGGTTGGTTTAAAAGGCGGAGCAAAGTTTGCAACTTTGGCATCCAATGTTGAGAACAACTTGTTCTGCACGTAAACACCAGCATCGGTCAGACTATTCAACATAGTCGATTTACCTGAGTTGGTGTATCCCACTAAAGCAACTTTGAAAATGTCAGAACGCTCAGAACGCTGCACTTTGCGTTGTGTAGAAACTTTGCTCAGCTTACGCCTCAGAATGGATATACGTTTCCTGATGGCTCGTCTATCCAACTCGATCTGTTTTTCACCAACACCGCGACCGCCAATACCGCCTTGCTGTCGAGACAAGTGTGTCCATTGATGTTTGAGTCGTGGCAGTAGGTACTCTAAGTTGGCCAACTCCACCTGCATTTTTGCAACGGCAGTTCTTGCGTGGCGAGAGAAAATGTTCAAAATGACGCCACACCTATCAACAACGGGAACACCAATGATTTTTTCAAGGTTTTTACCTTGAGCAGGACTGAGGTCACCATCAAAGGCAACCCACGCTGCTTCATTCGAACGAACGAGCTCGGCCAAAGCTTCAGTCTTACCTTTTCCAATAAAGGTGGAAGGATGTATTTTAGGCCTCGATTGAACGAGTCGAGCTACGGTGACACCACCAAGGGTATCCACCAATTTCTCTAGTTCCAATAGAGAATCATCCACGTCGACACGATTGTCGCCATCCAAGACGACACCAACAAGAATCACACTTGGTCTCGTGTCTTTGATATCGTTGGTTTTGGGCTCGTGTTTGTCCAAAGAGCCTCCAGCTAGCGGGGCTTGACCTTACTTAGTTTATCTAGGGCTTTTTTTGCACACTTGCTCTTGGAGTCTATTTGCAAGACCATCTCCCAACGAGATACGGCCCCATCGATATCCCCCAATTTGAAGAGACAATTTCCTAGATAATAGTTTTGATCAGCATTGTTTTCGTTACCGTTTAGGCAACGTTCGTATAGTTCTTTTGCCTCTTCATAACGACCTGAGGCATACAAATTAAATGCGAGCCAATCTTGCAACATAGGATTCTCAGGATCTTGCTCTAGATTGCGGCGAGCTATTTCGACGTTTGCGTCTGCATGGGTTTTGGCATAAGAGGTAGATACAGTATCTTCATCTTGGCTAATTTCTGTCGTATCTTTGAGTGCTTCTTTTAGCTGACTCAGTGAATCAGAAAAACTGCGACTATTTGTGCCATTTCCACCATCGGACACGCCCATAGCTCCCTTCAATGCTCGTCTAAACAACAGAATAGCACACGTGAGCCCCTTCTGGACGCAAAATTACCATGTGAGTAGAAATGAAGAAAACCGGGTGACTAGAACCTCTAGTCACCCGGTTTAGATATTCTCTTACTTCAGGATGAACATGACTCGATAAGCTTTGAGGAAACCATCACCGACTTCAGCTGCTTTGACTTTTTCTGCGTCTTCAGCACTGAGTACCAAGTCGGCTTTGTACTTACCATAGACATCCACGGCTTTGACGATGAGTGGATTGCCTTTGGCGCGGTTACAGCTCTTTGCGTCATCAATGGATTCGCAGTAAGCGACTGCACCTTCGTCTTGCAGGAAATCAACACTGGCGTCGTAGTTACCATAAATGACTTCTTGCCCAGGACCGAGTACGCGGGGCCAGAAAGCGCGATCTGCATTGAGGCGACGCGCGTCTACTATCAAGGATGTGTAGCCAGTGCCACCTTCGTCAATGTCAGAATGACCAGCAGGTGGTGTCCAGGCTTTGGTCGGTGCTGGAGCAGGAATCATTTCTTTGTCAATAGTCTGACCAGGAAGAGCTCCTACAAGAGCAGCGTCCAAATCTTCATCAGATAGTTTGCCGGCAGGAGTAGCTGCAGGAGTGACTGGATCAACTGTTTTTGGAGCAGAATCTGTAATCATCGTCGTCACTTTGCCATGACCTGGTTCATCAACAGGCTCACTAACTGTAGTTGGTGCAGTTACCTGACTCGTATATTTGGGGTCTTGCATATAGTCGAGATTGGTAACACCAGGAGAACCCAAATTCATGAAGTTACGTGAAGGAATGATGATGGGATTTTCATCTTCATCTTCGTCTTCTTCTGGATCTTTGTTACACATGGCTGCTTTTCTGACTTCAGAAAATTTGACACCCATAATCACTTCGTAAGTGTTGCGGTTCAGCTGACCTTCAGCCAATACTTTTGCACCTTTGAGGGTACCTTTGATTTGTTTTTTGATGATCTCTGTATATTCATCTGACTCCATGGTTTCTTTCATTGTCGTTTCGGAGTCGATGTTCAATTTGTAGATAATACCGAGAAGATCTCGTTCTGCTCGCATTTTGGCTTTTTCACGAGCGATAATCAAACGACGGGACGTTGGTGCGCCCTTGAATGAACCCAAACCACGAGCCTTGATGTACTCTTCACCCCAGTCGACCTTTGGCTGTTTGGCTGCTTGCAGAGGTGCAGCAAAGAGAGCCATCACAAAGCTCAAACATACTAACCAAGTTACCTTTTTCATCTTTCTCCTCCGTTTCTCCATCCCCTAGTTCTGGAGATGAATTATTATTTACTCGGCAAACCACCAGTCGACATAGGCGCTGTAATTACCACGATATGCAGTTGCTCTATCTACACCGATGGCAATCCAAACTGCATAAGACAAATCAATTCCAGCCAAATTCGACTTCCTCCCCCAGTTATCATAGACAGTCTTTTCTACCTCTGGTCGTCCTCCCTGCTTAAGCCAGTAGGGATCGTTAATGTTCCACGGTCCCACATCGACGACAGTTGCTAGAGCCACTTTGCCCGTTTTGCAATGCCGAACGTAAACTTTCTTCATCAGTGGTTTCCTAGAGGGCAGGGCGACCCCCATGTCTTCGGCACGCAAATACCAATCCCCACGAAGTCCCGGACAGGCAATCTTCTGTGGTTCTTCTGATGTTCCCCAGATTCTCCTGAAGACTTGTTTAGAGCCAGTGACTGATGTCCTTGGTTTCGCTTTTTCAATCTTATTGGCGTATGTGTCCAATTTGTGTTTTTTGAGTGTTTTCTGCCACTTTTTCACGAGTTTCTTCGAAGTCTTGACCCGTTTGATACAGTTGAGCAGCTTCTTTGTAGAGGAATAAAAAGCTTTGTATCTGAAGAATTCGCCGATTTTCTCAACAGGTACATAGAGCATTTTTTCAAAGTGGAAGAGACGAGCATTGAAATCCACGTCTTCACCAAAAAATCTGACTTGCAGCCCATCATGCAGAGAAAAAGTAAGGCTCGAAGTGCCTCGATAAATGTACAAACGCTGAGCAGCAGCTTTCCAGCGTACTTTCGTTTGGAACATTCGTGGCAAAACGATTACAGGCACATAAAGTTTCATGTCTACGATGAGCGATTTGAAATTTGCTCTCTGTGCCTTGCCATCTTTTTTGAATGTTTCAACCCAGACTATTTTCGGATCGATTATGTTGTCTTTAATCCTAGCGACCTCAGCCTTTTTCGGCGCTTTGTATTCATCGGGATTGGGCAACATATCGGAAGCGCGGAACCAGGGATTGTCCATCATCCCTTGTCCAGGACTCAAATTTGGCGCTCCCCATCCTGAAGAAACCTCAGAACTAGAGCTGACTTTTCTGACAGGTGTTTTTCGTTCAGGAATTGGCGCGATACTTTTGAAGCCACTACTTTTATTTGGGCTTATGGATGTGTCATCGCCTTCATCAGAGCCTATTGGCGTACCCCAACCTTGGGCAAACAAATGGGCAGGAATGAGAAGAACTGCAACCCCCAGGAAGAGGAGCAGTGGAGTCAGTCTTTTCATAGTAAATCCTCCTCGCGCTTTCATTTTAGATCACTATATTTACCTCTCACCAGGCTTGCAAATATCTATAGTTACTTCTGATGATGGAAGGTCACGTTGGAAGGTGGTACATTTGAGTGTGTTGCGTCTTGAAGGGGAGGATCCATGCCAGCTGCTGATGACGGAAAAAAAGTAACTTGCCCTAACTGTGGCAACGAGATAGATGTTTCTTTTGTAATCACCCAAACAGTGATTTGTCCTGAATGCCGCACCAATGTGAGCTTATCTGGCGAAGCTGTGGGTTCAATGACTCTTCATTCTGTTTTTGATAGACCAATTACACCCACTGCCTCTGTTGTTACACCTTCACCGGTTACAACTCCTTCAAGTACAGTAGTCCCAACTCCCCCAGCTCCCCCTTCAGCCACGGTTGTCCCCCCCTCTTCAACAGTGATGACTTCGCAGGCACCAACATCGAATCTGGCTGCCACTGTGACCGGTACTCCAGACTTCACTCAGGCGCCCCCTCCTGCCAAGGCTTCCGTAAATCCTGCTGATTTAAAAGAGGGGGACGAAGTTGAGAATTTTATCATCGAAGGCGTTTTGGGACGCGGAGCAATGGGAGTCGTTTATCTAGCCCGGGATACGATACTGGACAGGTTGGTTGCCCTAAAGTTCATGGCCAAAGAGCTCGTGGAAAACAAACAATGCCATGATCGCTTCATCCGTGAAGGACGTATGTTGGCCAATTTGAAGGCACATACCAACTTAGTGACCATCTACTCTGGCCACAAACTTGGCAAAACGCCATACTTTGCTATGGAATATGTTGAAGGGCATTCTGTCAAAGAGTTGATGGGCGATAAAGGGCCACTGTCAATTCAGCAAGCTCTTGATATCTGTCGCCAAGCTGCTGAAGCTTTGGATTTCGTGTGGAAAGAAGCTCAGTTGGTTCACCGAGACATCAAACCTTCGAACTTGATGTTCTCTATCGATGGAAAAACCGTGAAAGTGACAGATTTTGGTCTGGCCAAACCACACGAATGTGCTGACGATACAGGTCTTACACAAACAGGAATTATTCTGGGAACTCCTGATTATCTGGCTCCAGAGTTGGCTCGTTGTGAAAAACATCTGGATTGTCGAACTGATATGTATGCTTTGGGAGCAACTTTGTTCCACTTAATCGCTGGCCGCGCTCCGTTCATTGGAAGAAGCGTTGCTGAAGTAGTCTCTGCCCATCTGCGAGAAGAGGCTCCTCTGTTGAACAATGTGGTCAACGACGCTCCAGATCTACTCGTAGATCTCGTGGCTAGAATGTTGGACAAAGAACCAGGGAATAGACCTGAGACTTATCAAGACATCATCGAAGTCTTCAAAAGTTTAGGGTAACTCTCGTTCGTCCAGTTCGTCATCCCACATCCAGAGCTCTTCAAAAGAGGTCAACTGGTAATAAAGAAACTCTTTGCCATCAACGAATATTTTTTCGTTATGCAGCAAAGGTCGAGCACCTTCCAAAGCTTCTTCACCAATGAGAACCTTCGCCCTGTTTTCGCTAGGAGCTGGTTCTATCCAAAAAATGTCCTTTGCCAATCTGATTACAAAAGCTTCTGTGTTGAGACTAGGTAGCTTCACGTGGCAATCTTCCGTGCCACCAACGAGAACGGCCCTGTCCATCAGAGTCCAGCGAATGAGGTTTTTGTACTCCTCATCTTCTGGTGCCAAACTGTGCACGGACAACTCCACACCAGCACCTACAGGGGCATCCTCAGGAGCTCGCGCTTTGAGTTTGACAATGTCAGAGAAGGAAATGAGATCATCATCAATAATCTCTAGAGCTTCTTCTTCATTCAAATCTTCGTCATTCACAGAAATGGGATGAACGGACTTACCAAAATCACCGACCCATCGCTGAATCATCCACTTCCCAGGTTCGTTGAGAGTAATGCGTCCATGGGAACGTCCTGTCCTGCAGGAGGAATCATTCAAGATGATGGCATTTCGTTCATGACGCCCGACTGGCAGATCTGGTTCAGCCAGGATGAGCAGATGTGGATCGTCATCACCAGGTGGAATGAACTTGGCCAGACAGCGAAGTTGTGCCTGCGTACGGTAGCCAGCAATAATATCTTGGACAACTTCCACATCGTGTTCATTGTCGGCAACATAAGTGGCTAACTGACGAAAGACCTCTCGCCATTCTTTGCTTTCAGCAAGTTCGTATATCTTGTCTTCCAGCTCTTTTCGCTCATCTTCGCGAATCTTGGCCAGTCTTTGTCGTTCTTCCTCTTGCCGTTTGGCTTCGGCCTCTGCCTCTTCTGCAGCCACAGCCTGTTCGAGTTGCTGTTCTTTTTCTTTTCGCAAATCGGCAATGTTTGCAAGCAGCTCTTGGGCACGTTCATATTTTGGACAAGTTTGAAGAATTTCATTCAAATTCTCTTCAGCTTCGTCCAATTCACCCTCTTCGATGAGAGCCAAGGCATCTGTGCAAGCATCACTAATGTCTTCGATTTCAATGAGCAAATCGATGATCCCCTGATTGTAAACGAGTAGTTTTCGTTCACTCAGCAAGGTGTGAGACTCTTTCAACTTACCCTGCTCAAAGAGCTTCTGCCCTCTTTTGAGCGACAAGTCGCTGAGACCACGCTCAATCTCGGACTTCAGCTTCTGCGCTTCACGCAAAAGGAAACCTGTGTCCTCAACTTCACGAATGAGGTCGTTGGCCTTTTCGAGTTTTCCTTTACGTACGCGATTTTCTGCTCGGGCGAATTTCTCTCGAGCTTTGATACGAAGTGCACGTGAAGTAGTTGCCAATTCACGTTCAGCCACATCATCTGGTCTCAAATGAACTTCACAACGAACAGGCTGCTCTAGGCGACGGCGTTTCATTGTATGAGTCTTCTGCAGTCCCTCTAGATTAATATTCTGGGCTGTTGAAGAGTCACCGATATGTTTGCCTTCGCCCCCCTGAAAGGTACTGGAGATGACAACTTGTTGATTACCATCTTGCTCAACAGGGCGTTCAACATCTCGAATGATCGTTTCACCTATCCAACAATGTGGCTCTTCGAGCTGATCGAAACAGCTCAGTTTCACAACGAGACGACTTGTTGGAAAGCTCGTTGGTGTAACGACGATACGTTTTTCCCGACCAAGCAAGTCCTGCATATTGACGTTGAAGGGTCGTGCGATATCACCTTCGAGTGTTAGCTTGATATCTTGTTCGTCACCACGAGCTTCAGTCAAATCAAGTGACAGCATCACTTCGCCAGCTTCATTGAGATAAAAGGCATCATCATAACCAAACTTCAGTCGAGGTTTGGCATTGAAATCACCAGAAGCCAATGAGGCTGGTTTACTGATTGAAGGTTGAGGCGGATGGGTTTCAGCTTTGCTTTGTGGGCGCTGAATCATCGTCTGCATTCCAGAGGAAGGTGCTGCCATTGATTGTGATGAAGATTCTGGTGGTCTTGTGTCTTGTATAGATGCAGGTTGCTGAGAACTCTGCTCTTGAAAGGCTTTGAAGAGAGCCTCAACTTGTTTGATATTGCCAACAGGCATACCAATCTCGTTGGATAGCGCGATGTAACCTTCTTCGCCTTTTTGAGCAGCCTCCATCAACTGCGGAGGAGTAAAAGCTGGCATTCCACCAGGCTTATACTTCATGCCACATTTGTTGCAGTAGCCGCCGTCAGAACGCACATAGGAGCTCAGTGAGGCGCCACATACCTGACAATTAAAGGGTTCTGTCATCCCTTATTCCATCCCCGGAAAGTTATACCCACAAGAGCTGCAGAATTTAGCATCTGCTGGCTGCTGTTTGCCGCATTTAGTGCAGAATTTTTTCTCTTCCTCTTTGGGCGGTTGTTGCTGTGCACCACCACCGGCACCCATTGCGGCTCCAGGCCACATCATCATGCC
>CAZXTJ010000221.1:0-11733 GCA_964643655.1 uncultured bacterium
TGGTTACACCTGCTTTGAAGAAGCTTTTTGCTGAAGAAGGTGTAGGTGTCATTCCACTCTACGAAGGTTCTGAGCAACTGGTAGATGAGTTGTGTATTCCTCCAGGAGAACCTTGCGAAGTTGTCATTGGTGGTTTGCTTCCAGGGCAGCGTCCAGCAGCAGGCAAAGGACTGGCTAACAGTCCTGATGGCCCAAAGTTGGAAGTCTCCTTCGAGCGAAAGTTGGACGTTGATAGTTATGAGTTCCTTCGTTCGCACGTAATGAACAGTGAACCTGTATTGCCAGTAGCCATGATTATGGAATGGCTTGCTCACGGTGCACTTCATTCAAATCCTGGATTTGTTTTCCACGGTTTTGATGACTTGCGTATTCTCAAGGGTGTAACCCTTGTTACTACGGCTCCTTATCCAATCAGGGTTTTGGCTAGCCGTGCTGGTAAAGGTGCAACACCAACAGTAAACGTGGAACTTCGTGGTGGTGAAAGAACAGACGAACGTGTTCACGCAAGAGCACGAGTCATTCTCGCTTCTTCCTTGCCAAAGGCTGATGACAAAAAACTGACTCCTGCAACAGGTGACTATCCTCGTGGCGTTGAGGACATTTATAAAGAAGTTCTCTTCCACGGTTCACATTTCAGAGCCATCAAAAAGGTAGAAGCTTGTTCAGAAGATGGAATTGTTGCTGAAGTAACATCAGCACCATCACCTGCAAACTGGATGAGTGAACCTTTACGTAGCTCTTGGTTGTCTGACCCATTGGTAATGGATGCAGCATTCCAACTGATGATTCTTTGGACAGAATTCAATCACGGAGAAGTGTCACTGCCAAATTATTTGGCAGGTTACAGACAATATGCAGCCATCCCTGCTGAAGGTTTGAAGACAGTAATCAAAGCTCGTAAGAAAAGCTCGAGTTCTGCAACAGCAGATATTGAGTTCTTGGATGCTCAGGGTAATTTGGTCGCTCGTATCGAAGGTTACGAGTGCACAATGTCTCCGTCACTACGTTCGGCTTTTGAACGACGAACCCTGGACGCCTAGGTTGGTAGGTAGGGACATGACTGAACAGCAACAACCCATCGCAATTGTTGGTGTTGGTGGACTCTTTCCATCGTCACCTGATCTGAAGAGTTTTTGGCGTATTGTGGCTGATGGTACCTACACGGCAAAAGAGCCGTCAACGGACCGCTGGCCACTTCCAGCCAAAGATTATTACGATAATCGGGAAGGTGCTCCTGACAAAATCTTGAGTACCAAAGTTTGCACCGTTGATGAGATTCCTCTCAATGTGGACGGACTCAACGTATCCAAAGAGGTCGTGGAAGAGCTAGATCCTCTCTTTCCGTTGGTTTTTACAGCGGGAAAAAGAGCATTCGCCGACGCCAAGATGGAGAAAGTAGATAAAAGTCGCATTGGTGTAACCATTGCGAACATCGTTCTACCGACAGATACGACTTCAGACATGTCTCACCGCCTGCTGGCTGAGAGCGTGACGGGATTTGATCTTTCAGGAAAGGGATATCCCCATCCACTCAACCGCTTTTCAGCAGGTCTTCCTGCTGGATACCTGGCGAAAGCTTTGGGCCTAGGAGGAGGCGCAGTTACTCTAGACGCAGCTTGTGCCTCTTCCTTGTACGCAATCAAACTGGCTTGCGAAGAGTTGTCAGCTGGTAGAGCCGATGCAATGCTCACTGGTGGTGCCTGTCGACCTTGTTGTCTTTACACAGCAATGGGTTTCAGTGCTTTGACAGCTTATTCTCGTACTGGTTTCAGTAGGCCTTTTGATGCCAATTGTGATGGATTGATTGTTGGTGAAGGTGCTGGTTTGTTCGTCCTCAAACGTTTGGCCGATGCTTTACGTGATGGCGATAAAGTGTATGCCTTGATCAACGGTATTGGTTTGTCCAATGACCGTGGTGGTAGTTTGCTCGCTCCTGATGCCGAGGGGCAGTTGAGAGCAATGCGTCAGGCTTACCGAGAGGCAAGTTGGCGGCCTTCCATGGTGGACCTCATTGAGTGCCATGGAACAGCTACACCTGTTGGTGATGCCGTTGAATTCAAGTCAATGGCAACCTTATGGGGTGAAGATGGTTGGGCTCCTGGTCAATGTGTCATCGGTTCAGTGAAATCCAATGTTGGTCACTTGCTCACTGGTGCAGGTGCTGCTGGTTTGATGAAAGTACTGTTGGCAATGCAAGAAGAGACATTGCCACCTACTGCAAACTTTGAAACTCCCAACCCTCGTATGGGTTATGAGGGAAGTCCTTTCAGAGTTCTGTCCAAATCAGAGAAATGGCAGCGCAGAAAACGTGCTGTACCTCGTCGTGCAGCTGTTAGCGCATTTGGTTTTGGCGGGATCAATGGTCACGTTCTTCTCGAAGAGTGGGCACCTGATGATGTTCCTGAGCAGCAGCAATTGGCCGTTGGTCTCGACTTCCAACGTTCTGCTGGTGCCACTGTCGTCCGACCAAGACGAGTGGACGTTGCTGTTGTCGGTATTGGAACCCACGTAGGATCTTTGGATGAACTACGACCATTCCAAGAAGCTGTTCTGTCTGGAGCTTCAGCTCTCGAAGAAAGAGCAAATGATCGCTGGTTCGGTTTCGAGAAAACTGACTTTTATAAAAAAGAGAAGCTGGCAGAATTTCCCAAAAAGGGTTGTTATGTTGGTGATCTCGAGTTTCCTTTTGGCAAGTTCAGAATATCGCCCAAAGAATTTGAAGACATGTCAGTTCAGCAAGCTCTTATGCTGAGAGTCGTATCTTCGGCCCTAGAAGATGCCAAAGAAGGCAAAGAGCTTGGCAATGATGCTGGCGTATTCATAGGTATTGGCCAGGACTTTGGAGCAACCAATTTCTATGTCCGCTGGGCTTTGCCAAAGGACGTACAGGAGTGGGCCAAAGAGCGTAATCTAAGTGAAGAAGAAGCTACCCAATGGTTGCAGAAATTGCGCGAAAATGCCACTCCACCTCTCACTGCTCCAAGAGTGACTGGTAATCTTGGCGGTATCGTTGCTAGCCGCATTGCGCGAGAATTTTCAGTTGGTGGACCTTCATTCAACCTCTCAGCTGAAGACAATTCAGGAATGAAAGCACTTGAAGCAGCATTGCGCACACTACAGCGTGGAGAGCTGAAGAAAGCAGTCGTCGGAGCCGTGGATCTTGTTGGCGACATGAGAAACTTGTGGGCCAATTCCAAACTACGGCCTTATAGCAAAAAATCTCTGAGCACACCTTTTGACGAAAAAGCCGATGGAGCATTGCCTGGCGAAGGTGCCGTTGCTTTAGTGCTGAAACGCTTGAGCGATGCTGAACGTGATGGTGACCGTGTTTATTGTGTAATCAGAGGTTATGGCCAGGGTTCTGACGGTGGATGTGAAGACGTTTATGCTACTGAAAAGGCCTATCGTTTCGCTCTCGAGAGAGCATATGACGATGCAGCTTGTGAACCATCTTCAGTAAGTTTCATTGAAACACATGGCAGTGGCTTTCCTCGTGAAGACGAAGTGGAGTCGAAAGCACTTGCTGACTTCTTTGTGAACCAAGATACTCTGCCCACTTGTGCTATTGGTTCTGCCAAAGCAGTCGTTGGTCATACTGGATGTGCCTCTGGTTTGGTTTCATTGGCTAAAGCAGCTTTGAGCCTCTACCAAGAAGTATTACCTGGCATGCCCAATTGCGAAAACCCAAGAGCGTCCCTGCGTGAATCCAAGACCCTCCATGTGCCCAAACGTTCCCAATATTGGTATCGCAACAAGCAAGAGGGACCTCGGCGTTCTGGTGTCTCTTCAATGTCCATTGATGGAACTTGTGTTCACGTAGTCTTGGAAGAATACCAAGGGAAATCTCCCCAAGTTGAAACAGAACGAAGGCAGCCATTAGGTGTTAGACCGGAAGCCTTGTTTACTGTGGAAGGGCCAGATGCTCCAGCTCTCGTTCAAGAGCTGGGTCATTTGGAGACTTTCGTCAAGGAACACAAAAATGCTCCCGTAGAGACCATTGCCCGTTCTTGGTTCGAAAAGAGCGGTCAGAAACCTGATGAACGATTTGGTGTTTCACTCGTTGCTACTGACAGTAATAATGTCAGTGAACTAATCAATAGGGCAAAAAACAGCATTACGAGCACGCCTGAAGAGGCCATTGCCGGTGGACCTCCGGTCCATGACAGACTCTTTTATTCACCCCGTCCTCTTGGAAAAGAGGGTGAATTGGCCTTCGTATTCCCAGGATCAGGCAACTACTACCTGGGAATGGGACTCAACATCGGCATACAATGGCCGGAAATTCTGCGTTCCCTAGATGACGAGACTGGCCACCTACGAGATATTTTGGCCATTCGTCGTTATGCTCCTTGGCGCAGTGATTGGTCCCAAAAGTGGAAAGAGCAAGCCAGGGCTGAGCTCGTCGATGACCACAATTCACTCATTTATGGACATGTTGCATACGGTATGGTCATGCATGACTTGGTGAAAACTTTCGCTGTCGATCCCAAGGCCATCATTGGTTATAGCCTTGGTGAGACGGCAGGATATTTTGCCACTCGTACTTGGACTGAGCGTGACGAAATGTATGAACGGCTGGGCAAATCATCACTCTTTGTAAGTGATTTGCTTGGCTCTTGTAATGCTGCTCGCAAAGCCTGGGGTCTTTCTGAAACAGACGATGTGCAGTGGACACTAGGTGTCCTCGAACGTCCAGCTGAGGAAGTAAAAGAAGCTGTTTCCAAAATCGAAAAAGCTTACCTCCTCATCGTAAATGCCCCTGGTGAATGTGTCGTTGGTGGTTTTGGTCCAGCTGTGAAAGAACTAGTTGAAAAACTGGGTGCAACGCTCATTCCTCTCGATGGAGTATCTACTGTTCACTGTGAAGTGGCAGGTCAAGTTGCCAGTGCTTACCGTGAATTGCACTTGCTAAAAACCAATCCACCTGCTGACAAACGTTTCTACAGTCACTCTTTGGGTAAGAGTTACGACGTTACCCGTGAGGGAGCTGCAGACTCAATTCTTAACAACGCTCTGGATACAATAGATTTCACCAAAGTTGTCAATCAGGCTTACGATGACGGTGTACGACTCTTCCTCGAGTTGGGACCACGTCACTCTTGTAGCAGGATGATTTCAAAGATCCTTGGTGACAAACCACATATGGCAAGAACCGCTTGTCGTGAAGGTCAGAACTCTGTATCGACTGTGCTGCGTTTGCTGGGGCACCTTCTTGCAGAACGTGTGCCTATGTCATTAGAGAAACTTTACGGTCAAGAGACTGTATTACCAGATCACGAGATGAACCGTTTCTTGCCAGATCAGGGCAAAAAACGAGCTATCAAAGTACCTTCAGGAGGAGAGATTGATCGCGTGCCAACTCCTGCTAAAAACACAATCGTAAAACCTGCACCAGCTCAACCTCGTGCAGTTGCTCCCAAGGCTCAGGTACCTGTTCAACAGCAGGTAGTTCAGCCTACAGTACCAACTCCAGGACCAATGTCTCAAGAGGTTACTCATCCTGTCGTTGCTCAGTTCGTTGCCAATGAACAGGCTGCTACGGTTGCTCATGAGGCTTATCTGCAGTTGCTGCAGACGGCCACAAAAACCTATGAAGCAGCCATTAACACTCAAATGCAATTGTTGAGTACATTGCCTGCCGGATATCTGCAAAATGTTGGTGACATCTTGCCAACACAGATACCTCAACCAGTTGTCCAGGCGACCAAACCTGCGGCAACAAGAACGGTTGCTCCTTCTGCTCCGAAGGAGAAAGCTGTTTTTGATAAAGCGCAATGTCAAACAATCGCTACAGGGAAAATCAGCGAAGTGTTTGGTCCTGAGTTCAAAGAGGTTGATACCTATCCAACTCGTGTTCGGTTGCCAGATGGTCCTTTGAACTTCGTTGACAGGATTATGCACATTTCTGGCGACAAAGGTCACAAAGGTCAGGACAAACTCAGTGGTGGCAGAATTGTTACTGAACACGACGTTCTGCCTGGTGCTTGGTATTTGGACAATGAAAGAATTCCCACAGGCATATCTGTAGAAGCTGGTCAGGCAGACCTTTGTCTATCTGGGTATTTGGGAATTGACTTCAAGACCAAAGGCAAAGCCATGTATCGTCTGCTCGATGCAGTCGTTACTTTCCACGATCATCTACCTCGTGTTGGTGACACCATCCATTACGATATTCGGGGATCACGTTTCATCCGTCAGGCTGACACCTATCTCTACTTCTTCGAATATGATGGCACCGTAAATGGGAAACCCTACATCACGATGCGTAATGGTACAGCCGGTTTCTTTACTCCCCAGCAGCTCGCTGAGGGCAAAGGGCTCATCATGAAGGAGGGCGAAATGGAGCCAATAGCTGGAAAACGCCCAGCTGATTGGCAAGAGCTCGCACCTTTCACAGAAAAAGAGTCTTACAACGATGAGCAGATAGCTAGGCTCATTGAGGGTGATCTCGAAGGCTGCTTTGGTCCCATTTTCAGTGGATTGTCCGTCAATCGTCCTCTCACTTTCCCAGGCAACATGATGCGTCTCATCGACAGAGTTCCTCTCGTCGACCCAACAGGTGGTCGCGCTGGTATGGGATTAATCAAGGCTGAAATCGACATTCCATATGATGCCTGGTTCCTCGTGCACCACTTCTGTGATGATCAAGTAATGCCAGGAACTTTGATGTATGAATCCTGTATGCAAGCTTGGAAAGTCTTCTTGCTGAGGATGGGTTGGATTGTCGAACAAACACCTGACGTAATTTTTGAACCCATTTGTGAAGTACGTTCAGGTTTGCGTTGTCGTGGTCAGGTCATCCCAGGGACAAAACAGGCGCAATATGAAATTCACATCAAGGAAATCGGTTACAATCCTGAACCTTATGCTATGGCTGATGCCTTTATGTATGCAGACGGTCGCCCAATGGTGTATTGCTCGGACATGTCCATTCAACTCACTGGTGCCACACGAGAACAGGTTGAAGCTCTTTGGGGCCAGAAAGCTGGCAAGACGGTCCATGCTGTTGCCAAACCTACTGGCATGATTGCTGACGACGCTGGCACTTCAGGCTTCCCAGCCAAAGGTACTCCGGAAGTCAAAGACGAACCATTGCCAGCCGTTTATGACAGAGAGTCAATCTTGCACTACAGCGAAGGAGATCCTTCCAAAGCCTTTGGTGACAAGTACTTGCCTTTTGATAGGGACAAGTTCCTGGCCAGGTTGCCTCGTCCACCCTATCTATGTTTGGACAGAATCTCTTATGTTGAAGGTGTGCCTTTTGATCTCAAGGCTGGTGGAGTTGTCATTGGTCAGTATGACATTCCTGAGAACGAATGGTTCTTTGCTGCCAACCGTCAGGACTCAGTGCCATTTTCTATCATTCTGGAATACCCACTGCAAATCTGTGGTTGGTATGCAGCATATTGTGGATCAGCATTGACGAGCGATACAGAACTCCACTTCAGGAACCTCGATGGCAATGCCATACTCCACGAAGACTTGCGACGTGACACTGGCACTCTCACTTCTCGCATACGATTCAATTCCACCTCTCTTGCAGGCGGAATGATAATCCAGAAGTTCGACTTCAAGGTTTATCGTAAAAATAGGGTCGTATACGAAGGTGATACAGTCTTTGGTTTCTTCTCGGAAGCAGCTTTGGCTCAACAAGTTGGTGTACGTGGTGCCAAACCTTATGAACCTTCGGCCCAAGAGAAGTCACGTTCCATAGACTTCCCCCTCGACCACTGTGTACCTCGTACACCTTACGATAAGAAAACTACACCGGGTAATGGATTGGTCTTGCCTGCAGAGTGTTATCTAATGCACGACAAGATTGAGCTTTTCATTCCAGATGGTGGACCTAACGGTCTTGGTTTCTTGCGTGGTGTGAAAGCCGTCAACAAAAACGACTGGTTCTTCTATGCTCATTTTTACCAAGATCCTGTCATCCCAGGTTCTTTGGGCTTGGAAGCATTCATTCAGCTGTTGAAGGTTGCTGCAATCAACCGTTGGGGCGAAGAGTGTGCAGAGACTCACTACTTCGAACCTATCGCCGTGGGCAGACCTCACACTTGGTTGTATCGTGGTCAGGTCATTCCGAAAAACGATAACGTCGTCGTCGATTGTTGCATTGACAGTTTCGAAGATGACGAAAAAGTGGTTACAGGTTCTGGTTTCCTCAAATGCGACGGTAAAGTGATCTACGAGATGAAACACTTTGCCATCAGGGCTGTACCCAAATAGGTGATAAGCTCAGAGGAGATTAGAGAAGTAATCTCGTCCTGCTTGCCAGGCGCTGAATTGAACCTTCGAAAAGCTGGTGAAGGTATGGATTCAGTTGCCTGGATAGCAGCTGACGAATGGCTCTTTCGTTTTCCCAAATACGATGAGGTCTCCCTCAATCTCGATAAAGAAGTCGCCCTGCTACCAACTGTAAGCAGTTCCGTTGAGCTTGCCATCCCCAACTTTGAATACGTTGGCAAAATCATGGGGCGCACATACGTTGGTTACAGGATGATAAAAGGGAAAGTCTTGTCTCCCAAAACTTATGCTACTTTACCGAGAGAGTCACAGAAGCGCCTTACGAGCCAGCTTGCAAAATTTTTGGACGCTCTCCATTCCATTCCACTATCCATCGCTAAAAGTGCTGGAGTCACGACAAATGACATGGCCAGAACATACAAAGATGAGTTGTTTGCTGCCCGTGAGTTCATCTTCCCTCAACTGTCAAAAACTCAGCAGAGTTTGATCTCTAGCTGGTATGAGGATTACCTATCAAATGAGGAGAATTTTGACTACGAGGGCCGTCTCTTGCATGCCGACTTATCGGAGGAACATATCCTCTTCGACGAAAAGAAAGCGGAACTCGTAGGCATCATCGACTTTGGCGATTTGGTCATCTCTGATCCTGCTTACGAGTTCAAGTTCCTTTTCGAAGAGTATGGTTTGGGCTTCGTAAAAGACATAGTTGAAGCAAGTTCATTGGATTGGGGAAAAAATCTGGCAGAGAAACTAAGATTTTGGCTCAACTCCAATTGGGTGACAGACATATTGATTCACCACAAGCGCAAGGATTTTGAAGAGCGTGACAAAGAGATCAAAAGATTATCTAGCAGTCTGTCCAAACTCTTCTTGGCAGAGCTTTGAATAAATCTTGAATTGCTTGGTGGCTTCTTTCCTATCTCCCTGCTGCTGAGCTCTTATGTAGTTCTGATAGGCCCTACGCAATTCACCGTTGATGGTGCTCAACTTCCTACTACTCCTTTGCTGGCCTACAGTGAGTAACTCTTGAGGTCGTTCCTCTGATTTTTTTGTAGAGAACAAGCTCGCTATCTTTGTTCCCACCAAACCGCCCAAGACACCGCCAATGATCGCACCAACAGGACCCGGCAAGAATATGGAACCTAGGACTGCGCCAATGGAACCGCCTAGACCTTGACCAATGATTGTGCAGATGTCCAGAGAAGCAAAGAGCGCACTTAGCGAGAACTCACCTTTTTTTGCTAGTGAGATGGCATTGTAACCAATCTGAGCTCCAGCTATGGCCAAGGTCAAACTCGGCAATGAGCCAAAGACTTTGCCCAAGAAGCCCATTTTAACGAGAGAGGCGGGAAGGGGAATCATTGCTCCCAAAGTCGCGCCAATGGTACCACCCAAAAGATCACCAAAAATGAATTCACTGCTCGTCAATAATGAAACAGTATCACTGAGGCTTTGCGACAAAGAGTGACCGGAACTTGCTCGCGAAAAGAGACTAATCGTAGCTGTGATGGCAACGTCGCTCAATAAACCGCCACCAACCAAATCACTGCGCAGGCTTTGTTTGGCCCTTTTTATGGGTTCACTCTCTACAGGCCAGGGAGCTATGATTTGACTCTTTTTCTTCTTTTGAGTTTTTCCAAGATGACTATCTCTTATGTACTCCTTGTTGAAAGTATCAACGAGCTTTTTGGCGTCGCCTGGTGCTAAGTCTCCTTCTTTCATTACCATTCTCGTGAAGTCGTCGATATTCCCTTGAAACTCTAATAGATTGGCCACACTTTCTTTGGAGATCTGTGACTTGAAAAAGGCTCTGTTTCTGTCTCGCCAAGGTTCATACAATTCCAAAACAGTCACACCAAAAGGACAGTCTCGACCACGGGCAGTGGGAACGGTCCAGCTAGGATCATAGGTCCGCATCAGCTCGAGAATTTCCGGTGAGCGAAGTTCTGTTCGTCGCAACAGCAAAGCTCCCAATTCACGACAAGTGACGTCACCTCTATTGCGTATGTCCAAAAGGGCATTGGCAGCATTGTTGCCAATAGCACCAGCAGCTTTTAATCTCGCCACTTCACCGTGGAAAGTTGCCTGTTTGGTTCTTTCTGCAGCGGCTGCTGCTTTTTGGAAAATCTTGTCATTCTTCCCTGAGGCGCGAAGAGCAGTTTTTTCCAACCAGCCAGCTTCATCGAGAATTCTGCCAAACTGATCTTTGAAGAGCTTGGTACGGTCGGCAGTCTGACCTTTGAGCAGACCGCTCTCTTCTCCTGCAGCAACGATTTGGTCGACGAGGTAATAACTTTCTCTAGCCCAACGTTGGACGTTGTCATTGTTGAACTTGCTCAATTGGATGGCCACTGCTCGTGCAAGAATAGGCGAGCCAGCCAGGGCTACGCCGAACTTGCTGAGAATGGTTTTCAGCTCTTCTCCTTCTTTTTCCTCTTGGGCAAAGAGATTAGAAGAGAGGAGACACAAAATTATTAGGGCAACAACAAATGGATTTCTCACGACGAACCCAACTTCTCTTTACTAGGCATGATCATTCTAAGAGTGGGTTGGTAAGTCGCCTATGAAGGATAGTTGCTCGATTACTATCGAATCCTACTATCTGACAATTCGGCCAATAAGCCAAAATGGTCAGACGGATAAATGCGCGATGACTTTTCTGATATGGCTTCCGTGCCAAGTAGTTTGATGTCCTTGGCTTTCCAAGGTCCTTTTTTGCTCAGCAACATACGGTCAAAGCGTACTTGTTTTTCTTTGAGTTTTTGGTCAAATCGCATCAAGTTGATAGAGGTGTTTTCTGTCCAGCCAGGTTCTTCAGGGTGCACAGTGGGCCAGATATCCAAGTGTGATTTGGGTAAACGTTCTTGTTCTATCTCATTTGTGTGACAGAAGTTGAAATCACCCATCAGAATGGATTGGGGAGATTCGATGAGAATGGGAAAAATCGTCTCCAGCTGCAATCCGCGCATAATGCCCTCGGGTCGTAAACTTTCGAGATGGACGACACCGACTCGTAAAATGGTCCCATTGATTAGCAGGTCAGCGCACAAGAGACGTCTACCCATCTGCGTTGGTAAATCGACAAGGAACATGTCTTGGATGGGAAGTTTCGTTAAGAGAAGAACACCATAACTTTCCAGGCTTGTTCCCCAGATGTCAGAAATGGCGTATTGCTCTTGCAGCCATGGGACCTTCAATAAGCGCTCGAGAAAACGGGGTGTAACTTCCTGTAAGCCGATTATGTCGACAGAGTTCTTTTCCAAAAGAGAGAGCAGGGCATCCTGACGTTCCTGCCAAGCCAGCTCACCAAACCAAACATTGAATGTGGCTATACGGATAAAGTTGCGCTGTACACTTTCAGGTGGAGTGTAATCTTCGCTCCACTTTTGTCCTTCACTATAGATACCGTAGTCGAGTTTCTGGCACTGACCAGGTATTCGTCCTTTGGCTTTGAACATATTGAGCTTATGGTAGCATGCCCTATGG
>CAZXTJ010000222.1:0-11640 GCA_964643655.1 uncultured bacterium
CCTCTACTTGTGAAGCCAAACCATATGGAGAGTTGATTGCATGGGGATTGGCCCTCAGGCTATTGAGTACAGAGCAAAACGACGTCAACCTTGCTGTTACAGTTAAGCAGATCTTGCCCTTCAAAGAGGCTTTGTCCAGGGTCATCAGGATTTGGGAAGTTGGAGCTGTCGTCCTTCTAATCGGTGCCCTTTGGTTTTACCAGGACTATCAGAGAATGAACCTAGAAGACAATCTGGCCGCCATGAAACGTAGACTCAAAGGACATAATGTCGAGCTGAGAAAACTGAAAAGAAAAGAGCTGGCAGCCAAAGTTGGCGAGTTTGAAATCAACATAGACAAGTATCAACGATTCTTGAAGAAACGAATGTCGTGGGCGGCAATATTTGCGGGAACCTCTGGTCTTCTGCCTGAAGGTGCGGTTGTGAACTCTATCAAGAGTGCTGATGACTTCACAAGGAAAAAATCCAAAAAGGGCAAAGGGCGAAGGTATTTCGAAATGGCATTGAGTATGCAAGCGCAGGACAAAGCGCTTCGCGCACAGCAAGTCGACACGCTTATCAAACAAATGCGTGCAAGTTCATTGATATCGAAATATTTCAAAAACGTGCAGCTCGCCGGACCTGTTGAGTGGATAACGGCAGGTGGTCGATTGAGAGAAGCGCGTATGACCATAATTTGTACGGAAAAATGAGAAGGGTCGAAAGATGGCAAAAGTAAAAAAACAAATGTCAAAGGCAGAAGAGCTCGAGAAGCTGAAGAAGCAGCTCGAAGGCGTCCTCAATGAGAGACCTGCCGTTTGTCGTCTCATTGTATTTTTTGTCCTATCGGCCATAGGTTACTTCGCTGTCTTGGATCCTGGTCTAGGTCAGATTGCTAAATCAAAGCTTTCCATTAAGCAGGTAATGGGCAAAATCAAAAAGGTCTCCAAAGCTGAGTCCAAAGTTTCTGTGCTAAAGGCTTATGAGAAAATGCTTCCACCATGGACTAGTAACTATAGCTGGATGGAAAACTTCCTAGACGCTGCTCGTCAGAACAAGGTCCGTCTCGACAATATGTCACCTGTGGAAAAAGGTAAGAGTTGGATAACAGGCGCAAGTCAAGTGGATATCGATTTGGCCCTAACAGGTACGTATAGGCGAGTGGTTCAGTTCATGTCTTGGATCGAAACGCAGAGGCCATTTTATAGGATTGTAGGCGTTTCAATGGAAAAAACAGGCGCACGATCACTTAAATGTGTTCTTTCGCTGAAGGTCTTTCAGCAAAAACAACCACGTGGAGCAAAATCATGATGGAGAACGGTAAAAAACTAGGTATTCTCATTCCCTTGTTGACCATACTGTACGGCGCTTACATGAGCACAGAGTCAGCTCCACTCCTTGTCGAGACGACAAAGGCTGTTGCCAAGATAAAAGGCGCAAAAATTGCCGGAGCAAACGTTGATATCAAGGGAGTTCTCGATCCATTCGACATGGAACGTGCCCTCAATGAAGAGCAGGATGACATCTCTTTTGAGGACGAAGAGAAACCTACATCAAATGGACTAGAAGGAATAAAGGTCATTTACAAAGCAGGACCATTCCGAATGGTTCGTTGGCAGGGAGAGGTTTTGAGAGCAGGTCAGACCAAAGGAACAATGACAATAGTCAAGATCTTACCCAATGAAGTTCATGTTTCAAATGAAGGCAAGTTATTGGTGCTGGAAGGTTGTAATGAAGAGCCCCTTGTTAATGGTGTTCTCGTTGCAGGAAAGTTGAGAGCGGCCGTTATCGGAGGTTCGATCGTAGCTGCTGGTGATAGCATCAATGGAATAAAGGTTGTTGACGTGACAATGGATGAAGTGACCTTGACCGTTGACCAAGTTGCAGTAGTTTGCCCAGTTAATCCAAAGCCTGTTATTGCACTGAAGGAGGGTAGTAGAACATGAGGGCCTTACCTGCGCGAAAGGCGTTCACACTCGCCGAGTTGCTCATCGCCGTAACAATCGTTGCCGTTTTGGTTAGTTTTGCTGTGCCGCGCTATCAGACAACAATGGAACAGGCTCATCTGAACTTCGCAGCGAGTAGACTGCGCTGTATAGCCACAGCACAAAGGCTGTATCACGCGGAAAATGACACCTTTGCTGGAAACCTCAGTACTTTGGTCACAGCTGAACTGTTGACCACAAATTTGACTACAGACTCTTCAAACTACAGTTTTACAGTTGATTCTGCTGACACTACATCTTTTTCTATCAGTGCTTCGAGACTTAGCCATACAGTGTGGTCAGGGACCATTTCCATCACAGAATCTGGAACGATGACAGGCAGCATCACCAATGGATCGAGAGTAATTACCCCAAGTACCTCTTGATTACATCGTGGAGAGCATTTTGCCAACGATTGATGGATCATAGAGGTCAAATCGTTTGGCACGAGAGACTGCTGTTTCGAATTTGTGTCGAGGGGCTTTCTTGAAGAGACTATACAATTCGCTGACAGCAACGAAATCGTAAGGTTTAGTTCTCTCTTTTACTTTCGCCACATAGTCCGCAATTTCAGGCGATGCTGCACTCATGGTGCTTTCAATGCGAGCGTACATACTTTCCGCAGGAGTTTTCTTTCTGGGAGTAGGTTTAACTTTAGGCGCTTTCTTAACAACGGGCTTAGAAAAGATGGGTTCTAGTTCAGGAGTAACCTCATCTTCCGTTGTGAGCATCATAGGCCTTTCTTTGGCCACCTTCTGCACTCTTTTTTGAGCAGGTTTGGTGGTTTTCTCACGCCTTCTGGGTCTTCCCATTCGTTTGGGCATTAGTTTCTTTACCTTTTGTGCTGTCGAAGGCTCTACTATCTTTACAGGCTCTAGCGACCTAAGAGGCGTACCAACGTGTGAGAGAATTTTAGGCACGACAAAGATGAGCAATTCAGTTCTTGTGTCTGTGCTCGAGTTGGTTTGGAATAGTTTTCCCAAACCCGGTATTTTAGACAACAGTGGTACAGCTCGTTTGGATTTCTCAGTACGATTTCTAATCAAACCACCGATGACTGCGGCTTCACCGTTATGAACCTGAATGCGTGTTTCAGCCTCACGTGTATTGATGACGGGGAAGCGGTTTTCTACGAGTTCACCAACTTCACTGACTTTTGGTTCAATCTTCAAGTCTATTATGTTGTTTTCACACACTCTTGGTAGAACCTTCAGTTCAATACCAATGTCCTGATATCTATCGAGTGTGATTGTTCGTTGCAGTGTCTGTCTATCCAATGTTTCTACAGTAATCGGGTAACTTTGACCAACAAGAATTGTGGCTTCCTCATCATCCCTGACAGTCAGCGAAGGTTCGTTCAAAATGCGAACTTTTGAACTTCGTTTGAGAGCGTCAAAGGCTCCGCCAAGATTTTGGGCATTGATTAAGCCGAAGTTGAAGGCTGGATTACCAGTGATTGTTCTCGAGTTGTTGAAGGGGAAGGCCGTTTGACGAGTGCCACCCTGAAGTGACATTTGCACTGACCAATCAATGCCGAGAGTATTACCTTCAGTGAGAGATACTTCCACAAAGAATAGATTAATGAGGATCTGTTGTTTAGGAACATCAATATTACTAATGATGCTTGCCAATTCAGTGAGCGTCTCTTCAGGTGCAGTGATCATAAGACGACGAGAAGCAGCTTCGTCTCCAACGATTTGAGCCGTACCTACATCTTTTACTTTATGATCGAGAGCTGTTCTGGCCTCTGCCGCTGTGAGATATTCCAAATCGAAAACTCTCGAGAAGTTTGGAGCAGCAAAACCTTCCTTTTTGACTATACGTACATTGGAACCATTATGGTGGTAGCGGTATTCCAAAGGAACGAGAATAGAATCTAAGGCTTGCCGTATACCTATTCTATTTAGATTTAATGTAACTCTTCCGTCGATTTTTGTTTCCCACACCACGTTGAGACCAAATTTTTCGCCAAGCATTTTAATAGCGAGCTCAACTGGAGTTTCTACAAAACGGACATTTACTGTTGAATCATTGAAAGGCCCTTCGACGATTGGGCGGCGACGGGCAGCTGGAATATCATATATACCAAGAACACGAGTGACCATTTCGTGACCTTCAGGTGAGGTAGTAATGAGTAGTGTACCCATTTCATCACCTTCAGCTGTTGGTGGTCTTGGTACGAATTGGATTGCGCCAGTTTCGCCGACAACACCTTTTAGGACGGCTTCGATTGCACCAAAGGAGAAGTAGCGCAGTCGGTAGTTTCTGGTTGTCATGTCGGGAGCAAGCTTGTCGACGGCGTCGACCATAATGATGGTGCCCGATGTGGTGAAACCATAACCGTGCATTCTGAGAACGGCTCTTAGAGCCTCTTGCCAGTGGACATCCTTGAGACGGACGGTTACTCGGTTGTTCAGTCCGGGGGGATAGATGATATTCAGGTCGCGGTCCTTGACGAGGAGCTCGATGACCTGTGAGAGCTCGAGGTCCTTGACATTCAGATTTACGAGTTCAGGAAGACCTTCCTTCTCGCTCACGTCAAGGCCGAGTTCTTCGCTCACCCCAGCCGCTGCAGGCGGTGTAAAGGCCGCAGTCGGGCAAAGGAGCAAAACAAATGTAAGCAATGGCAAAAACCACATCGGGCGAATACGACCGATGTTCATAGGCCATCTCCTTTTTCGGAGTTGCTTCATATCCCTAAAACCAAACCCCATTTCCCAACGGGTTTGACGTACAACACATACCTAACGCAAAGAGTGCGTTCGTTTAGACCATCGGTTGTCTTTCTCACTTACATAAGGAAATAGAGAAAAACTAATGTAGCCATTTGCCATATGTTGAGGTTTTTTGCTGTAGCAGATATCCGCTATGGAAATGCAGGTAGAGGTGAAAGCCACTGTAGTAAAGGGATAGGCGTCTTTTGGGTGATGGCTTGTAACGTGCATGGAGATTGTTGGGAAAAATTCAATTCTGAGGAGGAAAAAATGGAACAAGTAGCAACAGACAAGAGACGTATCAAAACTCTTGGCATCGAATTGGGTGAGCTGAAAGATCTTGCCGATATGATGAGCTGCATTCTCACTGACTCCTCTATGCTCGGTGGACCAAGAAAACCAGTTGGTTTCAACACACGTTCACTACCCTCAGTGAGTCACGAGAGAAACCATCGTCGCGGTAAATAGAAAAGTGGGTCGATATGACCCATTTTTTCTATTTCTTCCGCTTTTTTTTTGCCCATATATTTGTCCCTATCACTTTGCCTGATCGAATCATCGCTCCTGGAGCACCTTGCAACAGCTCTTAAGGTTTTTCGCCACATGCAGGCTTCAGTTTTAAAAAATGAAATCAAGACCATGCGCTTCAGTAGGCAAATACAGCCACATGGCACAACACGTGCTGAAACAGCTGCGATAACAATAACTTGGACCCCGTCTTTCAGGAGGCGTCCATGTCAGAGCAAACGCTGCAACAAGCTAACGCAGTATTAGCAGAGACTATCGGATTAACTAGTGTAGGTGACATCAAGTCCTTGAGTGACCTCTATATTCGGTTACAAGAAGCACACAAGTGTGCTCAAAGTGAAGGACAAGATGAAGCGGCCAAAGCTGCTGGTTCTGCAGCAGAATTGGTAGAACGAATCATTTTGCAGGACACTGATTCTCCAGAAAAAACCATGGAGGAAGTGATCGGGCTCGTTTCAGCCATTGATCAACTCGTTCGAGGTTCATCTGGTGAGGAAAAGGCAGAAGCCGAAATCCCAGAGCCAGAGCCTGTAAAGGAACCAGAGCCAGCTCCAGAGCCTGCTCCAGAGGCAGCTCCAGAACCAGAGATCGCGCCTGAACCAGAGCCTGCTCCAGGGCCTGCTCCAGAAGTAGCGCCTATCACCTTCGACGATGAAGACAAAGATTTGTTAGAGAACTTTGTTGTTGAGGCAAATGATCACCTTCACATAGCTGAAGTGCAATTACTCACCTTGGAAAAAATTCCTGATGATGATGAGGCTGTTAATGCTGTCTTCAGAGCCTTTCATACAATCAAAGGTGTGGCAGCATTCCTCAGTCTGGACCACATCAGAATGTTGGCCCATGAGACAGAAGATTTACTGACGAAAGCCAGAAAAGGTCAACTGCTTCTCAAGGGCGAACAAATTGACGTTGTCTTTGCAGCTGTAGACAGCATGACAAGACTCGTAGGTTTTCTCAGCACAGCTTTGGCGACAGGCGATCCAATGAGTGTTGATGCTGATTTGTTCCAGCTAATTGAGCGCATCAAACAAGCAATGCTCAATGCACCAGATCCGAGAAGCCTTGAAGAGCAGGAAAACCAGCAGGAAGAAGTAAGTCCAATTACAGCAGCTCCAGACGAACAGTATGCAGTTGTATTCAAGGATGATGAGCAGGATCTGCGCGTTTCAGCAGAAGAAACAACTGCGGAAGAGACAAAAGCTGAGACCAAAACAGCCGAGAAAGCTCAAGCTCCTGCACCTGAAAAGAAAAAGCAGAGCTCAAAGTCAAATGGCAGAAGCTCTCAGCGGACTCGCAAACGTGAATCAGTGAAAGTCGATGCCGATCGTCTAGATAGGCTTGTGGACACTATTGGTGAGCTAGTAATCGCCGAATCAATGGTCTGCCAGTCACAAGAGTTGGAAGCTCTTTGTTCGCCAAGACTGGCCCGTCAGGTTCGTTTACTCGATAAGATTACGCGTGAGCTGCAGGAGATGGCAACCTCACTGCGAATGAAACCAATTCGTGTGACCTTCGAAAAGATGGCAAGAGTTGTTCGTGACTTGGCCAAAAAAGCAGGTAAGAACGTCAGATTCATAATGTCTGGTGAAGACACAGAGTTGGACAAGTCTCTTGTAGACAGAATTGGCGATCCGCTCATCCATATGGTTCGTAATGCAGTTGACCATGGAATTGAAGGCCCTGAAGCCAGAAGTACTTCTGGTAAGAACAATGTGGCTACTGTCAATCTGCGAGCTTTCCACAAAGGTGGCTCAATATACATCGAGTTGGAAGATGATGGTCGTGGACTAGATAGAGATGCCATTTTGGCCAAAGGTCGTGAACGCGGCCTCGTTGGAGCTGACGATGAGTTGACTGATAGAGAAGTTTTCCAGCTCATCTTCCATCCAGGCTTCTCGACAGCCAAGAAAGTAACTGATGTATCTGGCCGCGGCGTTGGTATGGACGTAGTCAAACGAGAAATCGACGCACTTCGTGGTCAGGTTGATATTAGATCTGAACGTGGTAAAGGCACAGTCTTTACCATCAAGTTACCTCTAACACTCGCAATCATCGACGGTATGGTCGTTCGAGTCGGCGAAGAACGATACATCATTCCGACCTTGTCAATTGTTCGCTCAATCTGTGCGAAGGAGCAAGATATCTCCACAGTCACTGGAAAGGGCGAAATGTTCCTTCTGCAAGGGCAGCTCATACCGCTCTTCAGAATGAGCAAGTTATTCGACGTGGAAAATTCAGCTGTCGATTTGAGCGAGAAACTGATTGTTGTTGTGGAAGACGATGCGCGCCAGACAGGACTTGTCATCGATGAGTTGGTTGGTCAGCAGCAAATCGTCATCAAGAGTCTTGGTGACTCAATGCAGGGAATTCCTGGTGTTGCCGGTGGCGCAATCATGCCAGATGGCAATGTTGGACTCATAGTTGACGTAGCTGGATTGGTACGTCTGGCTCACACAAGTAAACAAACTATCGAACATTCGGGACAGATGGCCATTGAAGAGTGTCCACCCGATGCTGTTGTCAATTGAGGGAGGTTACCTAATGGGCTACAAGATTTTGCTAGTAGATGACTCGAAGACAACGCGAAAAATCATCGCTAAAACTCTTCGGATGGCCAACATTCCTATTGATGAGCTTTATGAGGCAAACAATGGAAAAGAAGCACTCAATGTCCTAGGTGAGACCTGGATAGACTTGGTGCTTGCCGACATCAATATGCCAGTCATGAATGGCATTGAGATGATAGAAAAAATGTCCGAAGAAGGAATGTTGCAGACAATACCCGTAATTATGGTCTCAACGGTTGGTAGTGAGACACGTATTGAACAGCTGAAAACTAAGGGTGTTAAAGCCTATATACGCAAACCATTCTTGCCTGAAGTAGTAGGTAAGGTTGTTGACGATATTCTCGGTAGCGAGAAAAAAGCAGCATAGAGAAGAGAAGTATTACAATGTTGGGTAAACGTCCCATTCGAGTGCTCATCGTCGATGATTCTGCTGTCATACGCAGCGTCCTCGTACGTGAGCTTTCGCGGGATCCTGATATCGAAGTTGTGGGCACTGCCATCGATCCATATGTTGCTCGCAATAAGATTGTCAAACTCAATCCTGATGTTTTGACACTCGATATCGAAATGCCCCGAATGAACGGCATTTTGTTCTTGCGAAAATTGATGAAATATCATCCAGTTCCAGCTGTAATTCTCTCTTCTCTTGCAGCAGAGGGCGGCAAAGCGGCACTGGAAGCCATGGATGCAGGTGCAGTAGACGTAATGTGTAAACCTGGCTCAGGTTTATCTTTGGCAGATGTTTCTGTGGAGTTGATCGATAAGGTCAAAGCTGCGGCTCAAGTCAAAGTGCGTAAACGAGAAGCTGAACCTAAACGTCTCGTACCCGTAGTCAAACGGATTATTGCTCCTTCAGGCGCTAGCGATAGAATAATCGCCATTGGCGCTTCTACTGGTGGTACTCAGGCTTTGCAAAAGGTTCTGATGGCTATGCCACAGACTGTTGCTCCCATACTGATAGTCCAGCATATGCCCGAACACTTTACTAAATCTTTTGCTGAACGTTTGAATAGCGTGTGCGCAATCGAAGTAAAAGAAGCTGAAGATGGAGATGCTGTTTTACAGGGCAGAGCACTCATTGCTCCTGGAAATCGACATCTGATCCTTGTTCGGGCTGGTGCAAAGTTCAGAGCACAGGTAAAAGAAGGACCACTTGTAAGTCGCCATCGACCATCGGTGGATGTGCTCTTCAACTCAGTTGCTCGAGCTGCAAAATCTAAAGCCATTGGTGTCATTATGACAGGTATGGGTCGTGATGGTTCTGCAGGTATGAAGGCCATGCACGATGCTGGTGCAATCAATATTGCGCAAGATGAAGCTTCCTGTGTTGTCTTTGGAATGCCCAAAGAAGCCATAGCTGTAGGAGCTGTAGACCATGTTGTGCCTCTCGATGGCATAGCAAGAAGAGTAATCGATTTGTCTGCTCTGAGGGACAAAAGACGCCACGCTCAGGCCGTAGGGAGTTAAGCTATGAATAAAAGTACATTCAACAGCTTTAGAGAACTCATCTACGACGTAAGTGGCATCACACTTAATGAAAGCAAACACGCCTTGGTCTGTGCTCGTGTGGGCAAGAGAATGCGTAGACTTGGCATCACTCGACATGAAGACTATCTCAAGATGGTCATTGGCGACAAAAGTGGGAACGAATTGGTTCACCTTTTGAACGCCATATCAACAAACGTGACCAGTTTCTTTCGAGAAGGAGAACACTTCGAGAAACTTCGCAGTTTGCTGAGAGAGTGGATTGACGCCGGACAACGACGATTTCGATTTTGGTCAGCTGCATGTTCAACAGGAGCGGAACCGTATACGATGGCCATGTCCATCTTGGAAGAAACTGGCGGTGATTGTGATTGCAAAATCTTGGCAACTGACATCAACACCAAGGTTCTGCAAACAGCTAAGGCTGCCATTTATCCTAAAGCAAAAATCCAAGGAATTCCTCCCATTCTGAGAGATAAATATTTCATCAGTCGAAGAGGTGCTGGTTCCTTGGAATATGAAGCTAAAGCAATGTTGAAAAAGATGGTCGTCTTTGGTCACTTGAATTTGGCCACACCGCCATTTCCAATGAAAGGCCCAATGGATGCCATCTTTTGTCGGAATGTGATGATTTATTTTGACAATGCCGTGCGCAAGCGGCTCTTACAAGAATTGTACGCGTTGCTGAAACCCGGGGGTTACCTCTTTGTCGGACATGCAGAAAGTCTGACTGGGATGGTTAGCAACTTCAGAGTCGTTCGCCCGGCCGTGTACGTCAAAGAACCGAAATGAGGCGCGAAATGAGTGCGATTACAAGAGCTCTCGATCCAACGATGGCCAACTCGTGCTTGCGTGCCACCGATCGCCAAGGAGAGAAGTTCATAAGGAAAGTCATTGGTGTTGCAGATTTTGCAGTCTCCAAGCGACCTGATGAATTACTCATTACCTATGCGCTGGGATCATGTATTGGTCTTGCGTTATGGGATCCCGTGGCGCGGGTGGGAGGGCTCATCCACTGTATGTTGCCCTTGTCCAGATCGGACCGTGCCAAGGCGAAGGCCAATCCGTGTATGTACGTTGATACAGGCGTCGTGATGTTACTACGAAAGCTATTGGAATTAGGAGCTGACAAAAGGCGGCTCGTAGCCAAAATAGCTGGTGCATCGAAGATTATGGACAAAGGTGACATGTTTCGCATTGGTGAGAGAAATTACACCGTAATGCGCAAGATCCTTTGGAAAAACGACATCTTAATAGATTCTGAAGATTGTGGTGGTTCGAAACCACGTACTATGGCCTTATATGTTGCTTCCGGTGTCACGACTATCAAGTCGGGCAAGGTTGAAACGCAGCTTTGATTGGAGCGGTCGCGAGATGGCATTCAACATCCTAATCGTAGATGATTCTCCGACCATTAGAGCTATCATCACGAAAGTATTACGCCTCGCAAAAGTATCGATAAACGAATTGTACGAGGCGGAGAATGGTCAGGAGGCACTCGACATTCTCAAAGAGAACTGGATTGATCTAGTCCTCGCCGACATCAATATGCCCGTCATGAACGGCATTGAGATGATTGAGAGGATGAGTGCTGATGGTCTACTGGACACAATACCGGTCATCGTCGTCTCCACAGAGGGGAGTACGCCGAGGGTTGAAAGACTAAAGAACCAAGGTATCAAGGGGTACATTCGAAAGCCTTGTTCACCAGAATTTTTGCGCCAATTGGTCGACGAAACGTTAGGGGTGGCATCATGAACAACGATACACGTGAAACTATCAAGAACGTGTTTTGTGACATCCTCGAGCGCGTTGCCTTCCTCTTTGGAGATCCCGTAGAGAAGTGCGAGCTCGAAGGTGGGCTCCAGAAATATGTCTGTGCAAATATCGATTTTGCCGGACCTGAATCTGGTCACGTAGCTCTGGCAGTTCCTGCTGAACTCTGCCATGAAATAGCAGCAAATGTATTGGGACTAGAGCCCGATGACGAGTTGGTACAAGAAGGCGCTGATGACGCCCTCAAAGAACTATTGAATGTAACCTGCGGTCATCTCCTTACCAATTTGCTGGGTACAACGATGGTTTTTGATTTGTCTTCACCCAAAATGGAGACTTTGGATGAGATGGCTTGGAAGCAGATGTTAGATGAGCCAGAAACCGTTGGTGTAAGAGTTGACGAGAGTCCAGTGTTACTAAATTTCCAAATGCGGAACTAATGAAAGTGAAGTGAAGCTCGTGTCCGAGCAAGGTGGAGTAAAGGCTTCTAGTGACCTTGAAGTAGGTGCTCGTCTATTCGATAGATTTGATCTCGTAGATGAAGCATGGCGTTCTCCTGAGGGAGACAGATTTGTAGCGCTCGATGAACGCGGTCCTCAGAAC
>CAZXTJ010000223.1:0-11569 GCA_964643655.1 uncultured bacterium
CTTGTCCAAAGAACTGAGCAAAGGTAAGAAACCTGGCGCTCAAATACTTGCTGGATTGTTCAAATCTGCAGCCAGTTCAATTAACCAATATGCCAACTTCGAATATGGCCATACGAAAGAGTACGAAGCTGATCTCATTGGAGCGCAATACATCTACCGACTTGGATATGATCCTAATGCTTTGGTTACTTTTCTCAATCGCTTGAAGCAGGATAGAAATAAAGCTTACCGCTCACATCCAGCTACTAAAGTGCGTATTCGTCGTCTGTTGCAGTACATTCGCGAAAAATGCCCTGGAGCTCGCGACGGTCAGACCAATATGATGCGTTATCGCGAACGTGTAATCAGTCGACTGCCCTAAGAGGTACAATAAAAAACCTCCCCGCCTCTTGGCTGGGAGGTTTTTCTTTACCCTCGAATATATCAGGGAGGGTCGGAGAGGATACCAGGAATACTGGAGCCACCTGTTTCACCATTGATGATATGGTCGCCTTTATCGATAAGTTTTGCACCGAGAACAACTGCTGGCAACCAAAGTACTGGTTTTGCAGCGATGGCTTCGAGGAAACCTTTTTTCGCCACACCTGATGGTTTGGATATCTCGACTTCTTGTTCTGGGATTTCCAATTCGTCTTGCCATTTTTCAGGCTGTTTTTCCTGTGTCTGCTCCTGAGTCTGTTCCTGAGTTTGCTCTTGTTTTTGTTCTTGAGATGAGTCTTGTTTGGTTTCTTGTTTGGCTTGGCGTTTCAGCTCATCTTCAGCTTGCTTTTTCAGTTGATCATCATCATCCCAATCGTTGTAATAGAAGGGTTGATGGTCGAGAAAGTTGATTAATCCATCATTGTCAGTGTCGTTGATTATTCGACCAATGACTTCTTGTTCTTCATTGTATCTAGCGAAGTTGGCAGGTAGGTAGATCTTGTTTTCAAATCCTTCAACTTCAACCATGTCTTCGAGTTCTTTGTCAGATTCCTGCAGTTTGAGAGGAGCAGAGCCACCTTTGAATTTATCGAATTTACGGATGTCTTTCATGAACCGCTTGATGTATTTTCGGAAGATGAGACCGCCAAGTTTTGAACGTAGTTTATTGAGAAAGCCGGGAGGGGAATAGCGGTCTGCTGGTTCATAAACTCCTGCTTCGACCATCCAGTCGACTTTCTGTGTAGGCAAGAAGGCGTCTACGTCCATAACGGTAACGCTTTTACCAGCTGCTAATTTGCCACGATAAACTATCTCGAGGACGATTTTTTCGCCATCAATATTGGCGAGGGCTCTTTGGGTTCGTACCCCACCAACTTCGACATCTCCTTCTGCTGCATATGCGCAGCTGAGGGAGAGACAAACACTTACGGCCAAAGTAGCCATCCAAAACCGCATGTATACCTCCCACAGTTTTAACGGTCCTATATGTGTAGAGAGTCATTTTCAGATCAGACTATCACGACTTGGAAAGTTGGATCAAAATGCTTTTCTCAGCCTTGTGGTCAGGAAGCCATCACTTGTGTTAAATCTCCACCACTATGGATGTTTATTGCTTATCTGGAGGGGTTCTTTTATGGCTCGCTTAGGTTCTACTCGCTATGCCCTGCTCGCTGCTCTAACTTTGGGCCTTCTTTTTGTTGGTTGTGGTGGTATCAACAGCACACGTGGTGTGAATATGATCACTGGCGTACTCATTAGCTTGAACGCTGATGGTGCTGCCACACACACCATGCACGTTTTTCAAACAGATGCAACCACAGGTGGAATAGGTCCCAGGACTGATGTGGAAATCAGAACAGGTCCTTTGAATTATGAGTCTTTCAAACGTGTTGGTCGTTTCATGTATTTCATCACAGGCAACGATTTGACTGTCATCACCAATGCTTTAATGGGAACTGAAGAGACCATCGTCAGAAACTATGCTCTCTCTGTGGCCAGTTGGCATCCCATTGGTGTCATCTTGGAACCTTAGGTGTTCTGTGCCAGATAAAAAGCTCTTGTTCATCCCTGTCGCTGCGGCTTTATATGCAGCTGCAACGATGTCCATGGGGCCAATCTTCGTAAAACATTTGCTTGGTTTCTTTCGTCCCTACATGGCAATCGTTTGTTTTACTTCATTGGCTTCTTTGTCTTTGTTCATCGTCTTGGCTCTGCAGGGCAAGTTTCCTTCGTTTGGCAAAGATAACCGTTGGCCTGCATTGCGAATTTTGCTCTTTTTCGCTGTGTTCCAAGCATTGCCTGGAATAGTCTGGTTCCACACCTTGCCCCATCTCACAGGCATGTTTGCCGTAATGATAAAAAGGACTCAACCGCTAGTCATCGCCTTGTTGTCCATCCTCTTGGTTGGCCGCCGATTGCGGTGGAGTGACATACCACTCTCGTTGACTGCCATTGGTGGTCTCTATTTACTCGTCGGAGGTAATGCACAAGGCTCTGTAGCAGGAGTATCTTTGCGTCATGCCTTATTGGCATTCTCTTCTGTTTTATTATGGGCTGCCCAGTTCATCTATGCCAGACGTATGTTTGGTCCTTTTACACCTGTTCAAGCCAATGCTATCGGTATGATTGGTTATTGCTTGGCCATAGTGCCCTTTGCCCTTCAAGAGGGATTTACTTTGCACAATCCCATTGGCGCTAAAGAGGTAGTCGCTCTTATATTCGTTGGTGTGGGAGTTTTTGGCATTGGTGTAGCAGCAATCTTCAGGGCTCTCAATTCTTTAGAGGCGTGGACGGTCTCGATGATAATGTTGGTAGGACCTGTCTTCGGAGCAGTTGCTGCTTATTTTGTGCTCAGGGAATCCTTGGTATTTTCGCAAATTGGTGGTGCTTTGTTGATTTTGCTAGCCATGGCTGCTGCTGTATGGCTCGAACGAAGACCGGTTGAGCAAAAGGCTGACAAGGGTTAGCATGGTGTCGAGGGGGCTCCAATGAAGCTCGAGATATTTGGGCCGTTCAAAGCACGTTACGGCAAGCTGATTAGGGAAACGAGACTGTTGCATACGGTCTTTGACACTGTGCCTTCAGCCTTGGTCATCTTGGATGAGGACATGCGTGTCCTTTTTGCCAATGAGATATTTCTTTCTCTTCTCGCTCTATCCCATGACTCTGTTGCTGGTGAAGCTTTTGGCGATGTTGTCGGTTGCCTCTGTTCAGAGTGCAATAAAGATGGCAAACGCAGCTGTCCCAATAATGAATGCGCTTATTGTGGAATTCGTCTTTCTTTGCGCAAGATCTTTACTGGCAAAGAAGAGTCTTTTGAGAAGGATGTTCTGCTCGAATGCGGAGATGGGAAAAGCTTGGATCTACGTTTGAGCGCCGGAAAGCTCCACCTAGAGGGCTCTCAATTTGCACTCATCAGTTTGTTGGATCTGACTGATGTACGTGCCCTTGAGCGTAGTTTGGCCCAGAAAAATCTGGAGTTGGAGAAAACTGTAGTCAATCTAGAGAAGGCACTCCAGGAAGTTAAAACTCTACAAAAGTTGTTGCCAATGTGCGCTAGCTGCAAAAAAGTGCGCGATGACCGTAATTATTGGCAAGACTTAGAAGAGTATTTGGCCGAACAATCGGGTACAATTGTGAGCCATAGTTTGTGTCCTACTTGTATGCAAAAGCTTTACCCCGACGTTGTCGAAGAGATGGAAAGTAATAATGAAAAGACCTGAGCTCCTTGCACCAGCAGCGACTAAGTCGATGATATCTGCCGCTGCTCAAGGCGGTGCTGACGCCGTATATTTTGGTTTGTCAGCTCTCAATATGCGCCGGGGGGCGAAGAATTTTGACATTAGCCAACTGCCAAAAACAGTCGAATACTGTCGTTCCCACAACTTGAAGTGTTACCTCACCCTCAACACTATCTTGTTTGATGATGAAATGGCCAAGCTCGATGACATGGTAGACGCTGCAGCTGACGCAAAAGTAGATGCAGTCATCGCCTGGGATCCAGCAGTTATTATGGCGGCCAAAAAGCGTAATCTGGAGATACACTTGTCCACACAAGCTTCAGTGGCAAACACCGACGCAGCTCGTTTCTGGCACCAACAGGGCATTTCGAGAGTCATTTTAGCGCGTGAGTGTTCGCTCGAGCAGGTGGCCAAGATCAAACGTGACTCTGGTGTTGAGGTCGAGTGTTTTGTTCACGGTGCTATGTGTTTGGCTCTCTCTGGCAGATGTTTGCTTTCCCATTACACAACGAGATGTTCCGGCAACCGTGGTCAATGTGTGCAGCCCTGCCGCAGAGAATACGAGATTCGTGATGTGGAAACAGGCGACAGATACAAGGTGGGGGATAACTATGTTTTGTCACCTCGAGATCTTTGCGCTCTGCCTTTTGTTGATTTACTCATACAAGCCGGTATCGATTGTTTCAAAATCGAAGGACGAAATCGAAGCCCCGAATATGTGCGCACAGTGACCTCTTGTTATGCCGAGGCAATAACTGCCTCCTTAGAAGACCGTCTTGATCAGCCTCTCATCGATGAGCTTCGTGGGCGTATGTTGAAAGTCTACAATCGCTATTTTTCTGATGGTTTCTATTTCGGTCTGCCTGCGGACGGAGGCTGGGCTGGTCACACTGGATCTGCTGCTACTCATCGTAAAGTTTATGTAGGCCGTGTGAAGAAGTTTTATCAGAAGATATCCGTGGCTGTCGTCAAGTTGGAAGGACGTCATTTGGCTGTTGGCGAAGATGTTATTTTGATTGGTCCTTCCACGGGAGTTGTCCATTATCGGGTACCAGAACTCCAGATAAACCATCAAATTGTTGAGAAAGCTGACAAAGGCTGTGAGGTCGCTGTCAAAACATCTTGTCGCTGGAAGCCTGGAGACAAGGTTTTCATAATGGAGTCCGTTGTTCCTTTGCCGGAATGACGTCAGCCTTCTAGGGCTTCACGCAGTTTTGTTGATAAGACTTCGTATGAGAATGGTTTGTCGATGAGCTGTTCTTTGCCGTCCAAGACGCCATGTTGGCCAATGATTTCTGCTGTGTATCCCGACATATAAACGACGCCAATTGATGGGTAAATCTCTTTCACTTTTGCGTAAAGTTCTTTGCCATTCATGCCGGGCATGATGACATCGGTCAAGAGTATGTGAGCAGGCCCTTCGTAATCTGCCAATTCGTCGAGCATTGCCTGCCCATTGGCTGCTTCTTTGATTTCATAACCCATGTGGGTGAGCATAGCTCTGGCCAATTGACGAACTTGTTCATTGTCTTCGACTAACAGAACGGTTCCCATTCCGTCGGCAGCTTGCGTTTCTTTTGCTCCTTCGTCTCCTTCAAGACACTCCTCCTCTGTGACTGGCAGAAGTATTTTGAAAGTCGTTCCCCTTTCGAGCTTACTTTCGACCAATACATGTCCATCATGCTGTTTGACTATTCCATAAACAGTAGCCAAACCAAGACCAGTTCCTCTGTCTCCTTTGGTGGTGAAGAAGGGTTCGAAGACTTTCTCCATGGTTTCATTGTCCATCCCGCAGCCTGTGTCAGCGATTTGCAGCATGGCGTAAAGACCTGGTGAAATCTCTGGGTACTGAGCGGCTACGTCTTCATTCAAACCTTCCAAAGAGGTAGTAATGCACAATTGACCAGGGCCTGAAATTGCATCGGAAGAGTTGATGGCCAGGTTCATTATCACTTGTTCCACTTGACCTATGTCAGCCATCACAAAAAGAGGTTTAGGCGGCAGAGAGACTTTTATCTCAATGTCTTCTCTAATGGTGTGGCGAAGAAGACGTGCAAAGCCAGAAACTGCTCCGTTTAGATTGAGCGACTTGAACTCCATTTTCTGTTTGCGACTGAATGCCAGGAGTTGGCGAACGAGGTTGCGAGCTCTTTTTCCTGATTCAATGATCTCCATCAAAGTGTCGCGCCGACTGTCATTAGAGGCAAATTGGTCGCGCAGCAATTCTCCATATCCCAATATTGGAGTGAGCAAGTTGTTCAGGTCATGGGCTACTCCACCAGCCAAGCGACCAATGGATTCTACTTTCTGTGCTTGCAGATACTGAGCTTCTAGCTCTTTTCGGTCAGTCATATCTATGATGATGCCACGAAAACCTGCTATGGCCCCAGAGCGGATGATTGGCTCCATGTGTAAAAGGAGGGGGAATGTAGTGCCATCTTTCTTCATTCCCGTGTATTCAATGGCACTTACCTCTTCACCTTTTAACCTTCTATGTAGGTTGCCCTGAGCTCTTTCTCTATCTTGAGGAACAATCATTTCCAAGCCGTTTACTCCCTTGATGAAGTCTTCTTCCGTGAAGCCAAAGAGTGAATAGGAGCGTTGATTGGCATAGGTGATATTGAGCTTTAAGTCTGCCTCGAAAACGGTTTCTGGTAACATTTCTGCCAGCTCACGAAACCTAGTTTCGCTTTCTCTCAGTGCCTGTTCAGCCTCTTTGCGATCTGTAATGTCAGGAAAAACGACCAAACCGCCGACGATGTTACCTTCGTCATCTTTGATAGGGGTGGCATCGGTAAGGCAATAACGGCTAGTGCCATCTTCAAACTCTACGCGCAGTTCAATTGACCGCCGTGCTTCTCCACGGAGAGCTCTCATCAAGGGCAGCTCATCGCGCGCAATGAGATTTCCATCTGTGTCGTAATGTTTGAAAGTCCATTCGATTTCGTCGAGATTTTTTCCTTCCGCTTTTTGTTCTGAAATTCCATGGAAGTCTAAGCAGGCTTTATTGAAGAGTTTGACTTTGCCGGAAGGCAGCGTAACTAGCAACATGGGCACATTTGATTGTTCGACGACAGCGCGTAACAAGGTGCTCGTCTCTTGAGCTTCTTTGGCCAACTGCAAATTGCGGAGATTTTGCAAACCTTGTTCTGCCAGAATGAGAGCAATCTCAGATACGAATGTCATGGATTCAATGAACTTGGCTTTTGGGATGATTGGCACTTTTTTTAGAGCTTCGAGATATGCTTCTTCCTCAAAGCCGAACTCTTTGGCACCTTCCCTGAAACGGTCCAAATCGGGTTCCTCGAAGAAAATTTGACCAGAAAAAAGATTGGCTACGTGAGTACCCTTGATGATGATGGGGGTTGCACCATCGATGAGTCCGTGAGCACACTCTTTGATTCTGATGTTTTTGGAGTCATTCAACTCACCAGTCAGCTCTTTATTGCTCTCTATACAGACCTTTTCTGCCTGAGGAGTACCTCTATGGAATTTAGAGCAGATGTCTTGCCAGTCATTTCCGATGAGGAGTTTCTGCTCAGGATAGGAGGTAACTCCTATGGCTATGCCAGTTGCCAAAGAGATACCTTTGGAAACAGCCTCCAACCTCTCGATGTCAACGAGGTCGGCAAAGGAGTATTTACCATCGACTAAATTTTCGCTTTTATCCACGACGTTTTATTCCCTTTTGGCTGATGTCACTCTATTGTTATTGTGTCGAGCAACTCTACCGTTGGCTCCTCACCCATGTACTTGTGCTGTTCAAAGCGCAGGAGCAAGATTTTCCCCTCTTTGGTAGCAACATAAACGCGACCACCAACTACGGCAACGTCCATGGCTTCTTGATCTTCAGGTAGCTCAAAGCGGGTTGCCAATCTCAAGAGAGTGAGGTCGGGAAGGTGATAATAACTGATGGCTTTGGGTTCTAGAACGAGTAGACCACTTACAAAGAGCTCACAGCGTACTGCTGGTGGGAGTCCATCCACTTTCCAAGGGAAAACGGGTGTTGGTAAGGCAGTATTGGAATAATCTAGAACAACGAGACCATTGTCTTTTTCGCCTTTGGGCATTGAACCATCACCTGTGATTATGATGTGTTTGCCAGCGGCTTTAACCCCTCTCACTCGAGGACCAGGACAGTATTCTAGACCTGGTTCTTTTAAGTCGAGACGGGAGAGGTCATAGAGGAAGAGACCAGAGCGCCCTGCTGCAATGAAGGCGTGGTTGCCCATAGTGTCTACTTCCCATGGTTGATGATATCCAACAAAACGAAGCTGGTTGAGTTTTGGGTATGCGCGGTAGCCAATCTGCTTGAATCCACGCTGCTCGCCACCAAAGCGGTGTTCGATGATGGGGATACCCAAGTCGCCTTCTGTCTCAACTGTACGGGCTGATTCCGGCGGAGGTCCTTCCCAGGCAGAACTGGCGTAACCTTCTACGAGAATGTCTTCAGCTGTGTCCGTATTACTTGGCAAAGCACGAAGAGCAACAACCAGTCGGTGTGAAGTCGTTGTATCGGCAGGTTTGATAACTCCGATTGAGCTGGGTAGTGCTGGTAACTCGGCTCCCCATTCGTGAACGACCTGTGCTTTGGCGGGAGTAGAGAGCTCTATGGCAACGACTCCCTTTTCAGCTGAGCAGGCGTAGCACCACTCATTGTGCACAATAATGTCTGTGACAGCGCCAATTGCCAGTTCAGTGAGCAATTCGGCTTTAGTTTGGCCAATGTCATAAATTTTTAACGAAGCTGGTGGGCTGCTGGCAGCCAATAAGAGTTGTTGATCGCCAATCTTGGCTGTACAAAGCCTCATGATTGAACCTTTGGGCCAATCAAAGCGTTTGCTTCTCTTCATAATTGTGTCATTACTCATCGAGCCTCCTCTTAGTGCGCAGTCAACACTTCAACCGGCGCTGGCACCATGTTATGGTGATAGTGGCGAGTGGGGCAACCAAGCTCTCAAAAAACGAGCAGAGAAAGGTGGCAAAGAATTATGGAATTAATGGATCGGATCAAGGACCAGGCACGCGGTCTAGACAAAACGGTCGTGTTGCCCGATGCGACAGACGAACGCACGCTCAAAGCAGCCGAGATAGTTGTGCGCGAGAAGCTAGCGAACGTCGTGCTCCTTGGCGATCCGGACGAGCTCTCGAAGCAAGCCGGTGGGATTGGCGTTTCACTCGATGGCGTAACCATCGAAAATCCGAAAACCTCAGCAAACCGTGACGAGTACATCAAAAAACTCGTCGAAATTCGGAAACACAAGGGGTGGGATGAAGCCAGAGCGGGTGGAAAACTTGACAATCCTCTTTATTGGGCAGTCATGATGGTCAAGATGGGCCATGCTGATGCTGAAGTCGCCGGTAGTCTCAGTGCAACGGGAGACGTCCTCAAGCCAGCCTTTCAGATTGTGAAGACCCAGCCAGGTATTAGTAAAGTATCTGGTGCTTTCATTATGATCTCAGAAAAGAAAGAGTTCGGTGATGATGGTGTGCTCATTTTTGCAGACTGCGCTGTCAATCCCACTCTCACTGCACGAGAGATGGCCGAAGTTGCTGTATGTTCAGCTCAGACGGCCAAGAACCTTGCTGGTTTGACTCCTCGTGTGGCTATGCTCTCTTTCTCCACCAAGGGCAGTGCTGAACACCCAGAGGTTGAAAAAGTACGAGAAGCGACGAAACTAGTGAAAGAAATGGCTCCTGATCTGGAAGTTGACGGTGAAATGCAAGCTGACGCTGCAATCGTAGAGAAGATTGGCCAGAAAAAGGCTCCCGGCAGCACAGTTGCCGGCAAAGCCAATGTGCTCGTTTTCCCTGATTTGAATGCAGCAAACATTGGCTATAAATTGACGCAGCGTTTTGGTGGCGTCGAAGCCATTGGGCCTGTTTTGCAAGGTTTGGCTGGTCCTATCAATGATCTGTCTCGTGGTTGTTCCGTTGACGACATTGTCAATACGACAGCCATGGCTTGTGTGCAGGCAGCCAGCGAATAATATATTGGCTCGAGACTTTGTTTCGCGGCCCCTTCGTGGGGCCGCGTCTTGATACATAGAGAGGTCAAGACAATGTGGGATGCTTCCCAACCCGTAAAGGTACGTGTTGCACCTAGTCCAACAGGTGAACCACATGTTGGCACTGCCTATATTGGTTTATTCAATCTAGCTTTTGCCAAACAGAACAACGGCTCTTTCATTCTGCGTATTGAAGACACAGATCAAGAGCGTTCGACAAAAGAATCTGAACAATCAATCATCGAGAGTCTCGCTTGGCTCAATCTCAATCCTGATGAAGGACCTGAGCAGGGAGGGCCCTCTGGGCCTTATCGCCAGTCTGAGCGAACGAAAATGTATGTGGACCATGCGGAAAAACTAATCAACGAAGGTCGCGCCTATCGCTGTTTTTGCACTCGTGAGCGTATGGATGCTCTGCGTGCAGAACAGAAAAAAGAAGGTAAACGACTAGGTTATGACGGTCATTGTCGTGAACTTCCCCAGGAAGAGATAGACAAACACTTGGCAGATGGCACCACTTACGTTGTCCGTCTGAAAATGCCTTCTGATGGTGAAACAGTAGTCAAAGATTTGCTACGCGGTGATGTGAAATATCAGAATGAGCTCATTGATGATCAGATATTGCTCAAGTCTGATGGTTTCCCCACTTACCATTTGGCCAATGTCGTTGATGACCATTTGATGGGCGTTACACACGTAATGCGAGCAGAAGAGTGGATTCCTTCAACACCAAAACACGTCGTCCTTTATGAAGCTTTTGGTTGGATACCACCAACATTCATCCACATGCCCTTGCTGCGCAATCCAGACAAGGGAAAAACCAAAATCAGTAAGAGAAAAAATCCTGTCAGTTTGCTCTATTACAAAAAACGAGGATTTATGCCTGAAGCTCTTTTGAACTATCTGTCACTCATGGGTTGGTCTTTCCCTGGTGAAGAGGACAAAGAGATATTCTCTCTGCAAGAGTTTCTCGACAACTTTGACGTGACTCGCGTAAGTCTCGGTGGGCCTGTCTTTGACTTGGCAAAACTGGAATGGATGAATGGGCAATACATTCGTTCTCTTTCAGACAAAGAGCTGGAGAAACGACTCGTCACACACTACGAAGGCGACGAATTCTGGAACAAAGAGAATATTGGACCTTTGGTTCCTCTCATCAAAGAACGTATGACAGTCCTCGGAGAGTTTGACTATCTCTCGCAGTTTTTCCACGGCACGATTTTCATCGAAGCTATTGCTGAGTCTTTGGACAGTGCCGATGCTCTTGGCCAATTGAGACAGCTATTCCAAAACCTGCGCCAAGCGATGGAAAAGGGTGCTCCTTATTGGAACAGAACTGAGCTGCAAAAGGTCGTCTCTAAGTTTGATGATAAGCAGAAAAAGACTGCATTGATGTTGTATGGCGGCAAGGATGACGCTGAATTGGCTGAAAATCTCTTTATGCGTGGTAAACCTTTTGCTCTGAAAATGTGTAATGAGGCTGCTGATACGCTGAAGAAACTCAAGCCGAAAAAGAAAGAGCCCAAAGAAGTGGCTTCTATCCTACGCCAGTTGACAGACAAGTTTGCTGATGTGGAGTGGAAAGCGGAGCCTCTCGAGGCATTTCTGAAAGCATTTGCCGAAGAGAAAGAGTGGCGAATAGGCGACTTGTTCATGCCTATCCGTATTGGTTGTTTTGGCCGCTCTGCTAGTCCTGGTTTGTTCGAAACCATGGAAGTCGTTGGTTGTGAGCGTTGTCAGGACAGGCTACGCAAGCTCGCTGACATCTTGGATAAGTTTGCCTAAAAAGCCCTAGAATCATCAAAACCCGGGCCAATCGGCTCGGGTTTTGTTATGGGCACCTAATGGTGCCGAGGGCGGGACTCGAACCCGCACAGGCTATACGCCCACATGGCCCTC
>CAZXTJ010000224.1:0-11454 GCA_964643655.1 uncultured bacterium
GAGAAAGTGACCTACGTCTCTTCAATCACTCTCGACGGCGAAGAGGTTAGAAACTACTCTTTGGATAAAGATAGGTGGCATAACAGAGGTAGTAACATTCGCAAACGTACCTACAATATCCAAACTGAACTCAAACCCGGTGTGTACACACTGTCTTTTAGTGGAACGCTCTCCCTCAGTGGATTTCTCTCCTCGCAACCTGACCAAGATTTCAGAGTAGAAAAGACTGTGACCATATCTGAGCATCAAAGTAATTATACTGTGGACCTTGGTCACGTAAGCTACGAGTACAGTGAGACAGAAGGCAACGAAGACTCTTCTACATCATCAAACTCAGCCGATTGGGTTGACTTGATCCCACTACTTCTCAAGAAGTGATGAGCAGTACAGCTAAAGAAGTCATAGTATTCTAGACCTTATTGCCAATCTAAAGATTTTTATCTTATCTGCCATGGCAAATCCAATGAGCGGAACGACTCGTAAAACAATTCTGTTTTCTCCCTGCTTGAGCCCTTCTTTGGGAATGCGCTGAAAAAGGTCATGTACATCTGGGACTTTCAAACCCAAAGCTTCCGTTGTGCCAGCCATGGCCATTTTTGGTAAGTCGTTGAGCTGAAGCTGCAAAACTCCTCTTCTGAATTTGGATACTCTTATCTTCAATTCGAATTCTTTGATTTGCTGCAGCTCTTCCTCGGTGAGTAGGAAGCTCAACTCTTTAATGCGAGTACCTTTATTCCACTTCACACCAGATACTAGTTCAACAGGAGCATTATCAGTAGTAAAGAGTACACTTTCTTTCACCTCTCCACTCAGACCTTCTACGGAAAAACCCCATGGTCCAAGTATGGGTGGTTTTATGTCTTGTAAAGGTCTTCGAAAGTGACAGCTCAACCAATATACGTTTAGCACGCGGCTCAGACTTCGGTAAAAGTCTCGTCTCAACTCAAAGTTCAAGTCATTCTTACAAAGTACTTCCGAGCTAATTCGAGCTGCTTCGGCCCACGTTTCCTTAATCTTGCTCGCTTCGAGTGAAGCAGACAATACTTGGGCAGCGAATTCAGCCTTTCTACTTTTCTTCGTGTAGTCCGTCTTCATTCGCTCTAAGGAATATTGAACTGAATCTGTTTTGGTCAACATTTGGACGACAGCATCTCGCGAAACTGCCTTTCCATCAAAATTGAGTAAACGATTGATCACAGTTTGCGTTCGTTTCTGCAAAGCAATGCTTCGTTTTTGCTCTGTACGAAAACTAATGGGCAAAGAGGTGCTACCAGAGGGATATACGATACGTACCGTGTACACCTGTGCTGGTGTCAAACCTGCTAGCAATAGAGAGTGGTCCTTACTCTCTAATCTTGAACACGTGGTTATGACCTGTTTCTCTGCAGACAGAACAGCTATATGAGAAGGGTATGCAATGGAGCTCTGCCAACTGACTTTCACGGTGTCTGAAGTTGACTCTACTTTCACAGCTTTCACATCAAAATTATCTGACGACTGTGCTCTCCATTGAGAAAACACAAAGACCACAATGACTACCGAAAGAAGCAAAATAGGAAGAAGAGGAGTGCGCCCTTTCTTCACACTTTGTGTTTCAGGTAATACTTCAGCTCTCTTTGTAGATTGCTGCTTTTTGCTCACATCTGGAATTGACTCAACAAGTGTCTTTGCGGACGAAGCTCTGTCTTCAGCCTTTTTAGCTAAAGACGCAGCAAAAAAGTCTCTCCAGGGACCCTCAACTTTCTCAGGCTCATCAGACATTATTGCGGCCATCAGTTGACCGGCTGTATCTCCCTTGAAGGGATGATGGCCCTTCAACATCTGGAAAATGACTATGCCGATAGAAAAGAGATCTGCCTGAGAAGTTAGACGGTGACCACGAATTTGCTCTGGCGACATATATCGAGGAGTTCCGATTGTGAAACCAGTCTCTGTGATTGCGGTCCCATCTAAATTCGCTGCCAAACCAAAGTCTGTTAAGACGACTTCTATTGCTTGGGCAGGATATTTCCGCAACATGATGTTGTCAGGTTTTACATCACGATGAATGACGCCCTTTTCATGTAGAGCACTGAGAGCAGAACACAACTGCCTACAAACATCTGCAACTTCCTTGGCAGAGAACTTGGTTCCCTCATCCATCAATTCACCCAGCGTGGGACCAGCGATGTACTCCATGGAGTAATAAAGTTGGCCTTGATAACGACCAAAATCGTGAAAAGCCACGAGATTTGGATGGTTAATCTCGGCGCAGATCTTCAACTCACGCTCAAAACGTCTCTTGGCCTCAGTACTACACAAATCACTATCGATTGTGAATTTTAGAGCTCGCTGTGTTTCCGTATTTTCATCGTCGACAAGGAAGACCTGCCCCATTGCTCCTTCACCAAGCAAACGCAAAACACGGTAACGCTCTTCTATCCACTGCCCAACCTTGATGATTTGCACTTTCCTTTGGCCTGCTTTTCTCATAAGGGCTCATCACACACTGTTATGTTACAACCTGTGACTAATTAATGCGCTAGTACCAAACTCGCATAGACCTTTTCCTGCTCAGTGCTTTCGCCAGCACTAATCCCATGTCATTTGCTTGTGATTTTTATCACAACGGTGTATCATAACTTGCTAATTTGACGCCCTAATCCTGTCCCATAGTGTACTTGCAAGTTGCAATACACAGACAAAATATTTACTGAAAGGAATTGTTTTATGCGAAAGCTACTTGCCCTGATGCTAGTCGCACCGTTCATTCTTTCTCTTGGCTGCGGAAGCGGCGGCAGCGGAGAAGCCGACGGAACTCCGCCTGTAGTCCTGTTCTCAATCGACAATGGAACTGACGGAGACGAATTGGCAGTTACGGACGGAACAGCTACCAACACTTTCCGAGTAAAAGATATTTACCCTGGTGCAAATGGCTCTGGCCCCTCAACTCCTGACAACTACGTTATTCTCAATGCAATTGCTTATTTCAGTGCAAATGATGGTACGAATGGCAATGAACTCTGGCGTTCTGATGGCACTGAAGCTGGTACTTATATGGTCAAAGACATTCGACCTGGTGCAAACAGCAGTAATGTCAGCAACATTACAATCGTAAACAACACCATATATTTCGCAGCTGATGATGGAACGAATGGGTATGAGCTGTGGAAATCCGACGGCACTGAGGCTGGCACAGTTCTGGTCAAAGATATTAATGCTGGTGGAATTGACTCATATCCTAGTTCTTTCGCTGCCTACGGAAAACTCCTCATTTTCCAAGCTTTAGAAAACTCAACAGGATATGAACTGTGGAAATCCGATGGTACTGAAGCAGGCACAGTTCTCGTGAAAGACATAGCTCCTGGTGCAGGTGGTCCCGGACCTGGAATCGATCTTGGTACTCCTGTCGTTGGCGAGAGTAAAGATGTAATATTTTCGAGCTCCAGTTATCCACGTTATTTCGTGCCCTACAAAGGTTTCATGTATTTCGCTGCTGATGATGGAACAAATGGTCGCGAGCTGTGGAGAACAGATGGCACGGAAACTGGCACGCAGTTGGTAATGGACGTTCGTCCTGGTGCCCTCTCTTCTGGTGCCTCTTCCCTCACTGTTGCCGGTTCTACCCTCTATTTTACTGGTACCAATGCTGCTCTCCCTACTGGCCCACCAGCCAAAGCTTTAGGTGGCGGAGAACAGTTATGGAAGAGTGATGGTACTGCTGCTGGAACTGTTTTGTTATACACCTTTGCAGAGTTCATTCCTGGACTCACAGCATTTAATGATGAAGTCTTCTTTTCTGGCAACGACGGAGTTCATGACTTCGAATTGTGGAAATCAAATGGCACTGCTGCCGGCACATTCATGGTCAAGGACATCAAGCCAGATACCGTCAAACGTGTTATGGACGGTGGTTCTCCTGAATTCTTGACTGTCGCCAATGGTCTACTTTTCTTTGTTGCTACCGATTCAGATGATGATCGCGAATTGTGGCGCTCAGATGGAACAGAAGCGGGCACACAGCGAGTAAAAGATATCAATACTGATGCTCCTTCAGACATTTGGGGACTCCATGCTCTGGACAACCCAGAAGATATCTTCCACCTCTTCAAAAAAGGCGTCGTTTTTGGTGCTGATGATGGCACCCATGGTGTAGAGCCCTGGTTCTCAGATGGTTCTGAAAGCGGCACTTATATGTTGGGCGATTTCAATGCTGGCAATAACGACAGTTGGAGCAGCGGACCTAGATAGACGAGGAATAACATAATGAAACAAACAGCAGTTCTTTTAATCACACTACTATTCACAGCAACAACCTATGGTTCCCTCTTTGATGATGTCCCAAAAACTCACTGGGCCTATGAAGCCATTGCAGACACAGTCGACGCTGGCATCTTGCAGGGATATGACAACAAGTTCCACGGCAATCGCCAACTCAACCGTTATCAGATGGCAGTAATCACAGCCAAGATTCTAAAGAAGTTCAGTGCCAATCCTGGACTGTTCAAAGGCGATGAAGAAGTTGCCAAAGTCGAAGCTTTGACTATCGAATTTGCCGATGAGCTGTCACTGCTCAAAATCAAAGTCGGTAACATCGAAGATGAACTAGAAGCCATCCGTAATGGCGAGTACAACGAAGCAAAAGCTACAAAGAGAGAAATCGGTTTCACAGCTTTTGCAAACGTTGCTCTTGTTTACAACCAAGATGAAGCTGGCGGTAACAGATACTCCAGCCGAAACACCGGTCTCGACTCAATGTTCTTTGATGTACCACAGGTAAGCCTGGGTGTGGACAAAGAGGTTTCTGATTCTGTCTATTTCCACGCACAGATGGACTTCAACAGCGAAGTTAACGTTCTTGGCAATGGTGTAGCCGTCAATGAAGCTTATTTCATCGTTGATGAGCTGGCAGGCAATGTTGGTGGAAAACTAGGAGCATTTGCTTCTCCTTTCTCTATGGAGCATAATGGCCCCTTCCGCACACTCAATATGACGATTACGCCTTCCATCATCAACACCTACCACGAGAGTTTCCGTTTCACTGGCCTCGAGTTGAAATGCAACAAAGACAAGAAGCCCTGTGACATCGACTGGAAACTTGGTATCGTCAGTGCTTCTGACAATGTCCGTGCAATAGGAGTTGCTGGAGACACGAATAATAACTTCGTTCTCGACGCCCTAGAACAGTGGGCACCTCTGATGACAGATCTTCCTGCAAATGTTAACAACAGAGAGAGCGACGATGGTTTTGGTTATTACCTTTGGGTAGGTAAAAAGCCTGAACACACTGAAGACTGGGGATGGAACTTCTCTTACCTCGACAATGGTGGCGACACTGGTGCCACAGCGCCAGCTACGGCTTCATCTGAGACGCACTTTTATCAGTTGGGACTAGAATGGCTGCGAGAGGATTATCTCGTTGTGCTTCAATACCTTTCTGGTACAGAGGATAACGGTGTCTTCGATATTGATTTCGATAGTTTCTTTTTCCTCTTCAACTACAAAGTCAATGACAAGTCGACTCTTACTTTGAGATATGATCACATTAAGTGGGATACCTTCAATGACTTTACAGCCAAAGGCATCACATTGGCTTACAACCGTCAGCTGTCCGATAACACAATGCTTCAGTTCGAGTATCTGTCCCCAGATAGCGACGATCTTGCTCCAGATGACATCGACGACGATCTCTTGCAGATTAGGTATCGCGTCCACTTCTAGACTGTTGATATTCAAAAGACGGGTGGCTGTGCTGCCCGTCTTTTTTCATGCATTCTTGATTGGAACAAAAGGCTGAATTGCAGTAGCTCATCTGAAGTAGACTTGACAGGTCACTAAACCAGCTTGTTAAGGAAGTTTCCATGTTTAGCTCTCAGAGATTGCTCACTATCCTTTTGTTAGCCTCTTTTTACACAGTCTGCACGACTAACTATGTTTTAGCCTCTAGTCGCTCATACTCCTCGTGGTTTGGTTTTTCTTTTGGAGGGCAGCAGAAGACACCAAGAGCTTTCTCTGCTGGTGCAGCCAAATCCGCTTTACCTACAGGAGCTATTATGCGCCTTGGAGTGAACAGTTTCATTCAAGGTGATGGCATAATGATTGACCGGCTGCAGTTCTCGCCCAAAGGTACATACCTCGTTTCCGGTTCTAGCTTTTCTACATCTGTTTGGCACGTTCGTTCTGGTAGAAGAGTTTTACAGAGCAAAGGGGCGAGAACTTACGCATTTTCCAATGATGAAAAGCTCTTTGCCTTCACAGCTCGCTGGAGCCAGAGCGTGCCAGGGACGAGGCGTATCCAGAACCGTCAGGCATTGTTAGTTCGCAATTTGGAAACTGATCTCAGTAAGGAGATGGAAACGACATTTCGCACCATTCCCAACAAGCTCTCCTTTTCTGATGATGGCTCAACAATCATAGGTAGTAGTTTCAAAAAACAATACGAATGGGACACTACTACAGGTTCGAGGAAAGAACTTCCCGATTTACCAACAACAGGTATGAGACATAGAGGAATCAAATCGAAAGATGGGAGTATCTTTGTTTGGAGTCCCGGACAGCGTAAAGGGAAAGCAGTTCCCATTCACGTTTGCGATGGCAAAGACCACAATCGTGAGCTCTTTCTGCTGCCTGGACACGATAGCGGTTTCCTTACGAACAAGGTCATTTCATCCAACAATCAGTTTATGGTTAGTGCTGGAAACGATGGAAAGTTCAAACTCTGGGATCTAAAAATCGGCAAACTCAAACAAGATCTTCCTATTCGCCATGTAGAAAAGGCAAATGTAGGTTCTGCCTTGGCTATCTCGCCTGATAACAAATACATCATCGGTGGCAGAGTACGGAGTGGCTGGCACTTGTGGGAGGTTGATAGCGGAAGATTGATCAAACATTGGCCTTCCAAGGGATTTGTCAAAACTGTGGCTATTTCACCTGATGGCAAGACCATAGCCTACGTTCACGATCACAAGAAGATCCTATTTAGAAATCTCAAAACGGGCCAAAAATATGAGCCTGCTAGCGGTCATAGAGCCGAGATAACGACCTGCCTAGTCTCTGCAGACAACAAAAGGGTCTATAGCGCTGATCAGAATGGACACATCTTCGAATGGTCACTCGAAGACGGCAGTCTATTGAGGAAAATTAAATCGAAGGGTCAAAGCGTATACACCATGGTCCTATCTCCCAAGGGAGAGACTCTTTATTGGGGAGAGGGTCCTTCAATAGTTGCTTACAATTTCAGGGAAGGTAAAGCAAAACGCGTGGTGCGAGTGCCTTTGCAAAAGGTGTTTCATTTGGCTATAAATGTTGATGGTTCGCTCATTGCAGCCAAAACAGCCAAAGGTGGTTTCTCGAGAAAACAGACACACATTCGCGTCTACGACACAGACACCTGGCAGCAGATTAGTGAACAGTTACCGAAAGGATTTGTCGTCACTTCTCCTTGTTTTCTAGGGAATGAAAAAATCATTACAGGAAGCAAAAAGACGCTCACCATCAGCGATGCCCGTAGTGGCAAAGAAATAGAAACATTCAATGTCCCAGCTGAACGTTATGTCAATTGGGTAAAAGTCCGACCCGGCAGTGAAAGCGACATGGTTTTCAAAACTGGTGTAAAAGGTGTTTTCACTCGTTCAGGAGGAATGATATCCAAGCTATTCAAGTCGATTGATTCCGGAAGAAACGCAGCGCAGTTTGCCCCTAAAGGTCCATTTCTGGCTGCAGCCTGTCGAGACAATGCTCGTGTCCTTCCTTGTATTCGCTTTTTTGATGTTGAACGAAATGTTCAGATAGCGGAGCTTTTGCAGGACAACCCCAGAGTGACTTGTGTTGCTTTCTCACCAAATGGCAGATTTCTCGTTTCAGGCGGAGACGATATGACCTTGCTCGTCTGGGATCTGCAAAGGGTCCTCAATTAGAAGAGGTTGCTGCCTCTACGAGTAGAGCAAAGAGGCTGAATAGCTCTCTATCTGTAAGCTCTCGTTGTTTTTCGCTCTTCTGCTTTTTAGATATCTTCTTACTTGGCTTCTTTTTCTTCTTTTGGGCAACTTCAGAAGTTTTGGGTGAAAAGGATATCTCTCTCACCACTTTAGTCTTCTGTTGAACGACCTCTGGCTCGTCCTTAAAGTCGTAGGAAGAAAACTCGACCAGAGTTGAGTCTTTTCCCAAAACAACTGAAACAGAGATTAAAAAGAGTAACACTACTAAATACTTCTTCACGAAAAACTCCTCTTAATATATGCACTCTATGAGTTACATCGGTAAAAGGAGCGGAATACGTGACCATGCGAGGCACTAGCGTAGTAGCCTACCCAAAGAGGAATGCAGATACTCTGTCAATGCCTGGCGACTAAAGGGGCAATGTACGCCACCACCCCAGCAGCTAGGTGATTTGACATCAGAAGCAATGTCCTTTATTAATCGGCTTACGGAGATTTTCTGCCGCAAATTGTCAGATACTTCTAGGAAACGTAGACAGGAGTCGCCTGCCTTATTGCTAATGACAGCTAGCAACAAATCGAAACCTTTACCAATCATCGTATTGGCCATCTCGAAAGCTGCAGCATGTGTATTTGTCTGTGCCATCCCTATGAGCATTCCATTACAATCCCACTGCTGGAATGACTTGAAAACTTCCGCGAACTCTGTCGCTTTCTCTCGCGTTGCTGGACCATCGATGATGCGTTTTAGTTCGCCCAAATCTAACTTCGCCAAACCTAAGAGAGCTGCAAATCGATGGAGAGTTTGAGGCTTAGCAATTCGTAGATAGCGAGTGTCACCCAATATTCCAGCTGCAATAGCTATAGCCAATTGAGCATCGAAGGAGACTCCGGCCTTTTGTATCAGCTTGTCCACGACCTGACAGCAGGATTGTTGATTTCGAAGTAGATATGCTGAACATTTTTTAATAGCAGAACTTTTGGGATGGTGATCTATCAAAAACCATTCATCAACGAATGGACTGGGTAAAAGACATTCGTCAGGTGTGTCATAGACGACTATTGTCTCAAAATCAGAAAATATAGGCTCATCGATGGTCTTGACTCCCAGATACTCATAGAGATTTGTGGCAAAGATTTTTGGTGCTTTACCAAGATGTATTTGCCCACCAAAGGCTCTTTGCGAACCATATGCTGAACCCGCTGCATCTAGGTCGGCACTAGCGTGGCAAACATGCAGAATGCTGTTGCTTGCCCTTAGCTTGTCAGCCATTTCCTCATATGTGAGTTTCTTTGCCATCTATTAGTTATTAGCATATTCACCTCCTTGCTTCTCCTAAATGTTGGCTCTATTACACAAATGAAGAGCGACGAGCATAGATGGAGGCGCAGCCATGAATTCGAAAAACACCCTAAAGGCTGCAGCAACAGCCGCAGCAATTTTTGCATCCGTCTCATTAGGCGCAGGAGGTGAGTTGCCACCAATTGATCAAAATCGTCCCAGCAACCTGGAAACAGCAACCTTTGCTCTTGGTTGATTCTGGGGACCAGACTCTCGGTTCGGGAGTATTGATGGTGTCGTCCAGACTCTTGTTGGTTATGCAGGTGGAAACAAAGACCATCCTTCTTATCACAGCATAGGAGATCACACTGAGAGCATTCAGGTTCTTTATTCTCCTGAAGTCGTCAGCTACGAAGAGTTACTCGCTGTCTTCTGGAGTTGTCGCGATCATTCTAGACAGGCCTATTCAACACAGTATTTAAATATCTGTTTTTACCACACAGAAGAACAACGTATTGCAGCAGAGACCTCCAAGAGCAAGTGGTCAAAACTCAAGGGAAGACGAGCGGCTACACCAATTGTTGCAGCGGGGACGTTTTGGGTGGCTGAGGATTATCATCAGAAATATCGTCTCCGTGGAGAGAATACTCTTTTCAAGGATCTGAAGAAGCGGTTTCCCCAGGACAGTAATTTTACCCGTTCCACTGCTGCAGCAAGAATAAATGGCTATCTTGCTGGCTATGGTTCGAAATCTCAACTAGAAAAGGAGCTCCCGGTCTTGGGCTTGGGTGACCCCTCTCAACAGCTTCTGAGATCAAGACACGGCACCTTTCATTACAGATGAGCGGTTTGTGGCTCATCTAAGACAAATAGAGTTACACGCCGTTACATTTTTTCGGCCAAATTGTTTCCTATACATTTTCGATACCCTTTGAGAGCTGCTTTCAGCTTTTGGCAATCTGTTTGCTTTGCCTTCATCGTAGTTTCGATAATTTTGATGGAGGTTCATATGAGTTTTAAGGGTGTTCTTTTTTTGACCTTGTTCCTATTGTTGGCTTCAACAGCAGCGTGGGCTAACGATATTCAATCAATATTGAAAGATGTGGACCGTTACGGAAAATATGATGGCAATCTCTTTTATCTCACAGTAGCCAAGTCATCCAAGACTGTCTCGTCTCTTGGTAAGGCCTTTGAAATAAAGAAAAACTCGATTATCAATAACATTGCCGACAGTTTGATTTCTGCCAACGATAGTGTTTCTGTGGAAGAGGCAATCGTTTCTCACTTGGCAAAAATGGACGAGGAAGTCTGGACTGACGAGTTTGCTGAGGATTTACAGATAGCACTTTCAGCTAGAGGTCTTGATACGTCATCACTCAGAGTTCGTGCTTCTCGTTCATATCGTAGTAAAGACTTCGAATCTCAATTGTCTCATGCGAGAACTAAGCTTGCTGACGGAACTGGCCTGTTGGGACATTTATACTTTGAAGATGATGATTTTCCTGTCGTTGCAGATGGTCTGACGACTAAAGCCTCAAATTTCCAAGGACAAAAACTCAATTTATTCAGGAAGGGCGAACTTGCCTTTACCTTCGATGATGGTCCTCACCTTGGTGGTTATACAACGAGAGTATTAGATGCTTTTCGTCAACATGGCTGCAAGGCAACTTTCTTCCAACTTGGTTCATCTATAAAAACGAGTAGCTCAGCCAGAGCGATAATGAAACGACTGACTAATGAAGGGCATGACGTAGGTGTTCATGGCTGGTATCACGCAACAAAGTCGGGTAAACCATTCCCTACTATGAATAGCAGCAAAGTCCGCGAGGATTTGACAAAAGCTGCTCGAGTCATCACTGACGCTTATGGATTTGCACCTTGTACTTTTCGTGCTCCTTATGGCGAGTTTCGCAACTCCGATTTCAACATACTCAAGGACCTTGGTTTGACCTACGTTGGCTGGGACATCGACACCAATGATTGGCGAAAGAAAACTCCATCTCAGCTTGCTGAAGAGACCATTCGACTCATCAACAAACGAGGCAAGGGGATTGTTTTAATGCACGATGTGCAGAAACGATCCTCCCTTGCCATCGCTCAGATCCTCTCAGCTGTAACAGCGAAGGGGTACAAATTGGTAACGATTAGAGAGAAGTTGGGCCTCGGTACAGTAGCCGTCAAACCCACTCCTCCATCAAATAATGGAAGCCACAAGCAAGGTGTAGTAACAGCTTCCAGTACATTGAACGTAAGAAG
>CAZXTJ010000225.1:0-11450 GCA_964643655.1 uncultured bacterium
TACGACACAGTCTTTGATAGATTCAGTTGAAAAAGCTGCAAAAGCAGGAAAAATCCCAACACTACAACATATGGGATATCTCAGCGGTTGTGGTTGCCCCAACTCGAGATTATCAATCAACCACGATGGCACTATCGCTCCTTGTGCATTGTTGTCTCAGGAAGTGATGGGAACAATAGAGACCACTGACCTTTCGGAGCTTTGGTTGACCTCGACTACAAGGCAAAGACTATTGGAGAGAATGAAGGTCAAACAAAGAGACCTGCCTTACTGCCAAGATTGCAACTGGACAGAGTTCTGTAGTGGAGGTTGCCCTGCAACCATTTACAACCAAAGTGGTGAGATAAACAAACCCAACGAGCAGCAGTGTTACAGACGCTTCATTGCAGCAGTTGGTGAGCTGCCAATTTTTGGTAGTGAATAGATGGAACTCTGCTGTTTTTTGCGTAGGTGAACTCAGATAGCCAAGAGAGTCACAATCAGCGCTAACTGCGCCTTTTAGAACTCATCAACCAGGGTCTTCGCTTTCGGAACTGTTCTCTGCTTCCGAAGTATTGTCATTGTCACTTGGCGGAGGATCCTCATCGCCGCCACCACTATTTTCATTGGCTCCACCTGAGCCCACGTTGCCAGTTTCTCAACCATCGTCGACACCGTTATTGTCGGCGTCAACTCCGCAAGCACAGCCTTCCTCATTATCTTGAACTTCAGAGCAAGCTGAGTGTTCAGAGAAACCCTCAACTGGTTCTGTATTGGCGACGGCCGGATTTGACATAAATGTTGTATGATGTACCCTCTCAGTGGAGTGGAACCAATCATTGAAAGCGTCTGTGAACATTCCCGCCAATACTTGCCCCGGTTTGCCACCAATGACACCGACAAACTGCCCCATACCTGTGACTGTCACATCAGCAATTGCATCAATGTGAGCCTGCGTTGGCGTAGTTCCAGGAACTGCCATCGATTCCGCGTACCTAGAATTATATGTATCACTGTATTCAAGAGCATTGGCACCGGCACTGAGCATGCCTGAGGCGAGGTTAGCACCTCTTGTCCCAATGTCATCAAACATCTCAGCCGCTCCATCGGTTAAGGCAGAGACCATTTCATCTTCTGCTATCTCCGTGAGCTGTCCAGCAACATTTGAGAGCGCTCCGCTAAGGGAGGTCTGCCCCTCTGGGGTTATATTCCCCATAATGTCGCCACTTTCAGCCAATACGCCAGAAGAAGAGAACACTGCAACGATGAAACTGATACAGATGAAACTAGTCAGCTTCCTGCCCATTGTGCCCCTCCTCTTTAATAATAATTCAATACAAACTACTCAGCTTCAACAAACGCAGATTACCTTTTTGCTACACCAATGGCACTAACTGGTTGATTGAGTTGGAACTGTGGAAGCGTAGCGTGATAAAGACCTCGACCAATCTGATGTGCAGTCGTTTTCACAAATCCCTTTGGTGTGCGATAAGCAATGATGTAAGCAGGTCTGCCCACCTGCGTACTAGTCAAAAAGACCTCGAGATAAGGGACATTTCCTCGAATGTACCTCTCAGCCTCGCTTACAGATACTTCGTTTTTCTTGTAATCAAACGATGCTGTTGGGATTAAGTCATTCTCCCAAAACCAACTGTCCTTGCTAGTTCCCATTTTCACTGCATATTTTCGCTGGCCATAGCCACTTCCAAAAAGCGATTTCAATGAGTTTTGATAGTTGAAAGAGTATCTTGTGTATGGTGCGTTACCCCGCTGCTCTATGTTGTCTTTTGCGTTGACGCCATAAGCCAGAGGGTAGTCCTGTCCGTCAATTTGCACAACGAGAGTACCTGCTTGTTTGGTCCCAGCAACGATATATCTCCCATCGACTCGTTCGATCCAAGCCTCTTCCTGAGCAGGTAAGGGTCGTGAATAATCTATGTATCCAGGAACGACGGGTGCGTATGGTGCGCGGAATAAATAGGTAGTACTGTGGCTATATGTTTTGCCTGAAGGTGACTTCTCCAGAGTAGGACTAATCATTGTCATTTCTACGAACAACCAAGCTCCAACGTCTCTCCCATTGGTCTTAGCAGAATAGGCACCAAGAACGACATTGGGAATGATCCTATCGTTCCTCTTCATCTGAAAAGCTTGAATCTCACCTATCTGCACTTTAACAAGCTCATAGATGACTTCCTCACGAATGACAGCAGCGTTTTCGCTGTTTCGAGCAGTGATTACTCGCATTCTTGCACCATCAAAGGCTAACCAGGGCTCAGGTGCAGCCAAATCGGCAAGGGCAAAATCATTGCGTATAGTACGTGCCAACAAATGAGCAGAGCGAATAGCTGTCGACATTGCCACCGATGCTTTTTCGCTACGCCGCGTCGATAGCAGTACCTGCCAAACAATGGCAAAAACAGGCAATATGATGAGTACTGCAACTATTACCTCAACGAGAGTTACTCCATGCTTTTTGCCGATTTTCATCTGCGTTTCACCTCTGCTCCTATACGACCAGGAAGCAAAACGACAGAGGGAGCTCTGCCAAATCTTCTTTCGATTACGAAACGAATGCGTTCATTCACCGAGACTTTGGCTCTCTCTCCGCCAGTTGCCTTATGTTCAACATTGACAGAGAGTGACAAAACACCTTGCACATGTCCTCCGGTGATACGTCTATCGATACACGATATTGTGACCTGTCCTACTTCAATGTATGGCAAGAAAGCAACGACAGTTGCTTCAGGCACAATGGTGAACGGAACAGGATTGGCACCAGCTAGTGGTGGAAGAAGCGTTTTGAAAAAGGGTGGAAGTTGAGTAGGCTCATTTCTCAGCTGAGCTTTCATTGCAGAGATTGCCTCGTTAAAGGCTGATCTGACGGCAAAATCGCAGCGAAGCTCGCTTTCGGACAGTCGCACGATGTTTCTAGTCATGGAACCAAACGAAGACATCAGAATTACTGATAGAGCGGCCAACAACACAAATGCCAAAACTAAAGCCAAGGCAAATCCCTTTCGAGAGATTATTAGAGAGGTACGATTGATGGCAATTCTACCCATCGGACATCTCCTCTCTCAGTCTTCCATTGGACTCGACAAGTTAGTTTGGCAACTCCTTGCACACCACTTCCCGAAAGGCTGGGCGGAGACGGCAAAAAGCCCATTTTTACAGAAAAGCCACCATGGTCCGTCTTTTTTTTCGCCCAGTCAAAGAGCACTCCGATTGCAATAGAAGCATCAGGTATCGTAATCAGTGCATTATCCATTACATACGCTCCACTATCATCTTTGGGCGCGTTGTAAAAGAGGTGGTGAAAATCACGCTCACATATGATCAGCATATTTTGAGCAATGGCAACAGCCTTGGCCCTATCATCGAGATCTTGTGTCCAGCGTGTCTCCTGTGCTGATAACGACAAGTAGGCTAGAACGGCTGTGGAAACGAGTACAGTAGCAAGGAGCGCTTCCAGCACTGATAATCCACGTCGTTCCTGTGCAACCATAGTGTTCCCCAACCTTCTTGGCCATTGTAGCAAAGTTGCAATAACCAAGTGATATGCAAATGTAGTAAAAAGAAGGGGGAGGTCGAAATGGATAAACCAGAAGCACAAGAGGGATCAAAGGTACCTTGGAAGAAGTTTTTGGCAATAGGCTGTGCAGTTTTTTTCCTCTGCGGACTTGGATTTGCTGGCTGTGTTGGCTCAATTTTTTATGGTGTTGTCAGTGTAATCAAAGGCAGTGAGCCCTATCAAATGGCCACCAAATTGGCAAAAGAATCACCAAAAATCGAGCAGGCCATCGGAGAAGTTACGGGATTTGGTTTTATGCCTAGCGGCAAGGTTAATATGAGTGGCAGCACTGGAACTGCTGACCTATCCATTGGCGTAAATGGAAAAAGTGGCTCAGGCACTCTTTATTTCGTAGCGATACGTCGTGAAGGTACTTGGAAGACGACTTCTGCTGTCTTCAAAACTGGAGAGCAACGGATTGTGATTATCGGCAATTGAGCCAAGTCAAATATGTCCAGAGCCAAAGAAGGCGTCGTGCTTGGGATTTGAGGGGGTACCCATGTTTAAGAAACGTATCATTGTCCTTGCTTTATTGTTCATCTTCCCAAGCGTTCTCTGTGCTGAAACCATAGATTTCATTCCTGATATTGGTTTGGCCTGCGGAAATGGCTTCGACAGTCTATCCGTTGAGGTGAAACGCTCCCCCGTAGAAAACAGGTCAACTCGAGAGTTACCTGGTGGACAAGCTGTTGAACACGAGCTCCTTCAAGTTGAAAATGTATCTCAGCTAAACAAAGCTTTGGGATTGAGTGCAAAGGGTAGTTTTCGGACGGGTTTCATCAAGACTTCTGCAAAGGCTTCATATATGAAGTCACACCAAATGGACAGATACTCTCTTCATTTGCTCGCCTCGACGAAAGTAAAAAACCGTGAAGTTGATTTGGCTAATTTGTCGCTATCTGACGAAGCGAAAAGTCTGCTGAAAAAGCCAAAAGGGTTAACTCTATTTCACAAAGCATATGGTGACCGATTTGTTCGAGCCATCAGCTACGGTGGCGAATATTTTGGCATTCTCCGCATAAGTAGCAATTCAAAACGAGACAAGAAAAGGATTCAGGCCTCCATATCAGCAAGTCTTGTCCGATTACACTGTGTTTCCCGAATATGCAGAGAAATTTACAGCAATAGAGACAAAACAGAAACTTGTGCTCAGAGATATTGCCAACAACTTCCTTGATTACCAATCAGCTGCCAATGACCTTGTCTTCATTCTGGATAACCCTGACCAATTCAGGTTCAAGAATGGGCATCACCGACGCGAAACTCTTCGCCTACTCAGAGAGAAACATCGAACAATAAAAAAGACTCTTCTACAGCTCGATGAAATGAAGCTCAAGATAATGGAAAGACTGAGCAAACCAACAAGTTTTGCAGCTCTTTCTATATTGTCAGCTGATGATTTCTGCAGAGATTTGTTGCTACCTCCTCGTTATGAGAACCACACAAAAACAAAGACAATTACACTGAAACCTATGCGAATCTTTCCACTCGACCATGTTAGAAAGGGTAGAAGAGTACACTGCCTGGCAAAGAGTGGCGAACATGTAGTTGCAGGAGACACCAATATATACGCCCACAAAGCTAAGGTAAGAATCCATGCCACAGTCAGGCCCATTGCCCGCGCCAAAAGGCTTGAGCTCACTGTTACTGCAACTGTTCAAGAAGCGAAAAAGGATTGGACGACTTTTAGAAAAAATGTCAAACGGACAGTACTGGATGTAGAACGGGACTATCCTGGTTTGCGGATCAAAAGAGTATCACCGAGAGCTGGAACTCTATGGGCTCATACAGGAAGAAAAGCTTACTCTCCAAAGAACTATGGAGGCGGAACGGGATTAGTACGTAGAGCCAGTGGTGTGATTTCAGATTCAAAAGGAAAAGACCTTGGCAAACTAGGTATTGGAAGCCTTCATTTCGCGCCCATTAAAGTCGATTTTTCACATGCAGAAGATGTCACCAGAACGCCCTACGAAATGGTTCCTTACTTGGATAGAGATTAGAAAACCCGACCGCGAGGCCGGGTTTTTGTAGGCAACAGCTTTTGCTTATCTAACGAAATAGGTCATTGATGGACCTGGACGCCCAACAAATCCCTGTCTTGTGAAACCATGCTTTTTGATGATGGCCAATGCCTGACGACATTCTTTACCATTCTGGTCAAAGTCCATGATCCAATGGCTACCTTCAACAATTTTCCATCGACCTTGCACATATTTGGCTTCGATACGTTTAGGATTGAAGCTGATAGTATCTTCGCCTGGCATACGTCCTGTTGGCGCTCTGTCATTGGTCAAAAAGTAGGTCATTGAAGGATTTGGTCGACCAACGAAACAAATACTATTCATCTTGTAGAAACGAATGACGCCCAGAGCTTGATAAGCTTCTTTGCGATTAGTACCAAAATCCATAATCCAATGATTGCCGTCTGCCATTTTAAATCGGTTGCCAACTTTTTTAATGACCGTTGTACGCCAGTTAAATCCAATCTTATCTTCTTTAGGTCCAATATTGGCAATGACGCCAGGGATAATGCGACCTGTGTGAACAGGTTTAGGGGTAATTGCACGAATGAGATTGGGATCGATTTTGAACTTGTTCAATCCATAAATAGTGGCATAGTTCGTTCTTCGTGAGCTGTCAGTAAACTGCATGTATTCCTCAACGATGAGACGGGGACCTGATTTTTTTAGGACTAATCGGCGACGACCAAATCCGTGATTGTATTCGGCGAATAGAGCCTGCGTGTCCCGACCTAAACGCGCACCTACTGAGCCACCAAAGGGAACCGCGTTCACCTTTCCGAAATCACTGTCGTGTGGATGTGCCTTTCCCCACACTTGTACCTGCGCTCCTCGGCGTGTGCAATCCACCTTTACCTTTGTGATGCCTCGAGTGTTTTTATCTGGATTCACATACGTGCCTGCATAGTCGTGTAAACCTGCTGCTGACACAAATGAGACTCCTACCAGAGCCACGGCTGCCATTGTTGTGAATACTCTTGCTGTCGTTCCCATGCTCGACGTTCCCTCCGGCCCCCTCTGCTGGTCAGCGACCTTGCTGACCGTACGGCAACATTTGTACACCAAAGACGGGGAAAGTCACGAAAAATATTTACATACATTGTCTAAATGCTTTGCAGAAGCCCCTGAAAAATTGCCCCCGTTGTGAGCAAAAACCTTTGGAGCTTTTACTAGACAGCTCAACCGTTGCTCCACTTGTGGTGGAATTTGGTTCGATCCAGGAGAACTAGAAGCCGTAACTCTTTGGTTACGTGTCTTTTTACTATGAGTCCAAATAGCTTCAAGGATTTTGCTTAAAATGGAAGAGTGAGCTGTTGCCCCTGCTGTACGACGGGCTCTTCCTCTGGTGCATAGATAGAGTAACGCTCTCGAAGTTTGCTCTCTAATTCATGAAGGTTGTTCCTATAGACCTTCCTCGCCTTAGAACCTTGCGAATAGAGCTGTCTATAGGCAAAACGAAGACTGGGGAAATGCTGTGCCAAAAACCTAAAAAATGCAGGTTTGGTGCCCCCCCGAAGATGTAGTGACCACATCAACAAACTGTCAGCATTGTGTTGCTTTGACAATTGAAACAGCTTTTCCAAATTCTCTTGGCCATCTGTAATGAGTGGGATGACTGGAACGAGCATGACAGTCGTATGACAGCCTACTTTTTTGCATAAAGCAAGAGCCTCAAATCTTTCCTTAGTTGGAGAGGCACCTGGCTCGAGTACTTTTTCCAACTCTTCATCTGCTGTAGTAACCGAAAAGGACACATACACACATGTGTGCCTTGCCAATTCAGCAAGCAAATCTATGTCCCGTTTGATGAGTGACGATTTGGTCGTGATGACACATGGATTTTTGTGTTTAATCAGTTTGCGCAAGATTTGGGGCATTAACTCATACTGTTTTTCTAGTGGCTGATAACTATCAGTTACCCCACCAAGTTTGATAGCTTCCCCTCTCCATCTTCTTGCTGACAACTGTCTGTCCAAACGTTCGGCGATGTTTGTTTTCACATAGATATCCTGGAAAAACTTGTCTGTTCCTAGATAAGTGTGCGAATACCGGGCAAAACAGTACCGACAACCGTGTCCACAGCCACGGTAGATGTTCAAATCCCAGTTACAAGGTGTTTTGCTCTCGTGATAGTGAAGAGCAGATTTAGCTGTTATCTCATGTACGTTTACCATACAGAAACAATACCGAACGTTTTACGAACAGTCAAGTCATGTATCCTATAATCACCAACTCGAGCGGCTTTATCGGAAAAAATTTTTTCTAACTCTCTACTATCTACTGGGGTCTACCTTCTGACGGGTGCAGTACAAGCAAAAACAAAATGCACCTTTATGATGAGGTCGGAGGAGATAGATGAGACGTAGAGCCTTTTCTTTGGTCGAGGTTCTCGTAGCCATTACTATCCTGGGAGTTGCAGTTGTCACTCTCTTTGTGACTTTTCACTCAGGATCCCTTGAAGCCAAAATTGGCGAAGATCGGATGAAAGCTCTGGCACTGGCCCAAAAAGAGCTAGAACGTATCAAACAATTAGCCGCCCTTGGTCGTGGCAGCCTCCAAGACTTCTGGGGGGATCCGAAAAAGCAGATCAAGAGTTACATCGTCGATGACTTTTACAACGTCCAAGTCGTTGTTGAACCCGTTAGATCTGTGGACTTTGGTAAATCCAAAGCAGAAGTTGGAGAGGCCACGGTCACTGTTTCTTGGAAACGCCCAATGAGAGGCGACTCCGAGCTGATTTTAACAACAATAATTGATCAAGCATATTATTAAGAGAGGTCAGAGGGATGAGGAGTAAAGGCCATAATAAAAAGAGAGCGTTCACGCTAGTCGAAGGACTAGTTGCCGCCGTTGTCTCAGTAGTTCTCATGTCAGTTTTCTGGTCCTTCTTTCGTAACACCACTCAAGCCAACGCACGGATGGCTGAAGTGATGAAAACGATGGACGCCGCCACGTTACAAACCCGCCTTGATGAAGACATCCGCACTTCAATCGAAGTTGTATCACCTGCTGCATTGTCTGCAGGAAACAAACTCGAGTTTTATGACCGTGAATACAAGAGAATAACTTACGAATTGAAACGAAGAGGAAAAAGCTTCGAATTGCTTCGCACCGTTGAAGGTAATGCTAAAGCAAAGGTCATTACGAAAAAGATCAAAAGTGGCCTCTTCTTTCGCACTGGTCCCAGATTGGTAGGTTACCTTCTCGATTTCGAACCACTTCATCGTCCTGGTGCCAGCAAGAATTCAAAACCGATGGAACTATCTTTGGCTTCGAAAGTGTTTTTGAGCAATGGCATGTATTAAAAACTTCTACTCACGCCGAAATCGAGGAATGGCATTACCACTAGTTCTGTGTGGACTAGTCGTAGTTGCGCTAGTGTTCGTTGCTTTTCAGCAACTGTCAGTCTCTGGTCGTCACAAAGTCTCCTGGACTGAAGATAGAGCCAGAGCCAAATATATTGCTGAGTCAGCCTTGAACATGGCTGCAGCAGCCATCTTTCAAAACGACTTCGAACAACGTTGGTACAAACAGTCTTCAAAACCAAATGGCAAATACAACGGTTTCTCTGGTCAATTTGAAGGTAAATATGGAGGCGGTACTTATAAAGTCGTTGCCGAAGATATTTACAAGGTGACCCCCATAAAAATGTCAGAAAAGGAAGGTTCGGCTGATTCAGTAACCTTTATGACTGCAGCAGAGGTGGCCAATAGCGTTCACAATAATCACAAAGTGGCCGCCAAGCTGACATATAACCGTATTGACCTCTTTGCCGAGGGAACGTACGGAAACTACACCGTAGTTGCCTATCAAGCTCTGGCACTCATGCCCGAAGAGCCCGTTTACAAATTGGTCAGTTCAGAATCTATGGGTCAAGACAAAACGAACTTCATTTACGAATGGCGTTAAGCGAGAGGGCTCCCAATGAAAAAGCAGTTCATATTTCTCACTTTGTTTTTGCTCTTTTCGCTGAAAACGAGCTATGCCTATTCCCCTCCCAAAGATCGCATGATGCGAAAAATAAAAACGACTTTCTACACTGATTTTTCTGGTAAAAGGTATAGACGCAACAACGGTGTCACTTATGACATCACACAAATCGATGACCGAGACAAAATCAGAATGGACATCACCAAACGGACAGTTGCCTTTCTGACCAACTTCATCAAAGGTTTCAGTCTCGAAGAGTTTCGTGCTGAGCTAGAAAAACACAAACAAGATTCAAAGAGATACGCCAACCCAATTTCATTCTTGCCCAGTGATGTGCAGACTTTCGTCGAGTCCATTGGAGGCATAAACACCACCTACGTTTTATCTCAAGATCCTGAAAACGCACGTGCGGCCATAGAACCTGCCAAAATGCTGTTTCTCATTAAAGCTTTTATGGGATTTGCATCTGAACGTGTTGGTGACTTTGAGAAAACGACAAAAGAAGACGTTGCCAAGGGTGAAGAGCTCTTTCAAAAGTTTCAGCAGCGTGGTGCCAATAACGACAATTTGGAAGACATTGTCGAAATGGTTACCTCTGGTGTAGAACGTCGTCGTTATTACCACTTCACCACACCTGGGGCACGATCAGATCTCTCAGAAGAGGGAACTGGTCCTGTTTTGGCAGATAAAAACAGCTACATCGACAATCTGCAATTAATGCATGATTTCTACACTCAAGGTGCCAATGTATCCTCTTGCGTGAAATGCAACTGGAAAGGTTGGCCCAATACGACGAGACAAGGCAAATGTCCAAGTTGTGGCGAAGATACCAAAACAGAAAAAGTACATGAACCACCGAATCACCTGACTACACGCAGTTATCAAGAAGAGCAACTCACCTACATGAATGTAGATGAAGGTACAGGACGAGCCACCTTGAAACCAGGAGTCATCTTTCCAACGATGGAAAATGGTCTTCTGGCTCAACGTCCCTTGGCATCTGCTGATTTGGGAGGCGAAGATCCCTATGGTTCATTCTCTTTCCAAACAGGTCTCGAAATGTTTGCTGCAAAAACAGAACGACGCAAACTAACCGATCCAACTATGCCCATCAACGAGTTTTGCCACCGTTTGGCTAATGCGAGACAATGCATCATTAGAGTTCACTATTATGAAACACTTCCAGGGATGGAAACACCCGACAGACCAGGTGCTACGCAAATCTGGACACCAACTGATATTCCCGACGTATTGCCTGGCCACATCAAAAAACCCGAAGGTGTTGAAATCGAATACATAGATATTCCTTACAACATGCAATTGTATGGAGACGTAAAATCAAAATCTCCTGACTGCCAAGTGCCACTCATCGAACAACTAAAAATGTTCGAGAAAATGGTAGATGCCTTTGACGCTCCAGTTGAGTTGCCAATGGTTCCCCATTTCCCTACGCTCACACCACCAGGTCCTCCAGGCGTTTATACGACGAGAGTACATCCGGGGCCAGTTACCCCATAGTTTGCTTGAAAAGACAAATTGGCCATTGGGCGTGCTCGCACTTTTTGGTCTGTATTGTTTTTGATAACGATAGTTGTCAATATGCTCCTCTTAGTCTTTTTGTGATTCATGGTGTATGCTATTCATATATGCAATCATCATTGGGGGGATGGGGCAAAGGGGACTTCCCTGACTGAGCAACTGCTCACTGGTTCAGAGACTATTCTCCTCGTCGATGACGACGAGATGATTCTCACGTTCCTCACTGCTGGTTTAAAAATGCTGGGTTATGACGTCGTCCCTTTCAGTGAATCTACGGCAGCTCTCATAGCCTTTGAGAAAGATCCAGATGCTTTCGATTTGTTGTTCACCGATATCGACATGCCTTTTGTTGACGGTTTTGACTTGGCTCGTGTCGTTTTGGCTCAACGCCCTAATCTGCCTATTGT
>CAZXTJ010000226.1:0-11432 GCA_964643655.1 uncultured bacterium
ATGTACTCCATTGTGAAATAGAGAACGTTCTGCTGCTCGTAATAGTCGTAAAAAGTGACTATGTTTGGATGGCTCAGTTCGCTTAGAGCTCGCGCCTCTCTATCAAATCTCTGAGTGCAGGTCTCATGTTTCGCTTTGTCTGGGCGGATGATTTTGATGGCAACGGTTTTACCAGTTTTTTGATCATGAGCTCGAAAGAGCTCGCCCATACCACCGCGGCCGATGGGTTCGAGATCTATGTATCGCTTCGTTGGATTTTTATGAGAATCTTGTTCCATTCAAAGAAGATTCTAGCTCTTCTCTTGGAATGCTCTCTAGTCTGTTGGGCCACCACGTTTTGTGGCTTGATTCACATAGGCTTTCAATGAGCCCATGTTGTTCTTCATATCTCGTCCAGGACAGGCAGTGTTGCCCAATTCGCCATGTTCACGAATATTGTCGCCACAGAGTCCATGTTTGCCACAAAGGTGAGCAACGAGATTGTTTAAGGCTTGTTTGGCAGCAGGAGAGAGAGTTTCGTGTTCATAGTTACCAATGACGGAAACACCCAAACGTCCTTTGTTCGGAGGCGCGTGAGCACCCAAGGTCTCTTCAGGGCGGCCACGGAATATCTTTCCATCTGGACCGATAACGTAGTGATAACCAATGTCGCCCCAGCCTCGTGTTTTCTGGTGAAAGTCCTGAATGCCACGCATTGAAGCTTCGCCTTTGTAATTAGCAGCAGAGCCTGCCGTGTGATGAATGACTATTGTGTCGACAGTACCGGTTTTGCCAATTGGTGCACTGGCAGGCCGTCCACCCCATTGTTCTCGTTCGATGACTGAAGGGCTCGATAGTAAAATGGATTGACCAGGTGCTGGAAGGGGTTCCAAGAAACCTTTGGACTCTTCGGCAAACATCGTAATCTCTCGAACAGTTGGAGCACTACTTCCATCAGAGCGGAGGATGAGTTGGTATTGGAACTGAGCTACTTTATCGTCGAAATGGATGTCCTGATCTGGTGAGACTACAATCCAAGCTCCTTGGCGACCACTGATATAGATGGGCTTGATGAGAAAGACGAGAGAAGAGCCTGGAGGAACATGTCCTGTATAAGCAAACTGAACGTCATTAAAGAGTGGTCCTGAGATGACGGGAGAGATGAAAGTACCTTCAGGAGCGTAGGTGCCATCTTCTTGGCTATCGATAGTCAATCCACCAAAGCTGTTGACGACAACGTTCTCTTTCACTTCTGCCTCATCAAATTGCTTGGCAGGAGAGGTGAAAGAACAATCATCATCTTGCGGATTTTGGTAGAGCCACTCGATGGAATTTGATTGAACCTCAGGAGAATCAATGCCCAAAAGATCTAATGATTGGCCTTGAGCAACAGAAGAGACTACCAAAGTGATGAGTAAGGACACTGTGAGGAGAAAAACTGTATCGGCTCCAGGATTTTTCATCTTGGCCTCCTAAATTCTAACTGATCGTTTCAGGAGGAAGCACTTACTGTGCCAATGTTGAAAGTCGCTCCCAAGCAGCTCCAATGGTGGACAAACTCAGAGAAACGTGCCATTTTTGCTCGCAAGTGTGCCACGATGGCACGTTTTGTCGTTCAGAAGTGGAACGATGAGATTAGTTGTCTTGGTTGAGCACGCTGAGCTCTGTTCCTTCCATAACAATCATAATGCCTCGTCTGGAACCTGTGTCTCTACCTACTATCCAAACTTTCATTTTTGGTTTCAGTTTTTTTGTGATCATTCCTTTGGGAAATTCAACTTGATAATATTTGCCTTTTCGGGATACAACAAGGGAGTTTTCCTCAGATATGATCCGTAGTACGCGGCATTCAAAGCCTTTTGATGTGTTAGCCACACCGCTAGCATGACTATTCGAATAAGCTGACATCCTGCTGCGTCTCAAAAGGTTCATTGTGCCTGTAACAAAGATAAACAACAACAGAGCACCTATGATCACTTTCTCGCGAGTCGCAAGTTCATTTCCTTTGACTACTGGTGCCTCTAATCGTTTTCTGGCAGCTTCTTCTCTCTTTTGTTTCTCTTCTCTCTTCTGTATGCGCTGTTCCCTTAATCCTTGTCGCAATTCGTTCAGTCTTACATGCGTCAATCTCAGACGAGTGGACAAACGCTTCAAGACATTTCGCAATATTGGCGCTCTTCGTGGACCAACTGTATCTGTCAGGTCTGCAAGAACTGCAGCTGCTTGCTCATCACCTTTTTCGGCAATGTATCCACAGTAGTCACTGAACAGCTCAAAGGAAGGTTCGTGTTCAGCAATCTGCAATACAAGTTCAACAGTCCAGCGTTCATCTATCTGTGTGATGAACTCATATGCCCTTCTTCGTCTTGAAAGAGCTGTTGAATGTCCCATTTGCTCTAGTTGGTCTCTCAGGCCTCTTTCGTCCTGCCCTTTTAGAACAGTCATAGTTTTTTGCCGTACGGTCTTGTTTGAATCATCTAGAAGAGGTACAAGTATTGGCCAAACAAGGGCATCCTTAGTTTTTCCTATGGCTTCTACGGCAGCTACACGGACGCGTGGTTCATTGTGTGCAAGATAGTCTTGCAACATAGCCCAATTCACTTTGGTTCCGCTTTTTACTTTGTCTATGACAGCTGTCAACAATCGAGGATCATCGTTTTTTCTGACAGTGGTCAACAGTTGTGATATCTCCATATCACCTTGCAGCTTTTCAACAGCCTTTATTCTCAGTTCTGTCGATTTTCTGCAATCAGTGTCAGCACTTTCTTCATTATTCTTGCTGAAGAAAAATGATGCTGCTTCAAAACAAGCCCTTGCGTGTTGCCTCACATCATCGTCAGAGTCATTTTCTTTGACTTGTTCGAAAACATTGAGAATGTCGCGTGTTCTGGGAAGACGAGACAGCAATACGAGTGCCTCCCTTTTACTTGTTGCTTCAATTAGCCCACCTGCCTCAATTGAAGCAGTGAGTAAGCGAGAAAGGAGTACTATCGCAAACTCGCATTGATTGGTTCGGACTGCAACTCTTGCCAAAGCTTTAGAAACATCAAGATCTCTAGGAGAAAGGATATGACTGAGCATTAGCCGTTGATAAGCCTCTGCATCATCGCCACTATGCTCGAGTAACAAACCAAGACGCCTATCTAGAGTAGACAAATCTAGTTCGTGCATATTGAGAGCTATTGGTAACTCTTCTCCGTTTTCAATACTCAATAGACGACGTAGGGAGTCGGCAAGTTGTCCCAGTTCAGCGGAAGCTGCCTCATATGCTTCTGCAGTCAATTCTAGAGCTTCATCAGTACAGCCACGATTTCGACGAGCTTGGGCCAAGCGAAGTAATAGAACGACCATCCGCTTACGTAATAGCGCTTGTGACAGCATTTCTGCAGCCTCGCTATAACGTTCTTGCTCAGAGAACAATTGAGCGGAAAGTAAATAGGTCCTAATGTCATGAGTATCTTCGACGAGAGCACAGGCTTGAGTGGAAGCTTCGTCGACGAATTGTTCCAAAGCCAGTCCAATCACATTCTCTATACGTACTTCCAATTTTTTTTCGGAATGACTAGTCTGTATGTCAACATCTGGCATCTCCTCAAAGAAAGAAGTTTGGAAATCAAATGAGGAGTCTACTGCAGCCCCGTCCTTTGATAATCGCCCATATTCCGTCGTTTCTTTCACATCAATGAGTTCTGCAGTAAGCAGACGGAAGCCCAGACTGTTGTTGAGCCAGTCCAGAGTAGAAGCAACCATTTCAATGGCACCAAGGCTAGTTGCCACTTCTCGTATATCTTTCCCTGAGAGAGTTGCGGCAAGCTTGTTGATGACTGTGGTTTCACCCATTCGCCAAAGCAAAACTGCTGCTCGATTGCGAACAGATGGGCACTTGTGTTCAATGAGTCCCTCGATAAAGCCAATGAACAAAACGGTGTCACTAGCCTCAAATGCTTCGATAGTTGATGAGATGATAGCTGGCTTGTCTTTTAGAAAGCTTGTCATCAATTCAACGTTCTTGCTCAGCCGACCGATAGCGTGGCAAATCTCGGCTCGTACCTTTTCGTCTCTCTCTTTATTGCTAGCCTCGATTAACTCATCACAAGTGCTCTCTGGACGCTCGACAGGTAGAGTTGCCAATTGTCTAGCGGCCAATGCTCTTACAATTGTATGCTCACTTTTTAAAAGACTCAAACGTAGTTCTACTGCGCGTTCTCCAGTGTATTTGGCTAGTGCTTTCGTGGCTTGCACAGCAATGATCATACTTGGTTCTTGCCTGAGAAGAAAATCCATGATTTCCAGTGAGCGATCTGTCTGCATGTATCCCAAACAGAAGACGCCTGTTGCTCTAGCAAAGAGCGATGGTTGGCGCAGAAGCGTGACTAAACGTTCATAAGCTTTAGCGCCATCGGACACAGCCATAGCTAGGATTGCATTGGCTTTCACGGTGGGATGGGGATCCCTTGAGGCATCTAGCAGATAATCCTGTATTACTTCACCATCTATACCTCGTCGGACCATTCCTTCTATTGCACTAGCCCTGACAAAGGGGGCGGGATCAGCTAACGCTCGAATGAGAGTAGCCTCTGCCTCTGCACCTCTTGCAATAGCAAGAGCATTCACTGCACTTTCCCGGACAATATCCCTACTGCTCGTCTCATACAACTCTACTAGGGAAGGAGTCAATTCATTGCATGGATGTTTGGCCAGTATGTCAGCACCAATGAGACGTACAGTAGCTAGATCATCTTTCAACAAGAGTTCGATTACTCTTTTCCCTGTTGCCGTGTGCGGACCGGTGATGGAGCTTGCTAGAGAAATTCTGGTCATAGGTTCACATTGAGCATAGTTTTGCAGGACGACACTCTGAGCCTCATCGGTAGGGAAGGCAGCAATTGCTGACAGTGCTTGTGCAGAAATGGCTCCTTCTTTATGGAAGTATTGAAGCAAGAGAGCAAGTGCACGCTCTGTCTGTTGCCTACGCAGTGCCTCAATTGCCGAACTGGCCTTGCTCGTTTCATTGAGAAACTGAGCCACAACATCACTACAAGATGAAGATGGAAAGCTGCCTAGGACTTCAATTGCTGAATTGGCAAGTGAACCTTGTCCTTTAGCTATTTTTAATATTGGTGATACAGCTGACTCAATCAATGTAAAGGCTCGAGAACGAAGACTAACTGTAGATAATCCTGCGGCCTCTTTTGAAGCGGCTTTTTTAAAGCGTTCCAGGCAATTTTTGAACTTGGCATTCAATATGTGATTTGACCAAGTCCCGCTTTTTGCTGAGCTTGCTCCTAGATGCAATTCACGTACTTGGCGAAGTTGTTCTTGTTTTAATGCTCTTCGAGCTTCTTGAATGACTACAGGATTTTGCGCCTGATGTGTAGCAGACAGTAAAAAGCTCTTTAATTGTACTGCTTCGAAATCACCAATCGCCTTGCCAATCTGGCGTAAGAGGTATGCCTTTTGTAATGTGTCACCATGGGCATAGCGATGTTGAATAATGTCTAAAGTACGCATTGGATAACTTACTTCGGTGGGTTAGACGTGTAGTCAAAGTCACGAAGGCTAGGTGTCAACCAAGGCATTGATGCCACTACAGAGCTGTTGTGGCGGTAAAGATCGCCTTGTTTGTCTCTTTGTAAACCAGGATCTAAGGCTGTGAAATCAAAACGGAAATAGCCATGTTTCTTCGAACCAATCCACGTGCAAGCCAAATCTTCGAGCAAGATGCCGCCAAGTACGCTGCTGCCAATGTCATCACCTTTTCGAATTACGGAGTAAGTGTTGACCTTCGCAGGATTACTGAATTTTTTTAGTTCATACCTTCGCGTGACACGTTTGGAAATGGTTGAACTGTCATTTTCAAAAAGCGCAAGATGAAGTAATAGAGCCTTTCCATCAGTATCCAACTGACAGGCTGTTATCCCCTTACTTTGATCAAGACAGGCCAGATCCTGTCGTAAATAACTTTCGAAAATGCTTGAAGATCTTGCAGCCGCAGCCGCAGCCATTCGTGCTTCTGCCTGCCTAGCCGAAATCACTGCTTGCCAAGAGACATAAAAACAAGGGATGGCCAATCCAATTACGAGAATGACTTCAATGAGAGAAACGCCTCTAAGTCGGTTATTCCTCATAACGTACCTCCAGTGAACATGACTGATTCATGTCCTGGCAACAACTTGGCGGTTGGCCGAAAAGCCAGTCCTGCGCTCAAAGGATTTGGAAGAGTGCCAGCTCTAAATCTGAGTCTTTGTTTGTAAGTAATCTTCAGTCCATGACCACAAACCTCTACAGCCAATCCAAGAAGGCCCTGTGCACATGTTTTTCCTCCTCGACGATGGACACAAGTAATCTGAACGTCACTAACATCAAAACCATCTTCAGTGAAGATCCTTTTGGATACTGTTGGTGTCAAAACCATTGAACCACCAGTCGTTGAAGGGTAAGGAGGTATCAGGCCTTTGAGAAAGCTTCCCCATTGGTCTTCTGACTTCAACAGAGTATAACGTAGGGATTCACGGGCCTCAGAAAGAGCAGATTCTGCAGCAAGGCTACAGCGAACTCGATGCTCTGCCTTAGCAATTTGATGTCGAGTTTCTGAGCCAAAGGTTGCCATCATAAAACTCGTAAAAGCTACGAGCAGAAGCAATAACAGTATGATGACAAGCGCTATACCACGACTCTCTTGATTTCTACGTATCTTCATCGGGCTACCACCTTTCTCAGTCTAAGACTTCGTTGATGGCCCCGAGCTGCCTCCCAAATTACAGTGCAACTCAGAAGAGCAATGTGCTCGGAAGCATTGCCATCTGGTGCTGCTTGCCAGACGACCTCAGTCACAGCCTTTCGGTTGGTAGCCCAAGACTCTAGAGGAACACCCAATAACTTTTTCACTTCACTATCTGCGAGAGGATCTACCGTTACTGGAGCAGCCCCCTTTTCGTTTCTCACGAGACGTTCTCTTCGTTCAGCTTCCATTACGGCCAATACATTGCGAGCAAGGGCAGTTGCTCTTATCCTATCAGCAACATCTCGCGCACTGACTGCCTCGCTGTATGTGAGTGTCAGGTGAGAAATGACCAGAACAGCCAATAATGCTACTGAAATCAGTATCTCGATGAGCGAGAAGGCTTTTCTCGTTTTGTCTTTTATCATCAATTTCATTTTGCCCCACCTCCTCCTCCGCCGCCGTTGTCATCATCATCATCATCATCATCATCGTCGTCGTCATCATCTCCAGCAGCAGCTTCAGCGTCAGCTTTGTCTTGTTCGGCTTTGTCTCGACATTCAGTTCTGTCGCCATCTCCATCGATATCATTTACATCTTCTGTGCAACCACCGTCGCAACTGCCATCGTCTCCCCAGGACATTCCTCCACCATCGTCACCGCCACTACTGTCGTCATCGTCATCTCCTGGTGGTGGTGAAGGCGGTGTATAGCGGGGAATAGGCAAATGGCATATCTCAATCTCGTCTTTAGATGTAGAAGGCAAACAATCAGGTAAGTGTGCCCAGAATGTCCCATCGCCGAAGCTAGTTGCAACTGCAACAGCTCTTTCTGCTGAGCTCTTCGGATAAATGACTCCAAGGTATGCTCGCCCAATATCATTTCCTCTAAGATTGACTTCCATTCCACCAACAGAAGTTGGGCATCTCTCTAGAGATTCAACTGAGATTTCCCCTTCTGTGAGGTTAAATGCATGAGTTTCATAGGTTTCTCCTGTTGTAACAGAGCCTCCCATCTCAAAAGCTCTCATTTCGCCTATTTCCAAATCGTAAGTTGACGATGGTAGAAATAGACAGCTATAAAAAGCTTTTCCGTCAGCCGCCAGTGTTAACTCGAATGCGGCTTCGTGAGGTCTACAGTACAGAAATCTATTGGGTTGCTCTTCAACCAAACCACCTGAAGTTGGACCTGAAAGTATCTGCTCTCGGTAGAGTCTGGTAAATGCTGTACGATAGTCGAAGGCAACTCGCCCAGGTTGGCCTGCAGCCATGAGTGATTGGTTGGTTGCGTTTGCTCCTGCATTTGCGAACCAATCATTGATGTAGCGTTCATTATAGACATTTGCCAAGAATTCTTGTCGTGATATGAGTGGTTCAGTAAAACGAAGTAATTTTACATTTGAGCCACTAGTCATTATGACTAGGCCAATGGTGACTGAGAATTTTGCCCCACTTGATGATCGCATAATGATGTAGCGTGGGTCTATTCTTTCAATCCATGCGTCAGCTCCAAGATTTGCTGCAGTTGGTCTTTCAGGTTGGCTAAATGGTGAAACAGCTGTTTCTTGTGGTGCATGATAGATACTAGATATACCAGTTTCTTCGAATTTGATGAATTCCGATACTAGGGCGAGTGCTTGGTTGGTATCCCAAGTAGCATTGACTTTCTTCGCAAAGGTGCGGCAATGGGCGAAACTGGGTGTTGCTGCATGAGTTTTAACAGATGAAAAAAGTAGCAGCAGTATTGTTTGGACCAAAACTAAACGAGCAGATTTGTAGAGCATTTTTACGCTCCCTTCTGACAATTAAGCTAGCACGGTTCGTTCCTAACTTGTTTAAAGCTTGGTTTTTATCACGATTGTTCGAGTTACGTCGCAAAATGCTACTAACAACAGCATTCTCTGTCGCAAATTGAAACATCAATGCTGGCGGAGATAGTGTGACAATGTTTCAGCAAATATGCAGAAAGCTCTCTTCATTCATTCATCCGTCCACTGGTTGACATCTCTATATAAGCATGACAAGATACGCGCGGTATGTATGGGGAATGCTCTTCACCAACAGTCCTGAAAGGCTAAAAATGCTCACCTCCTTTCGAGAGATCGAAGAAAAGGTCAAATCACTTCCTAAACGAACGGTCGTCGTACCTGCTGCTGCAAACACTTGTATCCTGGAAGCTGCTCTCGAGGCGCAAAAGAGGGGATTGGCACAATTCACTCTAATCGACTCACGAGCGAGACTCATTGAGTCTTTGAAAGAGTTGGGTCGCGACGAAAGCGCTCTTGATGATTTTACAGTCATTGAGGAAGAAGACTGCAAGAAGGCTGCAAAACTTGGCGTCAGCTTGATTCGCGAGGGTAAAGCTGAACTCATCGGTAAGGGTCGATTGCAGACATCTGAGCTCATCAAGGCTGTTCTGGACAAAAAAGAGGGCCTGCGCGAGCCAGAGAGCCTCCTCTGCGACATCATGGTCATTGAACAGCCTTTGTTGCCAGAAGCCAAGCTCATTGGTATGAGCGACCCTGCTCTGTGTGTGACTCCAACGGCAGAAGACCTTGTGAAGATCACAAAAAACTGTCTGCCCGTCATGAACAAACTCGGTTATGAAAAACCGCGAATTGCTTTTTTGGCGGCCCTAGAGGTTGAAAAAGAGGCAATGCCAGCGACTGTCATGGCAGCAGCAGCGGCCAAAAGTTTCAATGATAGCGATGCTGAAGTTTATGCTGAAGGTCCGCTTTCTTTTGATATTGCTTGTTCTGCAAGAGCTGCTGAAGTGAAAAAGCGTGAGACTCCAGTAGCTGGAAAAGCGGAGTTGCTCATAGTGCCAAACATTGAGACAGGCAACGTTTTGGCTAAAACTATCGCTGTCTTCACTGAAGCTGAGTATGGTCATCTCGTCCTCGGTGCAAAGGTGCCTGTCGTGATGTCCAGTCGCTCTGATTCGAGTCTTTCCAAGTTCAACTCCATTTTGCTGGGGCTTCTCTGCGCTGGTGCGTGAAATGAGGGATAAGTTCTGAACGCTTTGTGGTCTTGGCTGAGCCTGTGGTTTCAGCAGGCTAGAAAAGAAGCCGTAGCCTTGATATTGGCGACGGTTGTTCTTGTCCTAGCTGGGCCTCTGGGTATGCAGTTCACAACCATAGCCTCACCCGTTTCCGTTTCAGCTCTACTTGCTGTGGTACTACTGGCTCTGTGGGCTGGTTTTAGGCCTTCTCTCATCATGGCTTTGGGAGTTGGTGCTTCTGGGTTTGTCTGGCATGGTTTTGGCTGGAGACCAGTCGTCACGACCTTCTTCCTCATTTCTGTGGCTTATGTGGCCACTGCCAGAATGAACGCCATGGAGGAAGAAAAGAGAGACTTGGAAGCTGTCGTTCGCAAGAGGCAGGTGAGGGTTCGCAAGTTAGAGGAGATAGTTGAACGGCTGAGATTCAACGTTCCTGACCAAACGAGTTATCACCAAAGTAGGGTACGAATCTCTGCTCGTTCTGTTGCTCTGCTCTCTTTTGCCAAGGTGGTTCTCAAGCCTGGTGGTTCGGAGACGAAAGTGTCTCATCTCTTTGATACTTTGCAGGACCTTTTGCCAGATGGACGACTACTGCTCTTTTATCTGCGCAAAGGGAAACTCGTACTAGCTCGTGTTGCTCCTAAAGCATTAGAAGGTTTCAAGGGGCGCCGATTTGTTCCTTCACAAGAGCCCTTCCGAGCACTTCTGTCTGGAATGGCTCCTCTGCGCTTTCCCAGCGAGTTGATGGTTTGTGATGGCCTTCGTATCAGTGCAGGAGCACCTCTTCCCTTGGGACAAAAGGATTGTGCCTTTTTGCTCGTTGGTTTTGGCGAAGAGTTGGATGAAGAGGGTGTTGAAGCGATCATGGATCTTCTGCGCACAGCTGCTGCAGCGATGCGTTTGGGAAAAGGCGCTGTTAGGGGGCATTTATGACCATGAGTTTTAAAGCCCAAGAACGCCTTGAAGGTCTCTATAACCTACTTTTGTTGATGGCAAGTGCTGCTTATCTGGCCAATTTAGTAGGTGGTCTAGTTTTGGGTGGTGCCTTGCTCGAAGGTGTTCTCTTCTGGCCTGTTGTCGTCGCTTTGGCTCTCATTGGTGGGCCACTTCTAGGGCAACCCTTGTTGGTCTGCGCCATTGGTGTCGTCCTCATCATCATCACGACAGCCATCACAGGGGCTGAGCATTTCCATGCCGGCCAATTGATGTTTGTTAACGTCATCGCTGTTTTGGCCGTTCATTTTAGTGCCAAAGGAGCACAAGACCAGGTCAAGAGCGAAGCAGAGAAGACTAATTTCCTTGCCCGCGAAGTGCGGCGTTTGGAGGCAACGAGAAAAAAATTCCTTGAAAAGAGTGCCAAAGTTCGCCTTGGCCGAAAAGGGAAGAGAACAAGAGGCAAAAAAGGAGTGACAGAGCAGAGAGAGGTCTATAAGTTTCAACGCTCATTGCTAGCAGGTTTCTTGGAAGCTCGTACTCTATCGGCATTTGCAGCCTGTTACGAACGCTCTCTCAAAGCCATAGGTGTCAAAGAAGGTATGGTTCTTCTCGCAGCTAAAGGCCACAAGTTCGAAGTTGCCAAAGCTTGGGGTGTTGGGGACGTCGAAAAAGCCAAGATTGCCTTGATGAACGTTGATGGCAGAAGTTTCCTCGATTGGTTGGCAGAGAAACGCTCTATCCTCGAAAAAAGGGAATTGGACAGACATCCTATGTTGGATGCAGCTCGGTCTAGCTT
>CAZXTJ010000227.1:0-10161 GCA_964643655.1 uncultured bacterium
GCTTGAACAGGTTTGTCCTTACACCTTTGTACACTGTTGACGAACGCAAACAGTTCAGCAGGCGTTTTGTTGATTGGTGTGGAGAGCTTTTTTTCCAAAAGGCCATCAAGGTGGAACCTGCCTCTTTGTTCAAAGGTTTGCGTGACATGGCAGACGTTGAGGAAGAGGTTTATTATCATTTGCGCCGCTTTGACGAACTGCTGCGCGGATTACCCCGTTGTTGTATTCCCAAACCATTCGTTCGTGATGCAAAACGATTACCCACACGTATACGGATGGCTGCTCGAAAAATGAGAACGAGAGCCTTCTTCAAGATGGCTGACGACTTTTATCGTATTGCTTATGGCAAACGAGTCAGGATGGTAGCTCAGTTCGAAGCGCTAGTGTTGCGCCTCAATGAAATCAAGTGGATTTGGAACGAGCCAGATGTCCATCCCTTGGCTGCCTACATTTATTCAATCAATCGTCGAAAGCTCTATTTTCATAGTTATCTCCACGATGTTTTGCTTGCCAAGAGGGCGACTAAAAATGCTTATCTCTCATTCTGTGATGATATGGCTCCGCTGACAGAGGCCGAATTGCAATCTATGTTGAAAGCTCAGAGGGCTGAGAGGGACACCCTTTCCAACTTGGTAGAGGTTGCAGATTTGGTGAAAGCTGCCTGTGATGAAGAGGCTGACTATATTTATTCAAGGTTCCCTTGGTGGCGAACCGTTTTCAAAGAATCCTTTCATCGTCGCGTGAGGGCCAAGTTCTGGCCTGCAGGTTTATATCCGCGACGAAAGGATCTTTTTACTGAACGTGTTCTTTTGCGTGAATATTGCCGTGTAGTGAAGAACTTTGCACGAGCTGATTTGCAGCAAGCCAAGTTGCGCTGCTCTATACTGCAGGCATTCATCGATAGTCCTGCTCAGAAACCTACACCTCCTGGTATGCGACTCTTCCACCCTGAGGGCAATCCGTGACAAGTGGCGCAACGGGGGGAGGGGGGCTCACCAAGCGTCTCTGGTTCCGTGCTTTGATATTGCCTCTTTTCGTATTGACCCTCTTGATACCTTTGATGGCTCTCGGTGTGAGTCCAGTTCTATACCTCGAAGGGCTCTCTTATGACATACGTCTGGCCGCCACCTGCGACCCAAATTTAGGAGGAGAGGAAGTTGGCCTCATCGTCAAAGACGATAGCTCTGACGAAGAGGTGGACTTGCCTTTTTGGCCGCGAGAACTCTATGAAGGTGCATTACGTAACATTGGGCAGAGTGGTTGTGACGTCCTCGGGCTCGACATCCTCTTCGAAGACAGAGGTGGTACTTCGCCTAAGAGCCTGAAAACCGATGTCTCTTTGGCCCAGAGTCTCTCTGCTGGGCCTGCGGCCATTTTGGCTTCCCGCATATTCGTCAAAGAGGACAAAGACCTTGGGTTGCTGACTCGTTATCGTGGACCTTTGCCCATGTTTGCCAGAGAGTGTTTGTCCGAAGGTTTCATCAATGTGAATGCCGAGATGGGCGTCGTTCGTTCCATCACTCTTTATCGTCCTCATCCAGCCCTTGGTGAGGAGAAAATGGTGCCCTCATTTGCTCTAGCTGTTTATCTTGCTCGTTGCCTCAAAGACGGCTGGTCTACTATGCCCAAGGAGGAGCAGAAACAGATTATCGAGAGTTTGGTCTCATCACTGTCTCCATTCCTTCGTGAGGTGCGAAACAATGTTGGTGAGCGCGAAGGAAGCAATCTCTATGGGAGTTATTCTTTCAGCAAATCAAAAGAGTGGCCCAAACTTTTGGCTGCCTTTCAGGCACTGGGCAAGCACCAACATAATTTCAAAGATCAAAAAGTGGCTGCCATTTTTGCTGAAATGGCTCTGCGATTTTTAATGGCCAAAACCAGAGGAAAGAAGCTTTGGCCCAAACGCTGGGAAAATGATGAAGCACTTTCATTGGGAGCTTTTTTAGAGACACATGGAGTGAGCTCCGCTTTAGGGCCTTTGTTGGCCCCTGCCATTTCGCTGACTGAGCACACTTACAATGTAATGGGACCTGTGCTGCACATCAATCTCGACGGTTTTGCCAAGGTGAAGACCATCTCTTTGGTCGATGCAGCTGACGAACGTTCCCTTCTGCTTCGCCATTCAAACCCCATCCTTTCTGTCAAAGAAGGAGTAGTGACAATGTCACTACCTTCAGTTCATTCTGCAGGTAAAGTCATGGCAAGAGGCAAGGTCCTAGACATTGAAGGCAATCCAGTTCAAGAAGCTTTTGTTTTGTTTGCAGTTCCTAGCAAACGATTTGGTGAGGCAAGGACCGATGATAGAGGACGTTTCGCAGTATCTGGTTTGTTGCCTGGGACAGGAATAGTCTCCATATGCCACAAAGAGATTTCTTATCGTGGTGTGGTCTCTTTGAAAGCAAAGGAGAATGGAAAATTTGCATTTGTTCTGCCCAAGAGAAAAAGGGAGATAAAGGTCAAAGGACTAAAAGCAGGTGAAAAGCTGCAGGTCCGGTCGCTCTCTTTATCTCCCCAATGGCAGGGTAGAGAGGCTGAGAACTTTGTCTTTCCTTCTTGCGGAACCAGTCTTCGTCTGTCTTTATCTGCTTGGCAAAAGAGTGAAAAACTCGCCCAGATTGTGACCACCTTTCCAGAGGGACTTTTGGGTAGAAATGGCAATCAGCTTTCGCCCTCTAGTCGTCTTTCTTTCTCTTCACTGAGCTCGAGAGAAGATGAAGGTACTTTGCGCGGAATGCCTCGAATGAAGGGTGATAGGAAAGAGATTCTTTTCAAAATTGATCTGTCGGCCCTTGCTGGAGCCTGGTCTTACTCAGGAACTTATGAAGCTGATGAGAAGGGTGAGCTCGAGGGACTGAAGTTACCCCTTGGCAGCTACGAAATGTGGCGTGGCAGTGAAGAGACTCCAGAAGGACAGTGGCAGATTGTTGTCACAGAGGGCGAAAAAGAGCTGCAGGTCGAGGGGGCGAAGCTGCCCATTAGCAAGTTCGAAAAAAGAGGAGAAGGAGCTCACTTTTCGATTGAGAGCAAACAAGTTGGCAAAACAACAGGTGAGTTCCTCGCACTTCCTTCAGGCAAGAGATACCCTCTTGCTCAGTTTGGTGAAAGAGCTTCTGCCAGTGGCAAACTTCCCTCTGTGGAAGGTATTGGCATTCTGCGAAACAAAGAGGGAGACAATGGTGTTGCCATTCCCAAAGGCACACTAGGCTCATTGAAGACTTATCTCCTTGGCACCATGGTTCAGGCAGATCAGGACTTCTATGCCAGTCCAGTCAATAACCTCGCTGGTCGTTATTTGGCTGGAGTAGAGATCCACGCTGCTGCCGTACGTACATTGATGACAGGTCGATGGGTAAATCAATTGGAGTCTCCCCTTTGGGAGCTTCTCATTCTTTTTCCTTATCTCATTGTTGCCATGGGATTGTGCACACTCTCCTTGGAGCGTTCAGTGTTGCTCTGGGGAGGCGTCACCATTGGTTATGTGCTTCTCTCATTCTTTGCCATGGCGCAGCTTCTTTGGTTGCCCTTGGCTGCCCCATTGCTTCTGCTCGTTTTGTGCCCCGGCGCATTTTTGGCTTTCAGAGTTTATGAAGAACGAAAAGAGGCTGCCCGCCGTAAGTCCATCTTCCAGAAGTTCATCAATCCACAAGTCGTTGAAGAGTTACTGAAATTGGAAGAGGTTGCATTGCACGGAGAGAGGAAAGAGCTCACAATCCTCTTTTCCGACATTCGTGGATTTACGACTATCAGTGAACAACATTCGCCCCAAGATGTTACAGGAATGTTGAACGAATATTTCAATCGTATGTTGCCCATCTTGCACAAATACGAAGGCACCTTGGACAAGTTCATTGGTGACGCCATCATGGCCTTTTTTGGAGCTCCCATAGAACAACAAAATCACGCTCGTCGAGCCGTAGTCGCTGCCATAGAAATGATTCACGAGACACGAAAATTGGCGAAAGAAAGAGAAGAGAGTTCACAATGGCCACCTTTCAAAATCGGTTTTGGCATAGCCACTGGCCCCTGTCAGGTGGGTCTCATTGGTTCCGACGAGGTTTTCAACTATTCCGTCATTGGTGACACAGTCAATCTAGCTGCCCGTTTGGAGGGATTGAACAAAACCTTCAAAGCTGAAATTCTCGTCTCAGAGGCAACTTGGTTACTCGTCGAGGATTTAGTGGAAGGTTGTTTTGTTGACGAGGTGGCAGTCAAGGGTAAGACTGAAAAGGTGAAGGTCTACCAGATAATCGACTTCAAGGGTGGACGTCTAGATCCCTTCTTGGTATAAAATCAGAGCAATGCGTAAGACAATGAGAGCAATGTGGCTTTTCTTTCTCCTGGTCTTTCTGGCCAGAGGGCTTTGTTCTGCAGCCCTGCCTTCATTCACCATCGATTTGCATACAATCGACATTCTTCGCTACCCCTATGTAGAGATGACCTTCTCAATTGTCGACCCCAAGGGGCGCTCAGTCGTCAATCTCTCCTCGAGAAACTTCATCGTCCAAGAGAACCTCCGCAATGCCCGTATCGAAGAGGTAACGATGGATCAGACTCCACTCTCTGTCGTTTTACTTCTCGACCGTTCAGGTTCCATGTACGACGCTCTCGAACACATGAAGATGGCTGCCTCCAAGTTTGTGCAATTGCTCGAACCTCAAGACAAGACAATGATCATCGACTTTAGTGATGAACCGAAAATTCTTTGTCCTTTCACCAATGAAAAGATGAAGTTAGAGGCTTGTCTGCGCACTCTCAAAGCATGGGGCCCCACAGCCTTGTATGACTCCATTTATCGCTCAGTGCTCGAAGTGTCAGAGCAAGATGGGCGGCGAGTTGTTGTCGTTCTCACAGATGGTACGGACCAAAACGAACAGAGAACTGCACATCTGTCGCGCCACAGTCTGAAGGAAGTAATCAAACGAGCGAAGAAGGAAAAAGTGCCGCTTTTCACCATTGGTCTTGGTCGTTTCGTTTCCAAACCTGAATTGGAAGCCATGGCCAAACATACGGGCGGTGCTTCATTTTTTGCCCCTACGGCAGCTCAGCTACAAGCTTTGTATGTCATCGTAGCAAGAAATCTGAAAAGCCGCGTTCGTCTCGTTTACAGAACTCCTGAGCAAAGGCGTGATGGTAAGTGGCGAGAGATTGCTCTGCGTTGCCAATTTGGTGGTGCTCCTGCAGGTTTGGCCGAGCAGAAATATCGAGCCCCTGGTCGTTATGTCCTCGAGACAGCTGGCCAAGGTTGGCACCATATGAAAGAAGATGAGCTGAGCAAAGCTCTTCCCAAAGTCGTTTTGCGAGATCATCGACTTCGTCAACTCAAAGAGGGTGAACCGAAAGACCTGCACGAATGGTTGAGAAACGTATATTGGCGTGGGGAAGGGGAGAGACCTCCAGCAGGGCCCGCTCCACCACCAGCGACTGCAAAACCTACTGTGAAACCAACGTCACCGCCAGTTACGCCCAAACCACCACCACCGGGTTTACCACGTAATCCGCTGGCTCCACCAAATGCAACGCCCATAACGGATGGTCCACCGCCTGTAACGGGACCGCCGCCTACGGATATGCCTTTGGATCTCGATGATGATGACGATGACGAACCCCTGGACATCGACGATTTGTAATCGCCAAGACCCAGGGGTCGTTTAACAATCGTCCCGACAGGGACTGCACTACGAGCGGCGGCAGTACTTCTTGTGAAGCATATCCAATCCGCCTGGCATTTCGAGGTACTTGAGATCTGTACCGAGAACGCCTGCGTAATGAGTCTTGATGAACTCGATCATCTTCTCTCGGACATTGCGATTAGTAATTCCGTCCATTGCTGGCTCCTTCCCAGTGTGTTCCAACTATCTCATCGACAAAAAGTGAAGTCAACCTGAGAATTTTGTCAGAATTTGGGAGTTAAAGCCCTTATCAACCGTCGATGGGACCATCGAGAAGTTCATAACAGATGAGGGCACGAGCCACTTTTTTGACGTAAAAGCGTGTCTCTTCCAGATGCCAGCTCTCGACAAAGGTCTCGAAACCGCCTTCACCATCGAACTTTTTCAGCCAACGACTCACATTGCCAGGTCCAGCATTATAAGAGCTGATGACCAAGAGCAATGCGTCGCGAAGGCCTTTGAAACGTGTGGCCAAATAGTCGAGATACCAGCAGCCCAAGCGTACATTCAGCTTGGGATCATAAAGACGCTCTGGCTCAAAACCCTTCACCTTCAGGCGCTGACAAATCCAGCGACCAGTGGAATTCATTACCTGCATTACACCTTTAGCGCCAGCCCAAGAGACGAGCTCGGGATCAAAGCGACTCTCTTCACGAGCAACGGAGTAAACGAGAGGGCGGTGCACTTTGAAGGACTTTGCATATTTTTTAAAAGGCAAACGTGCTGGACGGGGAAAGAGTTTGTCGAGGACGAGACCACGGTCGATGTCCTTGAAAGGTTCGTCTCTGCTCATAATGATTTCGCCTTGTTCAATGGCTCCGGGGAAATCACCCAAACGTTCGTAAGCCCAAGCGAGGTTGTTACGCAGAGGACCCGAGCCACTATTGAGGTGGACGAGGCGCTCTAACTCATCAGCCAAAGGCTCCCAGAGGGATGATTCTTTAAGTAGAGCTACTCTCTCGATGACGTCGCTTCTCAAGTGTTCAGGCATGGTTTTCCAACCGTTGCGGGGCCTTGTGGGTACCTGATTTACCAATAACATCAAAGAATTCTCATAGTTGTCAAAACGAGGCATGGGCAAACCCTTGGGAAAACCCTTTGATTTGGGTCTCTTCAAATGACGCACTGCTGCCAGATGATAAAGACCAGGCAAAGGCCACTCGAGGAGCGACTTGAGCGTTTTACGCACGCCAGTCCAATCTTTGGCGTGGCTCAAGGCTTTGGCCTGCCAATATTGGGCAGTAGGCACAAGGCGGTCTTTGGGGGCCACACGGCAGAAGTCACCAAAAGATTTGGCAGCTGAGCGCCATTTTTTTTGCTCGTAATACTCTAAACCCATTTCCCAAGCAACATTCTTCGAGAACCAGCTCTTGGGATACTTTTTCACCAAGCGCTGGTAATTGGCCAAGGCAGTTTTGCTCTTGCCTTCTCTTTTGGCTACGACGGCTAACTTAAAAAGAGCAGCCCCAGCGTGAGTCGACTTGGGATATTTGGAAAGTACATTGCGATAGTGTTTCTTCGCTCGTCCGTAAAGGCTGATGCGATACATGGCTTCGCCGGCCAAGAAAAGAGCCTTCGCTTTTGTGGCTGAGCCCACTTTTTGTTTAGTGGCATTGAGGAAGAGACGGCGCGCCCACCAACCATTTTTGCGCCGAAGTTCGATTTCACCACCCAAAATGTAAGCTTCAGCCATCAATTTGGGAGACAACTTGCCCACGTTACGCCAAAGTTTGGACTTTTTCTTCTTTTTCTTGCTCCTCTTTTTCGGTTCAGCCGCCTCAATCATTGGCACGACTACATCAAGGGCCTTTGTATAGTGGCGTTTCTTCAGTAAGAGTCTGCCCCAATCGAGCCAAGTCTCCTGCTTAAGTGATCTAGGAAAGGAATTGGCCACAAACTGTCGATATAGTCTTTTGAAGGCTAGTCTTGCTGGACGTTTTTGTAATCTCGAAGCTCCGAGGGACAAAAACTCCTCCACCGATTCTCGCTTTCTACCAGCGTGATGAAGCGCATCTGCGAGCTTGAATCGAAGCTCGTAGCGCTGTCTATGATGAGGAAAGGTCGTAAGTAGCGATTGCAGCAGAGGGATAGCTTTGGTGTAACGCTTGGCGGAGTATTGCAGCGACGCGAGGAGCGTCGTCGCTGCAAGTTGTCCAGTGGCCGAGAGATCTTGGCCTTTGCGCAGCTCTTCAAGAAGCTCTATGGCCTCTTGGGACTTTCCCATCTTAACGTAAACACGAGCTTTGAGAACGGTCAAAGGAGCCTTGATGGGCTCAGCAACGTGGGCCAGCTTATCCAAACAAGCAAGAGCGCCCTCATAATCGCTGCCGCGATAACAAGCGCCCAGTCGAGTGAGGTCATTGTCGAAAATAGGTATTGGTTGGCCCAAAATTGGACTCGTAAAGAGCGTAATCACTATGAACGCGCATATACTATAATGTGGGTTCGTCATAGCGTGGTCACCATCCTTGCATTGCTACATTGCTCGCCGAGGTTACCACAGGACAGCTTCTACATCAAATGGCTGTCGAAACGAGCGTTGTGAACGGCTATTTAGAGGCATTAAAAATATACGCCGTAGATCATCCGCACGCAGTTGCGGGCGGTTTGCTCTTTCTTCTCATTGCCGTTAGCCTCTCGGCCTTCCATTTCATTCATCAATTCATCAAAAGACGAAGATTGCGCCAGCAAGCCCAGGAAAGAATGGGTTACCCAGAAGAGCCTGGTGTCATTATGGATCATCCTCGTGCTGGTTTCAGGGACCAAGTACTCAGTCGCTTGGAAGATACTACTGGAACACAGTTGCGCGATTCAGGTCCACAAGAGGCTTTGGCAACAGGTGAACAACCTGCGGCCAAAGGTGAGGGCGAAGAGGGAGAAGAAGGCCAAGAGCTGGAACCCGAACTCGATGCCGTCGCCAAAAAGATAAAAGAAGTTCAGGCCGAAAAACGTACAGGAACACGTTCCGTCCTTGGTGACTTCGAAGAAGCTGGTGGCAAGGAAAGCATCGAACAGGCCGAAGAGATGCTGCGTAATGATCCTGAGAACGAGCAAGTCATGGACTGGCTCGCTTTCATGTATTACACGAACGATCTCGTCGAAAAGGCCATTGAGCTTTATGTCAAACTGATCACACGCAAACAGGACAAACCTGAGTATTACTTCTACTTGGCCAACTGTTATTACAAATCCGGTCTTTTTTCAGATGCCATTGAAAATTGGGAACATGTCCTCACCATGGATAATGCTCCAGCCAAAATGAAGGAAAAGACCAAAGCTAGCCTCATCCAAGTAAATGAACTCTTCAACAAATGGATGCAAGTTGGGGCAAAAGCTGCTGCACAAGCAAGTGATCCTGGACTTGAAGCTGTTCCGGCTGAGGCTGTGGCAGAGCCCATGGCAGAACCAGTGGCTGCCGAAGTTGCTGAAGCTCCCCAACTGAACCAAGATGAGGCTGACGATCTCTTTGCACGCATCAAAGCCGAGCAGGCTGCGGCTGCAGCCGCTCCGGTGGAGGAAGCCGTTGCAGAACCGATAGCCGGACCTGTGGTCGAGCCAATTGCAAAGCCTGATGTGGAAGCTCCAACACCAGCTGATGAATTGTTTGCCCCGCCACCTGCAGTAGTTGAACCACTGGCAACTCCAGAAGTCGAGATTGCGGCTCCTGTCGTTGAGGCAGCACCAGCAGTAAGTCCCAAAGAGATAGCCAAAGAACAGTTGCTGACACAAGCAGGTGCCCAGGCAACTGGTGGCAGCATAGAAGAGATACAAAAACAGCTAGTTGATGAGCCAGACAATACGAAGCTCTTGGACTGGTTGGCTTTCATGTATTACTCGAACAACCAATTGGTAGAAGCTCAAGAGACCTACAAACGACTCATACAGCTAGCTCCAGAAACCTGCTCGGCCTACTATTATCTAGGCAATACCTACTTCAAGATGGATGACTATCAGTCAGCCTTCTCTCTGTGGAACCACATTATTGAGCACCATGCCGATGACAAGTTTGCCTCCAAGGCAGAGTCGAGAATAACGAAAGTCAAAGCGCTACTCGTTGACTTTGATGACGAAGAGTTGGCCCAGACACAAGCTCAGCTCAATCAGATAGTCAGCCAAGAAATCTCGGCTGAGATAGATCAGCCTGCTGCCAGTGAAGAGGTGGGCGACATTGCCGCTGAAGCCGCTCGTTTGGCTGCCGAAGAAGAAGCGCGCCGCCAAGCTGAAGAGGCCGCACAGTTAGCCGCCGAAGAAGAAGCACGCCGTCAGGCTGAAGAGGCTGCTCGTTTGGCTGCTGAAGAAGAAGCACGCCGTCAGGCTGAAGAGGCTGCTCGTTTGGCTGCCGAAGAAGAAGCACGGCGACAGGCAGAAGAGGCTGCTCGTTTGGCTGCCGAAGAAGAAGCGCGCCGCCAAGCTGAAGAGGCCGCACAGTTAGCCGCCGAAGAAGAAGCACGCCGTCAGGCTGAAGAGGCTGCTCGTTTGGCTGCTGAAGAAG
>CAZXTJ010000227.1:10261-11431 GCA_964643655.1 uncultured bacterium
CACGCCGTCAGGCTGAAGAGGCTGCTCGTTTGGCTGCTGAAGAAGAAGCACGCCGACAGGCAGAAGAGGCTGCTCGTTTGGCTGCCGAAGAAGAAGCACGGCGTCAGGCTGAAGAGGCTGCACGATTGGCTGCTGAAGAAGAAGCAAAACGCCAGGCTGAAGCAGTATCGGCAGTTGATGCTCTAGAAGAGGCTTATCGCCAAGAGCCCGATAATCTCGAACTTCTATCATTGTTAGCAGATGCATATTTCGATGACAAAGCTTGGGAAAAATCTCGTGATGCTTATGAAGTTCTCATCAAAGCCGAACTGGCTTCTGATATGGCTTTGTACAGATTGGGAGAGACCTATATGACTCTTGGTGACCCTGTAAAAGCCATGGATATATGGGATAGATTGTTACACGATTTCCCCAATAGTCCTTTTGCTGACGAGGCTGTCGAGGGGCTCATTCGAGCCAAGAGTGCTGCGCAGTTTGCCAAACCAGAGGCTGCACAAGAGTCCACTCCTGCTTTTGTGGAACAAACTCCACCAGCTCCCGTAGCAGAGACACCAGAACCTGCTCCAGCAGCCGAGGATGGGCCATCCTTCGATTTTGGTGGATTGGCCAGCTTCTTACCTCCTGCAGAAGAGGCAGCTCCCAAAGCTGTCAGTTTGGCTGAATTGCTCGGGGACACAGGGGAGGCAGAAACATCTGCGGAAGCTGCCGCTCCGGCGGCTGAGCCGGCAGCAGCGCCCGCTCCTCCTCCTGAATTGACGGAAAAGCAGAAAAAACGTCAGGTTCTCATGCTGAAAGATGCTTTTCCTGAAGATAGATTGGCTTGGGAAAACTACATCAAAGAGTTGGGTGGAATTGGCCCAGAGGTCACAGCCAAATTAGAAGTTTATCTCGAGACCAACTTGGATCAATATCAGGCCTGGGAGTTCTTGTCATTCTGTTATCAAGTGCAGGGGCATTTCCAATATGCCTATAGAGTCTTCATGCACCTCATCAATCAGAAACCGCAGGAGGCCAAATATCACTATTATTTGGGCAATGTGATGTGGTTCTTGAAAAAACGTAATGAAGCCATGGGCCACTGGGCAGATGCTCTCAAATACGATCCAGGGGGACCTGTGGGAACGAAAGCCATGAAGAAGGTGGCCAAGACCAAAAAGAAACTCAAGGGTT
>CAZXTJ010000228.1:0-11411 GCA_964643655.1 uncultured bacterium
CCTCTGACAGCTGCACCTACATAGTCTGACTGATTTTCCAAAACCACAAATTTGACATCAGCGGGAACGAACTTTTTCAGCTTTTTTAGTCGGTTGGTAACAGCCTTGGCTACTTTTACAGTGTTTGCACCTTCTTGTTTCAGAATACTGACTTTGACACAAGGATTACCATTTAGTCGCGTTATCACCCTTGCTTCTTCGCTACCGTCTACGACTGAGGCTACGTCTTTGAGGCGAACACGAGAGAAGCCTTTGCGTAAAAGCACTATGTTCCGAATTTCATCAAGATCTTGGAATTCGGCAATGGTACGAGCAATTATTTCTTTTCCTCGTGAAGTGACGCGACCTGCAAATCGTTCAACATTCTCTTCATCAAGACATTTGACAAGTGTACTGAGTGAGAGACCATGCTTTTCCAAAGCAACAGGATCAACTTGCACTCTTATCTCGCGGCGTAATCCTCCAACCACTTCAGTCCCCGCAACACCGGAAACAGCAACAAGTCGATCTTGAAGCCATTCATCTACCCAAGTTCGCAGTTTGATCAGATCCCACTTTGGAGAAGAAACCGCAACCTGAAGAACTGGAAGCTGTGAAGGATCAGCCTTGAGAATTACAGGAGGATCCATATCAGGAGGCATGTTCCTCGCAGCTCGGGCCATTGCAGCGATAGTGTCCTGATAAGCCATATTTACGTTGGAGCCATAGCTACAATTCAGCAGAAGCGTGTACTGACCCTCGATTGACGAAGAACGCAAAAAGTTCAGATTATCCACTTGAGACATTTGACGCTCTAGCGGATCGGCAATATTCCGCTCTATCTCTTCTGGAGTGGCTCCACGCCACCATATGTGTACTTTTATCAGGGGATAAGTAACGTCAGGCAAAAAATCTACTGGCAGTCTAAAAAATCCGTAGATGCCAAGAACGACCAGAGCAACAACGATTGCTGCCATTGAAAAACGTTGTTCAACAGCAAAACGAGTCATTCTCATTATTTGGCCTCTTTATCGAGAACCAACTCTAGACGTGCAAACATTCCAGGAACGAGTTTGACTGCCCCCTTCACGATGGCTTCACAGGTGCGTGTACGCATCTGTGTATCCATTTCTGGATATAGACGGACAATTTCTCCTTCAAACTTTTGACCACGGTGGGCATCAAGTGTTGCTTGCACCTTTGTCCCTTGAAAAACAGAATAAGAGAAAGCTTCAGGAACAGAAAAACGTATGACATATGATTTTGAGTCGACCATCTCTATCAATGTTTGATTTGGTGCAGCCAAATCACCAGGACGAACGTGAACGGCAGTGACCACACCAGCACAGGGTGATAGAAGACGACTTTCTGCAAGCTTTGCTTTCATTTGTTCCAGTTTGGCTTTTGATTCTGAGACTAGTGCTCTTTGCACGTTAACAGCCTCTTTTGTGGGACCAGCTTTTAACAAAGCCAAATGGCTCTTTGCCTCTGCCAGTCGAGCCGAACTGGCAACTGCTTCCACACGTGCTTTCTCCAAATCTTCTGCAGCCAGTGAGCGACTTTTGACAAGCTCTTCAATTCGCGCCAAGTCCCTCTTATTGAATGCTGCACTTTCTGTCAGTCGTTTTACGGCTGCTGCGGCTTTGGCGATGACCTCAGGACGTTCACCAACTTCGAGCTCTTTCAACTTAGCCTGCGCAACTGCCAAGGAAGCTTTGGCTACTGCAACTTGCGCTTTATATAGAGGCCTATTTATCTCTAGCAATAGAAGGCCTTTCTTTTCGATGACATCCCCCTCACGCCACGGGCAAAAGGAAATGGGACCTTGAGCAGTCAAACCAAGACGTACTCGTGTCGTAGCCACAATTTCACCTGTGACAGCCAAAGAAAAAACATCACCTTCTGCAGCCGCAGAGAAGCTAGCTGAGCATAGGAGACATAAGGTAATAAAGATGAAGTCATAAATGCTATTCATTACATATCTCCCTGAGCAAGCAATAAAGAAGCAAGAGCCGTATGCAAAGAAGCCAATGAGCGAGCATAGTTAGTTTGAGCATCAAGATGCGCACTCTGTGCGTCGAGAATATCTGTCAACGACCCCTTACCAAAAGCATGTCTATCCATCGCTATACGCAAACTCTCTTTGGCTTGAGCGATGGACGATTTCGTTGCCTTCACACGAGCTTTGGCAGTCTTGCAATCAGCCTGGGCAGATGCCAAATCCAAACAAACCTTTGCTTCCACTGCCGCTAGACGCTCTCGCGAAGCAGATAACTTCTCTTCTTCTTCTTTGATAGAAGCGGCGAGACGACCACTATCAAAGAGAGGTAAATCAAGAAAGAGTCCTACAAAACCGACATTTTCAGCCTTTTCCGTACCAGTTGGTTGCTCTGTGGGATCAATCATCCATCGACGTCCAGCACTTGCCCTCATCTCTACATCGGGTTTTTTATGGGAACGTAAAGAGCGAACACGTGCTTTGTTTGCTTCGAGATTAAATCGACTGGCCTGATAATCTGGTCTCTGTTTCAGAACCTCTTCAAAAGATATAGAGACTTGTTTCTCTTTTTCAACAGACGAGAGTTCACCATCCACATTCAGAGCAGAGGAGTTACGTGGCCGACCGAGCATATAAGCCAATCGGTGGCGTAACACATCCAATACACCTTGCTCTGAGACGATTTTCTGACGCAAATCTGCTAGGCGAACGTCAATCCTTAAAACATCAACGTGGGCTACCTTCTTGGCCTGTAACAAATTGGCCACTCTCTCTCGATGTTTCTCAAGTTGCTTCGTTGAAAAATTCAATGAAGCAAGTACGTTACTTTGAGCCAAAATCGCGTAAAAAACCCTCTTAACGCCATAGGCTAGCTCTTGGCGAAAACGTTCACCTTGCTGCTCGGTTACTTCAGCAGATGCTTTGGCAGAACGAACCTTTTCTCGTTGTTTGCCGTTGGCATCAATGGGTACACGTAAAACAGTCCCCACAACACCTAGAGTGTTACCAAAAACCGTGGGTACACCGTTGCCCGTTGGCATAACCAAACGCTGATCAAGATGATGCTCACTAATACCTGCATCTAGGTCCAAACGAAATTTGCCCTCGGCACGCTCGTGAGAGATCCGCGCTCGAGCTGCTCGACTATCGTTAGACAAGGCTTTTAGATTGGGATTGTTGGTAAAAGCAATTTCGAGAGCCTCCTCGAGGTTCAATGAAGTTGCTTCACTTGTATCGTGCAGTTCAGTCTTACTTTCAGTGGCTATGCTGCTAACAACGCCCTCAGACGGAAGTAATCTACGTTTGCTACAACCAGGTAAGGCAAGAAAAAGAAGCAATAAAATCGATATCCAACAACGGCGCTCTACTACTACCATTTGCGCCTCCCACAAATTTGAGAAAAAAAGTAGCTCTCAATGCTAGTACGGGAAACCCAAATATACAAGTATTGTGCAAACTATGGGTACCGATAAAACTGAATAAATTTATTCGGCAGAATGACCGTACGTACCCCCGTTTTTCTCAGCTTCCACTGAAGCACTATTAGGTCTAACTCACTTTTGCTTGGCCAGCTTTTTCACCATCCTGTTGAACTTGACAGTGAGTGTTTTCAACTGTCTCTCAATAGCTGCAAGGCGCTTTTCCAGGCTATTGATTCTCTCGCGTTGTCTCTCAGCTAGCTTGTCATGCTTCAGATTGAGATTCTCAACGTTTTGGGCAACTTCAGAAAGGGGCATGAACTCTATTGAAATCTCACCGCTTATTGTAGAACTGGAAGTGTTTGTTGCTCTAATAGCAGCTTTCATGCCTTTGTTATTTTTGGACAGGTTAATATCTTTCACATTGATGAAGTTTTCACCAGGCAGATTCTTCAATCTTTTTATCAAACGTCCGCGCCCGCCGCTTGGCAACAATACCTCGACTGCTATTCTTTTTCTCGGGTTCCACATGGCTTGAAAACGATAACGACCAGCAGGTTCTGTCGTTTCGAAGGGCATCTGATAGTTCTTAGTCCCCTTAGGTAGGGTGAAAGAGATATTGTAGGTTGTTGTTCGAGTTGTTTTTAGCTGCCCAAACTCTTTTACTGTTTTGGTGATGTTTTTCCGCGCCACTGCGTGTTTCGCTTTTTGAGCCAACAACTGTTTCGCTGAAGTGAAAAGGAGCAACCCTAAACAAAATACTGCTAGTTTTTTATACATCAACCCCTCCCTCTGCTTTCTGTTTATGTATAGTCAGTATACGTTTAGATTTTGTAGCCAACCAAAGGAATTTGTTTCAACTTTCGCTGAGGTTTTCTTTCGCACTAGCAGTCGTAGATGTTTCTGCCGGAATGCTCAAAGGCCAATAACGATGACATCCATCCACTTCTGTGATGTGAGTGGTGCCATCGGAAATCATGCGCTGCAATGACAACGTACGTAGCATGACACGATCTGCCACATTACCACCGATGACTTTGCCTACTTTTTTCTTTTCGTCCCATTCGACAATGATGTCGATGTGGTTACCACCACGGCGTGTTTTAACACGATAGTCACCAGGTTTTGGTGTGTAGCGACCGTAGATGACATCAGCCAATTTCCAGCTTCTTTTTTTCACTACGAAATCTCGAGCGGCACAGGACCATACTTTGGGACGCAGTACTTTGCCTTTTTTCGATTTCACTGAACCGAAGATGGCGCACCAGGGAACTGGTCGTTTGATTCTGAATTCCTCACGCCAACTGTCTATTGGGTGGCCTTTATTGGATCCTTTGGGGCTTTCGACAACTTCTTTATCCTTGAGAGCCAGAGCTAGATGTAGTGGTGTTCGTTGCACTGGAGCCAACAGCTTTTTTCTGGGTTTCTTGTTGGTGGGTTTGTGTGTATAGGCCTGTGCTGACTTGGTCTTCAACTTTGGCTTCATAGGCTGCACCACTGCGGCGACCTTCTTCTCCGCCAAAGGGATCGGAGATGATAGAGGTGCCGATTTGAACGCCAGAAACAGCAAGGTAGATGATAGATACCCAAAAAATAGAGATAGCAGTCGCATTTGTAGAAATCCTTCTAAATGTACGAGCTGGGAGCAGATACTCGTCGATGGCTAGACCTACTGCCAAAATGAGGAAGATGAAAAAGAGGCCGAAAAAGACAGGAAAAAGCGGAGGATGATAGAGATAACATCCGTAAGTAAGCAAAGCTGCCAGGACGTTCATCACCATCACAAAGATATTCATCCGTTTTTCAAAGGATCCATCATCTGGGATGTCTTCGTGGCCATCGAGCTGTTTTGCTGCTGGCTCATTAGCTCGCTCAGATAGGATTTTTTCGCAGTTCTCGAGCTTTTCGAGGATTTTTTGTAGTTTTTCTTGGGTGGCTTCTTGGGACACAACATTTTCCTTCCAATCCCCTCGCGCGCTGATGGTATAACGTGAACAGAGGAAACTCAAGGGGGGACAAATTGTTGCGTACGCACACATATCCACATTTAAGTTTCATTCCCATATAGATTGAGAATAATCCTTGGGTAAGCAGGCACTTACTGTTGTAGTTCTATGCAGCTTTTAATGCGGAGGCCCGCTATGAAATATATATGTCTGACAACACTCACTTTGTTTGTATTTCTTGCTCTTTCCACAGATTGTGTTTTCGCTCGAGTACCCTTGCCACAGGATTTGCAGCTAGCTCGACAGAGATTTGCCAAAGCAAAAGCAGAAGAGAAGGCGGCAAAAAAAGCCATCTCTCAGGCTGCAAGTATAGAGAAGGATGTTCAGCGTCAGCTGGCAGATTCTTTGGATAGAGACAAACGTTTCGACAGGTTGATGTCTGAATATGATGCATTAGCAAGAGCTGTTGGTCAGAAATATAACGAACGAGCCAAGTGGATCTCACCACCTCCAGGGTGGGTTGCCAAAAGGAAAGAGCTACGCCGTCGTTGGGACATTTTGGCACCTCATCGACGACACGTGGAGGATAATTTCTGGCGGGCTCTTGATAGTGAACTGCGCAGTGTTATCAAGAAGCTCAACAATTGGGCTATTGAGGCGAAGAGAAAGAAGAAGTCCATTGATCGTGAAATCAGAGTCCTAAAACGAAAAAGGCGCAAGTTAGACGACAAGTTGGCTTCCGTCGTTGATGTTCGCTTGGATGACAAACTGATGGCTAACTGGGCAGTTTCCTTGGCCTCCATAGACAAAGCCAACAGAAGGGCGCAGCAAGCAGAGGATGAGGTCTTAAATGCATATGACAATTACCTGCAGATTGCTGCTTCGCTGGGGCCGGCCCACGTAAAAAAGGTCGAACTCTTTGTTGGTTCTACCAAATTCTATTCAGCTAAATGGAAACAGCTTCATCCTGAAACGAACAAGGAATTGGATGAAGAACAGGCTGCTTTGTTGAGGAAAGCTTATCGCAAGAAAATACAAAAGGTAGAAAGTGAGATTGGCATCATAAAGGATGAGCTTTCTGCCAACTCGAGAGAACGTTATGCTCTAGCCAAAGAGATGGTCGCTCCGACCAAAGAGCTAGAGGCTGCAGCCAAACGGTACGGTGATGCTCTTGTCCACAAAGTTTATGCTCAGGTCGCAATAGAAGCAGCTACTGTGGTCGTTGAAGTTGCTTTGACTGGAGGCACTGCGACTCTGGCAAGAAAAGGTGCAGAACTGGCAGAAAAAGCTCTGGAGAAAAAAGTGCGTCGTACTTTTGTCAAAAATCTCGATCCATCCACGTACAGAGCAGCCCTGAGTCAGGCCAGTTATAGAGCAGCCAGAGACAATATCGACGAGGCTGCAAAGTCCATTGTTTTGTGGCGTAAGAAATATATCAAAGAAGCTGTAAAGAGGGCTGAAGAGAAAGCGAGAGCTAGAGGCAAAGATGTCATAGTAGCTGGTAATCTTGCTCGACGTCAGGCAGAGAAGCAGTGCGACAAGATTCAGATTGCAGTGAAGCAGCGTAGGTCTCTTTCCAATAGTGAGTGGAGAAAGCTGAAAGGACCTGAGCTAGAGAAATGGCTGAAAGAAACGAAAGGGCAAATCCGCGGAGTGGGTGCCAATGCCATTTCACGGAAATTGACGACAGCCGCTTTACTGAAAGCAACTGGTACACCCAAATCAGAAAATCCCGTCAAAGAGGAGGTACAGTCCGTTGCCCTTGGTGAAGCAGTCGAAGCTTTTGTTGGCACCATGGCTATCCCCACCATCACCGAAAGTGTGAAGGGTTTTCGTGAAGCAGCAGGCCAAGGAGCATGGCGGCGAATCAAAGCTGGTGCTACGAGTGGACGCAAGTTTTACAAGGTTAAAAATGTAAAAGAAATTCTCACCAATAGAGCTAACATTGCTGGCGTAGTTGGCTCTTTGACCAAAACTCTGGCCACGGCTCATTTCGCAGGAAAAGCACATAGCGCTGATCTCGATTTCTGGGCTACCTACGCAAAACTGTCTGCCATGTACCGCGTTTATTACACTTCTCTCAGCGCAGATTACATAGTGTGGCGACACCTACAGAAGTTGAAAAAACTATTAGCCGCAGACAAAGCAGTTCACTCCTCCCTTATGTGGAAGAGGCGTCTAGTGATAGAAAAGAGTGAGACGTTGACTGATGGTTGTGAAGTCGGCAAATGTGTAGTCACCTTCTCCACACCTTTGTCAGAGCCCCCTGCAGTTATGCTTGGAAACAGTCCATTCAAAATGAAATCTCAAGGTTCTGCAGTAAGTGGTTATATCTATAGCGGCACATTTTCTCGCGACAGCTTTCCAAAGAACAAAACTAATCTGACACTTTCCATTATGGCTGCCTCATCCAATCACCCCTTTAAATACATTGATGGCAACCCAGCTACTCCTGCCTATCTCCCCTTGATAGGAATTGATTGGAAAGGTTACGAAAAAAAGGCCGACAGAAGTTACAAAATCAAAGTCAAAGGCAGCGGAGAAGAGCGAGAAGCAGCAAGCCAAGTCGTTGGTCACCGTCAATTCAGCAGGGAAGAGATCAAATACATATTCAAAGAGTACAAAGCTCCAACAGTGAGCACAAAAGACATTCCCAAAGGCAAAGGCCGCCTAGTCATGTATTACAGAGACTTGAGTGGAAGGTATATCTCAGGCCACAAAAGTATCCACAAAGCAGGTTTTCCGCGCCCCATCGTTGGTACCTATAGCCTTTACCGTGACTTGACTCCTAGTACCTACGACGTTTTTGCAACTGAACCAACACCAGCAATCAGATCAGGTTCCATAGCTGTGCGTTCAGGAAGGGTAAGCACAGTTACCCTTGGTGGATATGGACGCCTGAGAGTATTGAGTCGCGATGGTCTAGGCAAAGAAATCAGCACTCACATTGTCATTAAAAAAGCCGGTTTCAAAAAAGCTCTGCTTGGCACTTGGAACAAGACTGTGGAACTCGAACCAGGACGATACGACCTATTCTTCACGAGTTACACACCCAACATTGAACACAAAAATTTCGTCATCAAAAGAGGATGCGAAACCAAAATCGAAACTTTTGGTTACGGTCGGATACAGACAAAAATGCTAGACGGATTGGGTAAAGACACTTCAAGTCACATCCTCTTTTGCAGAAGCGGAGAAAAGAAGGGCCTTTTGGGAACTTGGAACAAAAGAGCCGACTTCCCACCAGGTTATTATGATGTCCTTTTCACTAGTTATGAGCCAGACATAGTGTTCAGGGGCGTGAGAGTCAGCAAACACAAACAGACGAATGTCACAGCTGGCGGTTATGGAAGAGTCTTGGTCAAATACGTGGATTCATCAGGAAAAAAAGTAGGTGTCCACACCTCTGTCCACTATTCCGGCCGCGAAAAAGCCTTTTACGGCACCTGGAATGCAACCATAGATCTTCCTCCAGGCTTTTACGACTTCAGATTTTCCACGGGCGGCGATGGTAAATGGAGCAGAGCTGTGGCTGTTAGAGCCTACAAACAAGTAACAATCAATGTGCGCCAATAGTCACTTCAAGCGGCTTGGAAGCTCTTTGATTATTCCCCATTTATAGGCTTCTTTCACAGTACTTCCAAACCTTTTTTCTATGGCCGCTAAGTGTTCTTCTTTCACCCATTCGGCTAGGAAATATTGCATATGAACGAATCTGACATATTCAGGTTTGTCATACCGATTCATATGCGCCCAAGCCATGCCAAAAGCATCTTGCTGATATTCTGCCTGTTTGTACATCATGTTTTCTCTACGTAAAGCCTGCGGAAAGGCAGATTCATTGAATGGTCTTTTTACAGCCATGTCTCGACAGTACATTGCCAATTTCATTGCCAGAGGCATAGCTCCTTTGCCATCCCATTGGGGAACGAGGGTTTCTGCCTCCATTGCTATTCTGTCGAGCTCCTTGTTGGCCTTATCATTAATCCTGTGAGTTTCCTTGAGGGATATTACAGCAGCCTGGTCATAGAGAGTGACCAGTAACATCATTTTTGCCCACTTACAGCCAGTCTCAGACAACTCTCTCAACTCACTGGCAATTTGTTTATAGGTATCCAAACTGTTTTGTAGATACTCCTGGCCGGAAGAACGTTCACGTTTGTTAAAAGTGAAATATATGCACATCTCCCGAAGGATGAGGAAGGAATATCCCAAGTATGTCTTTTTTTCGCTATCTACAACTGAAGAATATAGCCCAATTCCTTTGCTATACCACTTGGCCATCAAGGGTGGCACACCAACTCGCTCATCGTGAAACATACGTGAAAACCAAAGTATTGAAACCGCTCTTTCATTTGCGTCAGCAGTTGGCATTTTTCCGTTTTTGATTAGGCCCGTCAGATTCTTTTGGTCAGCTTCCTTTTTAGCGATGTGAACCAGAAAAACGCGGGGCAAAAGGACGAGTTTACCCATTTGCTCAGGCGAAAGCTCTTCGGGTGACCATTTCAGTCTTGCGAGCTTCTTCAAGGTCCTTAGCCCATCTTCTGCTGCGTCTTTCAAATCCCAATCCGTCTTTGCATTTTTTGCATTTTCTGTTTGTTCGGCTATTTTGTCCAACAACTCGAGACCTGGCCAACCCCCACGGTTGACTTGCTCTTTTGTGGGGACCTTAGTCTGCTTGGCAGAGACAACTGTAGTTTTGACAGCACTTCGGTAGAAGAGATACTGAAAACCAATCACAGCTGAGATGAGCAAAAAAACAAGGACAAAAACAAAGCGAAATTTTGATGGTCTAGCTTTGTGTGCAAGTTTAGCAACTTTTTTTGGCTTTTTTACCTGTGTTCGCTCAACTGCTTTGGTTTTGCCCTCACCTTTGATAGTCGCCTCAAAACCAGAAGAAGATGATAGACGAGACATGCTCTCGCTTATTGCTTTCACAGCCTCTCTGCCGTTAGCTGGACGGTTTTTTGGATCAGCAGCCGTCAGTTTTCTTAGTAGATTGGTTACAGAGCCACTAGTTGCAACAGGTACTGACACTCTCCAATTTGGTCCTGTGCGCTGCGCAACCAGTTCGACCATACTCTCTACTGCTGTTGCTGGATTGTTACTAGATATGCATTGCAGCAAAGACATCCCTAGAGCAAAGACATCATCGCAAGGTCTTGCCTTCTCCCCACAGCACAAAGCTGGTGACATATAAAAAGGAGAACCTATGATTATTCCGGACTTAGTGAGCTTGTCACCACACAAGTCACGCGCCAATCCCAGATCCAGGAGTTTTGGTCTTCCATTAGGCTGTATGTATATGTTGTCAGGTTTGATGTCTCTGTGGACAAAACCTGCTTCATGCAAAGCAGCAAGACAATCAGCTAACTCGAGACATATTTGCAGAGAATCGACGACATCGAGTGGACGTGATCTTTCCAGCAGTTCAGCAAGACTGCGTCCCTCAATGAGCTCCATCACTAAATAGAGGCCTCCATCAACTTCGCCAGTGTCGTAGATGCCAACAACTCCTCGATGAAGTTGACGACCTGCTAGGTCTTTCTCTCGTTGAAACCGTTTTAAAAGAACAGGATCGCTCGTGAGCTCCTTCTTGAATAACTTAATGGCATACTTCTTTTGGTCAGAAAGCTTTTTAACGGACCAGACGGAACCGAAGGCACCTGCTCCCAAGTGTTTGAGTGGAGCAAATTCAGAACAGAGTAAGTCTGGGAATTTGGTCTTGTCTTCCATATGAACCAAGATATCGGAACAGAAGCTACTGTTCAATGTCTGTAGCTCAAGGCTTCATCAAGCTTTTGTTTCTGTTGCACAGCGCTACACTTTTAGCCATTGAAATCCCTTGCGCTACTTCTAATCCCTACCTATAGCTGCTTTCACAACCTTGGCACAGCTCTTTCGTTAACTAGGCCAAAGAATATGAAAAAAAGGTGAGTGGAGGAGGTTAACGATGAGTGAAGAACGAAACAGGCGCCCAAGACAGAATTTAAAATCAAAAGACTACAGTGCACATACTGTCGTTTTTGTTTCAGCTGGCCAAGTTCTCGCCAATCGCTACAAGCTAGT
>CAZXTJ010000229.1:0-11366 GCA_964643655.1 uncultured bacterium
ATTGAAATCAAGTCAGCCCGAGCAGTAATTGAAGGAGCAAAGGCTCTAGCTTATGAAGTTACCCTCAAGTACAACGGCAACAAAAGAATGAACAATCGTCTCATTGATGGTCGATACTTGCTAGTTTCATCTATAGACGAGACTTTTATGGATTCCGACTCACTCGTAGATGATCATCTCAAAACAATTGGAACGAAAAAAGACACTTACAAGTCACCTGTTGTTGAGAAAGACGGAAAAGTATATTGGGATGTCCTTTCAGAAACTGAGCTCACTCTAATCCGCACATTCAGTATTTCAGAAGAGAAATTGGAAAAAAGCTACGTCAATCTCTTTCGCCACGAAATCATTAATGGAGAAAGAAGTTGGGGTGGACGTTTGAACCGCAATTTCTTTATGGACAAAGAGACTGATGAACACCCTGTTGCAGGTCTTGGTGTATTGGACATTCTTTGGGGAATAGCTCGAGGTATCAGAGGTACAGGAAAAGCCATTGCTTGCGAAACTGTAGGTCAAGACAGCGATGATCCAGATTTCATGAGTAATGTAGATTTTTACTTCATCGTCGACATTCGCCTGAAAGATAGTCTCAATTATTCATATAGGACTGTTTTTGAAACTAAACCAATCACTTTGCCTTCTGACCTGAGCAATGTTGATGTTAGCTCTGGTGATGTAGAGTATCAAGAAAATGGACGCACTGTAGAAGAAGGTCCTGGCTTCACAGATCTCACTCAGTAACTAATAGCTCATATAAACATGGGACCGGCAATATGCCGGTCCTTTGTCATGCCTTGACTTGCCTAATCCTGTGAAGAATGTATTATTTGAAATATAAGTAAAATATTAGAGTCCACAACAAGTTCGAGGGGATGACTTGAGGCGTAAACACTGTTCGCTTCGTGCTGCTTTCACCTTTACTGAAGCCATTATCGTAGTTTTTTTGGCTTCTGTCGTACTTTTTGTTGCCTTTCGCGGAGTCATTTTCAGTGGAAGAACGGCTACAGACACTACATTTCAGGCAGATGGCTTTGCTGCCGCCCACTGTGCCTTTCGCCGCATAGATGAACTTGTTGGCCGCTTCACGAAATAAGAATATCCAGTTGTTACTCACTCTGCCAATGGAGCTATCCTGCAAGACCAATCTGGTGATAGATGGCTGTTGTGCAAAGGGGCCTCAGGAAAAAGCCTTTTATTAACAAACAGTGCTTCAAACAAAACAGTCGTTCTAACGAACGTTGATAAAACGAGACTTGTGATAGCAGAGATTCTTTGTACCAATTTGTGCGGCAAGAGGCTACGTATAGCCTTGCGTTTTAGCAATGAAAAAGAAAAGCGAAACCCAAAATGCCTGCTAAGCCACATGGCTACCTTCAAAATAAACCGCTGAGGAATGGACTGAGCCTAATCGAGATACTGGTTTGCTCAGTTGTTTTGGCAACGGTCTTGGGTGGTGTACTGACACTCGTGGCAGCGGGAAGACGCTCAACAGAATATGAAAGTGCCTATTTACTTGCCTTGGAGATTGCCGAGTTTGTCGCTCAAGACCTTCGCAAAGAAGCTGCCTGTGGAATATCACAACTTCTCAATGAACCCACACCTCAACCGCTGCTAAGTTCTAGTAAAAAATCTTCCTATGGACAGAGGCTGCTTACTGAGAAATCTAGCCTGCAAGAGAAGTTCCCCAAGCTCTCTGAGAGACTGACCAACTACCAAATAGCTGTTAACCTCGAGCCAATAGATGGTGTCGAAAACTCATTGATGGCCCAGATAACAGTTCATTTCCGCCTACACAGCGGCGACAACAATTGGCACAAGACTTCCCTATCTACTGTTGTTTCAACAAAAGCGCCCTTTTGATGGAGGTGAAAGTTCCCTTGTCGTCTAGCTGCAAGCTCTTTCATCTCATCTTTTTTTTACTCTCTGTTGCGTCTCTGTTTGGAGCTTCTTTGGGAGACCTCAACTCTGATGGACATTTGTCGCGACAAGACCTGCAGTATTTGTCAGAGAAACTACGCTCCAATGAGAACACAAATATCACCATCGTTGATTTAGACCTCAATCACAACTTTGAGCTCAATGATGTACAGCTTCTCGAGCATTTGCTCGAGTTGCAGACAAGGTCACCGCACAGCCCTTTGCTGTCTTTCTTTCACTGTCTGCTGGGCCAAAAAGCCATGGACAAGAACGAAATGAAAAACATCATCGGAGCTGTTCCCACCATATCTACTCAGCTACGCTCATCCTCACTGGCTGTATTGTTGGAGTACTTATCCAATGATGGTGGAAAAAGAATACCCAAGCCTTCTGAACCCGGCGACAAGATTACTTTCAGTCCCCGAGAAGTCGTTTTTCTGCTAGCTGGTTCCTTGCTCAATCAAGAGGTAACGGCTTTGGCTGCTGGACGTAAAAATGAGTTTGGCTCCTTGGCTTTTAACGATACACAACGCAAGTTATCCCAAACCCTTGATACTCTGGAAAACTTACTCAACGACAGCAATCTGCAAAACATCCAAAGTCAGAAATGGCTTCAGACTTTGTTTCAAGTAACCAGAAAGACCCTTGTAGCTGCAGCGAAGAAGAGTACTGGAAATGACAAGACTCCTGTTGCAAGTATAACCATCAATGAACCTACGAAAATCGTTGATAGCTCTTCTGTCATTGTCCAACAGGTGAAAGAAAAAAATACGAAAGAAAAAATCAAGCTGTGGAAGTGGTTCCTTGGACTCTTCCTCATTGGATTTGCAGCACTGTTTATCGCCTTCTTACGAAGAAGCAAAAAGAGGAGCCTTCACAGAGAAACACCAACTGTCAAAGCAGCGAAACCCAAAAGACCCAAAAGCCAAGTCACTGCAACTCAACCTGTTGCAGTATCAGGCTTGAGTCACATGCTTGCTAACAAGTTGCCCAAGCGCTACCGTATTGCCGGCGAATTGGGTAAAGGTGGGCAGGCTGTCGTTTTTCTTGCAGATGATGTGACTTTGAACCGAAGAGTTGCCATTAAGGTCATCGATGAGACTGCTTTTTCCGGTAGGGCTGTCAGTCGTTTTTTACGAGAGGCCGAGACCCTCGCCTCAATGAGCCATCAAGGTATTCCCAAGATTTACGACTTGCAGCAAAAGCCCCCATTCATTGTTATGGAGTACATTGCTGGGCAAAACCTCTGGTCTATCCTTCGTAATGGACGACCAGATTTTCTTCAGGGCTTGCAGTGGACCTTTGAGTTGTTCTCCTTGCTCGCCCATTGTCACGAGCGGAACATTTTTCATCGCGACATCAAACCTGGCAACATTGTCATCTCTGAAAAGGGCCTTCATTTAATTGACTTTGGTCTTGTCAAAAGAGAGGACGACACACAAATCACATCTCAAGGCAAGATGTTGGGCACAATGTCATACTTTGCACCAGAGCAGTTTCGTGCAGCAGCCTCGAATCATCGAACAGAACTCTATTCAGCAGGTTTGGTGGCTTACGAATTGCTAACGGGCTCTTACCCCTTTGCTTCACAACACCCCTTCCCGCCGCAAGCATTGCAAGAACCGCGAACACCACGCTCACTAGCGGCCGACATCCATCCTGTCTTTGACAAATTCCTTTTGTCGCTCCTGGAGAAGTCGCCTAAAAACAGACCTGAAACCGTTGCTGACGCTTATTTCCAACTTGAGAAAATCACACGAAAGTACCTAAGACACCTTCCTCCTATTCTTTCTTCTAACAACTCCATAGGAAACGAATCATAAAGAGACATGAAACAAAGACGCATTTTATATCTGAGTAGAGCATTTGCCCTACCTGTCGTACTCGTTTCGGTTCTCGTAGTTGGCTTGATGGCCATCGGACTAATGAGCCGTTTTCTCGACCAGGGCAGCCGTCTTCGACAAACGAGAGCATTACGTCAAGCTCACTTGGCGGCCCTGGGTGGCTTTGATTTGGCCTTGGGAAAACTTCTTGCCAAACCATTAAAAGACAGATGGTATGCCAAAGAAGACGGTAATGGTGCCCACTTTGAATACACTTTGCCCAATGCCTACGTAGACGTATTTGTTTGTGACGTTTACAACGATAATGAAGAACTTGCACATATTCATGTCTTTGCCCGTGGACAGTCGAGAATATCTGTTGGACAGGTCGCTTATACTGCAGTTTATGGCTCTGTGCGACCAACAGCGGGGACAGGTGGCGAACAATCAGTTGCCATATTGGAAAGAAAAGCTCTATTGTCGCGCCAAGTAGCTGCTTTCCTGAAAGCAAACGAAGTTCTCTTCTCAGCTGATACTAACCCCTTTGTGAAACGTGTTGGTGCAGCCAATTATGCTGCCACTATTGGCTCACTGACCAATGAATTGAATGGGCGAAACCTGGCCTTGATTGACTTTGCCGACGAAGCAAGGATGAAGAGCCTCGTTGCCCTCTTGGAGCAGTATTTGGCTCTATTGCGAGAACTCCAAATAGCCCGTGCAGCCAATGACTTATTGAGGAATGCTGCAATTGGGGATGTTTTTAGGCTAGGTAGCGAATTTAATGCTCCCGTCCCTGAAGTTTGGATAAACCTCAAGAAAATGTTAAAACGGGGTGATGAGCTTACCAGCGAAAGAGCCATCCAACTATTGAGTAAGCTAACACGTTCTCAAAGAGAGCTTCTCATCATTTATCGAACAATAAAACTGATTTGCGAGTTACCTTCAGGCTCCAAAATCACTCTCGGCTCTGAGGAATTGAAACCCGACAAGGTTTCGCTGAAGCTAGCAAAACTACTTTTTAAATCGCTCAATAAAGAAGAGACATCCCTTGATTCTGTTGAAGCTATTTTTGACGAACTGATGCGTTTGGGTAAGAAGCTCAATGGCACCAATGTCTTCAATCACTTCTACAGTCAGCTAGACGAACTCACAGTTTGGAAACTTACTGAAAACGGCCGAGTCATTGAAACAGCGCTTCCCTTTAGGGACCTCTTCATCAGTTATGCAAGACCTTTCACTCTCAATTCAACGAGACTACCCTTTGACTCGACTGCCATGGCTATCTACCAAGATGATGGGCATGATTACGACAACGGTCCGCCTATCAATCAAAGGTCCTTTGAACAAGCCATATCATCCATGGGTATATATGGACTAGCTCACGATGCCAAAAACTCCATTGATAAGACAATAAACTCTTATGTCTCTGTGCTTCATGCCACTCAAGGCGAAGGTGCCTATCAAGAAGTTGGAGCACAGGCAGGTTTATTGGGCATTGATGGTACAAGACTCGACGACTTTGCCAATATGCTACAAAGCCACGCGACGAGCAATGGAGTTTGGTGGGTCTCAGTCTACTTTCCATCTGCAGATGTCACAACAGACAACGCTAGCATCAACCAATCTGTTGCAACAGTGAATGACTTTGTCCATGAAGGCATACCTGTGGCGACTGATAGCCAAATTGCCGATGTCCCAGGCCTAACAGAAGCTCTTCCAGGAAGCGAAACATCTGGCACAGGTGGTGGCTCTACTGAGCCATCAACAGAGCCCATAGAGCAATATTACACAACAGACAATAGCGACCAAGGTGGTGAAATGTGGATTGCCATTGGCAATTCCTTACCCACTCCATATGTTGGTTCCACTCCGCCTCCACCACCACCTCCGCCACCTCCTGCACCTGCTGCCCCACCGGCAACGGGCACTCCACCAGCTACTGGATCACCGCCAGCCTCTGGTTCTCCACCACCTTCAACTAGTTCTCCGCCACCTCCTGCAACGCGTCCGTCGCCACCGCCAGATGCGCTCTTTTGCGCACCCTGCAGAAAATGGTTTCCTCGGGGCAGTATGCGCTGCAGTCAATGTGGTGGCATGTTGTTGCGATAGGCAAAAACGGAAATTGGCAAGGAGAGTCAAAAAACACGTTCCTATGTAAGTTACACTGTCCCTGGAGGCTGCAGAATGACTTACATCGAACGAATATTGCGTGCTATCGACTACATCGAAGAGAATCTCGACAACAAAATCTCTTTTGATGAAGCTGCGAGCAGAGCTTTCCTGTCCCGCTTTTATTTTCAACGGATATTCAAAGCGATGACGGGTGAAGCAGTAGGTCAATACATTCGCAAACGTCGTCTGGCTGAAGCTGGCCGAACATTGTTAACTACACAAACTCCCATCATAGACATAGCATTGACCTATGGTTTCGAGAGCCAAGAGTCATTCACTAGAGCCTTCAAGAAACTATTCGACACCAGTCCAGGCCGCTTCAGGCGCGCCGCGCGCTTGGACGAAGGTCGATTGAAACGACCAATAGACAAAGTCTTTTTGGAAAACCTCAAAGGAGGAACCTCAATGAACCCCAAATTTGTTGAAAAGGGCGATTTCACCGTCGTTGGCTTGGCTTCATATTTCAGTAAAGCAACGACTTCAGAAATTCCACCGCTTTGGTGCAAGTTCGTGAAGCGTATGGGAGAGTTGAAAAAGGCCTCTCCCACAGTTATGTACGGATTTTGTGATCAACCCCAAGATGTCCCAGAGGACAAAGAGTTCCGTTATATGGCTTGCATGGAAGTCGAAGACAAAAGCGCTACAGTGCCAGATGGAATGACAGCCATTGATGTACCTGCCAAACGTTATGCCGTCTTCACACATAAAGGGCCCATCACTGAAATCGCGAAGACCTACGATTACATCTATGGCACTTGGCTTCCTGAGTCTAACTATGAAGCCGATGGCAGCCACGACTTCGAATATTATGACGAACGCTTCAACAACGAAAACCCAATGGATCCTCAGTCTGAACTAGACGTGTATATACCAATCAAAGAGAAGTCCTAGTAAAACAAGAAACGTCCTCACACTGAAAAGCGTGAGGACGTTTTTTTAACTCAGACTATTTACTAGGTGCAGAAACGATGACGGGCAACTTCGTCAGATATCCGTTCTTGTGGTAAAGCTGCAAAACAGCTTGCCCCTTTTTGAGACCTCTCAGAAGTATTTCACTTTCAGATAGACGTGTGACTTCAACTACATCCCTTTCGAGAACGTAGGCAGTCCAAATACCATCAACCTTGACCACTCTCGAGTTTCCAGTTTCCACTGTCACAGATTTACCTGATTTGGCTTGTCTCAGTTTTTGATGCACTTTTTCTGCATAAAGAGCCTTGTCTACATCAAACAGTTTGGACCAATCTCTGCACATTGCTGTGATGGAGCCACTGAGTGTTCTTGCCACAACTATTGGTAAATCTGGTTCGTCAGCATTATCGATGTTGGTCCTGGTCATTCCAGACATGCTCTTTGTCGTCAGTTTCGCTTTTGTTCCTTCAGGTAAACGAAGGTGAATCCCTCCACTAACCGATTTTATGAAGTAGCGCCCCTTCTTCAACAGGGGACCGCGATAATGAACATCACCTGAAGTAGCCTTTATAATTAGGTGCTCTATCTTTTCACTCGAAAGATCTATACGCCCACTGACGTTCTTCATCTCGACTTTGCCCTTACAATGTCGCAGAGAGATGTTTCCGCTTGTCGTTCTCGCATTCACTTCACCAACGCCACCATTAATGCGAAGATCACCACTGACGGTTTTTGCTCTGATAGAGCCTCCTATTCGGTGCATGACTATAGGAGCACTTACGGTGTTTATCTCAACGTGGCCATCACATTCCAAAACAGTCGGCACGGCAGAAACTGTGTTTATCTTTAGATGAGACTCTTTAGGAACCTGCACCGTTAGCCAAGCACCTTTGCATTCTCCAATCTTTGGATAGAGGACTTCGATGTCAGTGGCAGACCCTTTGACATCAAACTTGACTCCTTGAACGTTGTCGGCCAACTTGCCATTCACTTTGACGACGTTTTTATCCCAGCCAACGATACGCAGACTACCGGCAACATTGGATATGGTGATGAAACCGCGTCCCAAAACTTGTTTGGCTTCATCATAGGAGCGAGCTTTGGTAACGACATCTTCTGACTTGGAAACTTGGTGGCTGCTATCACCTTGTTTACCCCACATCCAACCACCATCGAACATGGCTGGCATAGAACCCATAAAAGGCATAACTGCCAAGAATAGAACGGCGGCTACCATAGCCAGCCTCTCTTTCGTGTATTCTTTGTCCGCTTCAGCCTGTGTCCATCCTACTTGCCCACCAATTTGTTCGTTTACGGCTGGCCATAATTCAGCAGGAGGTTGCACATCGAGAGGTAGTTCACCTGCGGCTTGGATTAAACTCTCTGTCTCTTCCATTTCACGACGACAATCTTCGCAGCTACTGAGATGAGCCTTGGCTTCCTGTAATTCGCTGCCAGTCAAATGACCATCAACGAAGTCATCTATTCTTTCGAGAAAACCATCACAGCTATTCAGATTAGTTTTTTCCATACCGCAACACCTCCCTTAGAAGTCTTCTCGCCCTGTGGAGCTGAGCTTTTGAGGTACCTTCAGCAATCTGCAGTACTCCAGCAATTTCACTGTGACGATAGCCATATACATCGTGTAGGACAAAAACCATCCTGGCTCTCTCAGGCAACTTCGTCACAGCCTCTTCAAGGTCCATCCTCATGGTCGTTCTATCTGCTTCACCGTTGACTGAGCCTTTGGCCTGCACCAGCTGAGATAGAGCTTCTGGTTCACAAGGGCTATCGTGCTTGTTGCGACGCATTGTCAGAATGAGATTGATGCAGATACGTTGCAACCATTTGCCAATTGCACCTTGTTGCTCCAGCGTGGGTAGTTTCTGCCAAGCTCGCAAAAAGGTCTCCTGAGTTGCTTCTCCAGCGCTGTCTCGACATCCTGTCATCCGCAGAGACAGACCGTAAATGCGACTAGCGAAACGATTATATATCGCTGAGAATGCCTCACGGTCACCTCGTCGTGCACGCGAGACATAACCTACAATCAGGTCAGAGGGTTCGGTAACTACATTGGCCACCGGACCATCCTCTCTACTCTCATTAAAATCCATCATTGCTTGTACCATCATAACCTTTACACACCGCGGTCCCTTTCTAAAAATGGGGAGAATCGCAGTGAGACGAAAAGGTTTGATTCTTTTTTCAATCAGATGCTTTTATGGCAGTTCTTCTAGCTGAAAGACTTGCCTGATATTCAGTATCAAGTCGTTAACACCCAGCTGGCGCTGAAAGCCACTAGTTGCATCGTTGTATTCCACTTGGGAACGCACATTCACCGAGACTTCAGCAAGAGTTGTTAGATGGTGTATTCGCCAAAGTCCTACAATGGACGACCAAAGACAGAATCATACGATTTGGTATTCCCAGACGACTAGATGGCCAAGTACGGATTGAACTTCAGGTAGCCAGAAGCTTCCCAATGATCCAAGATGGTTATTGGAGTTTGGAAGAAATTAGATAAACAACTCACCGTCCTGACAGTTTGTCCAAGTTCTCTTTGAATTCAGGCTCAGCAGGATGGCCGCGCCACTTTACAATCCCCTTTTGATCGATGAGAACTATGTGTGGGATTTTTTTGATGGCATAGTGCTTTAGAAGATTGCGAGCCTTATCGTGTAAAACCGTCAGTTTCATCTTCTCTTTGTTTATGAATTGAGCCAATTCGTCTGGTTTAGGATCTATGGATACGATGACAAACTTTGTCTCTGGATATTGAAGAGAAAGAAGTTTCATCCCCTTTAACCCTCTACGGCAAGGTTTTGAACCATAAGAGATAAAATCGAGAACCAGAACTTTGCCTTTGAAATCAGTGGGTTTTGCCTTACGACCATCGAGAGTCAAGGCTGCCACATCAGGAGCAGGAGATCCAATCATCCCTCTGCGCTTCTCCTGCTGCTTCTTCAAAATATTAGCCAGTTTTTGACCTGCACCAGTATTCACAGCGAAATTACCAAAGGTGAAACGCCAATGCCTTTTGTTTTGCTTTATCTCAGCTTTCACCAAATGACCATCAAGTTTCTTCCAATAGGCAACCTTGTCTCCCTTGAAAAAGTGACAATCCACCTTCTTACCATCAAGCGCTTCAATAGACTCATTCTGGCTGGATTTCATCTTTTTAAAATCAAGCAAGGGTTCACACCAATATTTTAGTTCCAATCCTGGTTTGATTTTGCCAAAAGGAGGAGTGCCATCTCTGACTACACCCAAAATGAGAGAGAATGGCCCCTTTTTCTCTCGACTCGTTCCCATGATTTTCAAGTCTCGATTGAAGATGTATGTACAATCCTGACTGACGAGAGCTTTACCCATTTTGTCGAGAAGTTCGACTTTGAAGTCTGCAGAAAAATCATGGATGAGTTGGCTAAGACCTGGTGTTGTTAATGACAAGATCAAAAGAAGAGCGAGTGAGAGTCTTTTCACGAAGTACCTCCTGATAACTTAGTGTACAAAACTTTAGTATTCTTAGGCAGCTAGAAGTGTCGCAACAAGCCAATCACGAGGAACCTAAAACACAAAAACGAGCGAATAAACATTCAATTTGTTTATCAACTCAATCGTGATCCACTTATATTGCACATATGACAACACTGGCGTTCACAGATCTAACATGTTCACCTAAAATACTGGTTTTTTGCACGATAGAGATCATGGCATAATATTCCTGTGAAAGGGGTAGGTTTTATTTCGGTAAAGCTTACTCTTAGCTGAGTTCTTCTACCGGGGGGTAATATGAACGACGCGCATGGCTGCGTTGCTACACTAACGTCTGAGATAAAACGTTTATCACGTGAACTCAAAAGACAAAGTTCGCACGAGCGTGAAATTCTCGATAGCCTACCAATACTTGTTTACAGGGTGAACAAGGAAGGACGAGTCGTTAGCGCGAATTGCGCTATTGCTGACGCTGTTGGTCAGGATACTAAAGAGATATTAGGACGCCTCGGTGGTGAAATATTCAAATGCCTTCACGCTTTTGTAGGAAATGGGTGTGGGCGTGGCGAACCTTGTCAGGAATGTGTCGTCCGAAATTCTATCAGTCACACTTTTGAGACAGGTAATCCCGTTTATATGCAAGAAGGCAAAATTGCCTCGCAGTTTGGCGACCGCTATTATCTCATCTCCACCTCTTTGATGGCTGGCGACGAAGGTCATGAAACAGTCATCTCACTTGTGGACATTACTGATGGCAAGTTGGCTGAGCAAGCCATTTTGGATGGCTGTATGCAGGTTGAGGAAGCCGTTACTCACCAAAATCGCTGTTTGTCTCTTAGCAGTCGCATCACAGAGGTTTGTTTGCAGTCCAAACCTGATGAGTTGAGTTACCACTTACTCGAAGTAATTTTGGACACAATCAAGAGCCCATTTGGCTACTTGGGACATATTACTGACAATGGCGACTTGGATTGTTGTGCTCTAGTTGAGAGCGATCCAAACCGATTTGTCATTCCACAAGAACAGTGGAAGGATTGTTTTGGCTCT
>CAZXTJ010000230.1:0-11364 GCA_964643655.1 uncultured bacterium
GTAGTAAGCTGCCTCTATGGAGCAGGGCACAGTCATTGGTTCATACAGTATCGTTCGTCCCCTTGGCCGGGGAGGAATGGGGTCTGTTCATGCTGCAGAACATATTGAAACGAAGGAGCCCGTTGCTCTTAAAATCCTGCTCGAACAGGAAGCAGCGTCCAACCTACAGGTCGAACAGGCACGGCGACTGCGTGATGAAGCAACGGCAGCAAGCAAAGTTCAACATCCTGCAATTTTGAAGGTGCTCGATAGCGGTGATGACTCTTCTTATGGTCCCTATGTAGTCTACCAATTGCTCTCAGGGCGTACTTTGAGAGACGAGTTGAGGGAAGGCCGCCGTTTTGCCTCTGACGAATTGCTGGACCGCCTTCTTCGCCCCATCCTGGGTGGGCTTGTCGAACTACATGGAGCTGGCATAGTGCACAGGGACATAAAGCCTGAGAACATCTTTCTTGGCGACGATGGGAAATTTGTCCTTGGTGATTTTGGCCTCGCCCGTTTTGAGGGCCGTGCTGCCAAGACGAAGACTGGATTGATAGTCGGCACACCTGCATACATTGCCCCTGAACAGGTAATGCAGCCAAACGAAAATCCTTCGCCGACGGCAGATCTCTATTCACTTTGTCTTGTCGTCATCGAAGCTCTTCGTGGTAACACAGGTGAGGCAAAGGACGGTATGGCCGAGCTCAGCAAACGACTGAAACGTGTGCCTTCTTTGAATCTCATCCCAAAGCCATGGCCAAATCTTCTTCGGCAGGTACTCAGTCCACGTCCTGAAGAGAGAATACAGTCGGCTGAAGCCTTTCTGACAATTCTCGATAGTACCTTCAATTATCCTGTTGAGAATGAGACCAGAGCTGTCAACCGAGCAACTAGCCGTGGACGGCGAAGCCTCTTGGTCGGTTTGGCCGTCCTATGCTTAATCTTCGGTGTCGTTACTCTTACCCATCTTCCTTCAATGTCGTTTTTGACGACCTCTGAAAGTGACTCAATCGAGGAAAAGGTAGAGAACTATCTAGAAGCGTTGGAAAAGTTGGAATCTGCTTGGCCCTTGCCTGAAAAGAAGCTGTGGAAAGAGTTTATTAGACTCAATGGTGAGTTACATCGTGCCGCTGTAAATCACGAGAACAGTGGCCGGCAGTTGCGGCAGAGAGGTGAGAGTTCTCAGAAGATTGTCGCTAAAAGCCTATCATTACGTTCATTTGTCAATGCTGCCTGGCGTAGAGATGACAAAGAACTTTGGAAGGCAGCCCATGTGGCATGGCGGCAAGAAGTGAAAATGGGAATACCTCAGTCAGCAGAGACAATCTTTGCGTTAGAAAACATGTTTAGCGAGCGATGGTGGTTTAACCAGGATGGTACAGTGAACGAAGATGCCCTCTGCGACGGGCACTGCTTCTTCATAGTTCTACATGGAAAACTTACCTCTACACCCGCTGGTCGGAAGTGGGGACGGCGTCTGCTTCTCGAGACTGGTAAGGTCATGCAGACTGTCGGTGACATTGATGGAGTACGCCCCTTTGGCAAGGTCTCATCAGTGGTGCTATCAGGGGTACCAGCTAGTAAGCGCTGTAGACAACTCATTGCCATGAGCAAAGATTGGGCAAAGAAAAATAGAAAGATTGTCAAAGATTTGTTTCACGCTGAAACCTCGGCAACCATCTTTAGCGAAAGTGGCAGAAAAGGAATGCTCGAACGTATTTCGGCCTCTTATCAGCTCTCTGCACTGGTATTTTGGGCTCGCTATTCGCTGCTACATCTTATCGAAAATCAATCGAATACCGAACATCATCTTCAACTTCTCCAAGTATCGTCTGAGTTGTATCGCTTGAGAGGAATGGTTGAGCTCCACAAGTTCATTGTTGCTGAACAATGGAGTCCTTTGACGAAGCAAGCTCAACTTAGGCGTTTGTTCACGGCAGCTATGGAGCATCTCGTTATGCGGACAGCCAATGAAGCAAATAAGAAGGCTTGGGCAGCTATCGAGGAAGACTGCGCTCGTATGGTTGCCAATTTCTGTCAGCGCATTTACGAATGTGATAAAAGCAAACTTGTCACGACAGTTGATGGGATGACACGCAATCTTCCAGTAGATCTTCCAATGAAGACTTACTTGCTATCTGAGATGCACTTTTGTTTAGGAAACTATCCGAAGGTTATCGAGCTGACATCGAAGACCCTTTCGCTCACTGCTGATGAAACTCGCTGGCAAGGAGTATGGAGCAATCGATACTATTTCGAAAAACGAATTTATCCCAAGCGTTGGATTGCCATGGAAGCTGGCAATGAACAAATGCGAGCAGCAGTCATTGAAGAAGCAAGACAACTCAGGTTGCGCTTGAAAGATCAAGTCAGTGGAACTCTGAAATCAGACATGAATTCACTCTTTACGGCAGCTGTGATTATGCTTGCGAGTGAGTGTCATCGCACCAACAAATCACTTGAGTCTTTGGAGGGTGACCTTAACCGTATCGAAAACAAGGAGTTCCGCACCGATTATGAAGGCTTGGTTCGTCAGATCCGAAAAGGAGTTGTCGTTCCGGCGACCTATCTGCGTTAAGCCTGTTCAGTTTCTGAACGATTCCGTGTGCCAAATTTTGCTCGTCCACTATTTGTTCTCCTCGTAGAAAAGTTGAAAAGGGCTACATCACAGGTATTTTCTTTTTGGCACAAGACCTGCGATCTCATCACAAAACAGTGGTAGCGATGACGGTCAGAGGAAATTCGTCACTGACTTTGTGGCTGCCTGGAATAAGGTTATGAACCTAGACCGATTTGGTATTCGATAAAAGCTGGTAAACATAGAAAACCCGACCTTTTGGTCGGGTTTTCTTCATTTCTGCTATTACCCAACTCGGTCCGCTAGTTCTTAGACTCTTCGGCTTTCTCGCCTGTTGAAAGCTCTTCCACATATTCAGCCGTGACTTCGTTCAGCTCCTGGTTTTGCTCTTCAGAGAGATCTCCTTGAGCCCACAAAGTGGCTATGACCTCTGCCTCTTCTCGAGTGCAGGTTTTTCCAGAACGAGCCATCAGGACTTGAACGAATTCCGGCGGGTATGGTGCAGCTTCTGAAGTAAAACCCTTCCAGGGCCAAATCAATAAACCAAACAAAACAGAGACTAGGGCACCACCAAGGGACATTGCGTGAAAAACCCAGAAGATTGCAGAGCGTTTTCCCACATGTGCCAACTGAAGAACCTCTTCTGGTTTTTCTCCATTATTGCTCATTTTGACGAGCAGTTTTACGTAGCTTCCTGTGGAATATTCCGTCGAATCAGATGATGTATAGATGTTCCTCTCGGCGAGCTCTTCGCCACATTTGAACTGAATGTTCGTTTTCCTAAGACCGAGGGGACCTGGTTTTCCAATGGAGTCAATTTTTGCCTCCACATGTTCGTAGCCTTGGGGATCGTTCAAAAGCCCTTTTTCTACCTTGTAGTTGTAAAGAGCATATAGTGTCAAAGAGCAGAGTCCGAGTGCAAAGAAAGACATACCAACTGTGATAACTGCACGAGCACAAGCGGCGAAACTGCGCCTCGACTCTTCTCCCTGTGCTGGAAGAGTAAAGAGGAACATGCCAAAGAGGCTAGCAACAAAGCAGAGATAGATAATGGCTGGCACCAATCCAAAAGCTAACAAAAGCATGAGAATTAATCCCACTGGAATGAAGGCATAGTTGATGACACCAGTGAATATCAATATGAGGAAAAGAGCCGTTCCTGCTCCTGAAGTTGCGCAACTGAAGACATGTTTGCTCAAAGACATTGGTAACACCGACTGAAGAATGTGCCCACCATCCAAAGGCGGTATGGGTAACAAATTGAACACAGCCAAGAAAAAGTTGATGACTGTCATTTTTAGAGTGAACAAACCCAACAATTGGTAATGAACAGGGCCTGCTGGAAGGTAGTTGAAAAAGTCTACACCCTTCTCAAAAGGAACAACACCAAAGAAAAGAGTGAATAGACAGAGCGCAAATCCAGATAACAAGAGATTGGTCAGAGGACCAGCAAAAGCGACTCTACCGCTATCCCGTAATGGCGAGCGGAAGTTGAGCGGATGAAAAGGCACTGGTTTCGCCCAGCCAAAAGGGGCAAAAATGATGAATATAGTTCCCAGGAAACTAAGATGAGCAAGGGGATTGAGTGTGAGTCGTCCTTGTTTCTCTGCAGTGTCATCACCTAGGCGATGGGCCGTCCAGGCATGGGCAAATTCGTGCAAGCTGAGACTTATTATAAGGACAATCATGCTGACAACTTTGTTGACAGCTTCTGAGCCAATGTCCATTCATATCCTTTCATTAAGGCTACTTTGGGAGTAGCCAATACTTTCGCCTCAAGTATGCCGTTTTTGCAGCTTTTTTACTACGCCTTTTCTCGAGCTCTTTTTGAGCTATCTCTCTTTGCTCTTTAAAACTGAGCACTCCGTGGTTTTCTCCACCACCCCATTCGTTCCACCCTATACCCGTGACGATATTTACGTCCTCTTTGTATGCAGCATGATGAAGGATGTTCGTCGATATCTGTCCTTTTATCTGGCAGATTTCGATTAGTGCTTCCTTCGAAGTTTTACAATCATAGTGATATTTGATTTCACCTTTGTCGCTACAAGAATCTTCCCACTCTGTTTTTGTCTTGCGCACATAACAAGAGGCTTTGGTAATCAAAGGCGAGAATTGGCCAAAGAGAGGCTTGGTAGCATCTATCCAAGCTTCGAGTTCTTCATCTGATTCAAGTAAAGTTCCATTGGCAAAGAGCCAAGAGAGTACTACTGAGGCAGCACTAAGATTGCCGATGCCGCCCAAGGTTCGAGCAATGGCTTTCTTTGTGATATTCAGTTCTTTCTTTCTCTGTAGCGCTTTTGTTAAAGATTCAACCATTCTCTTTTTTGTTCGAGAGATTGTTTCCCAATCTTCTTTGGCTATGAGATGGAGAACTTCATCGTCAATATTGTCAGCTTTCCAACCCAAGGCGTCGAGTGCAAAACCAGCTGTTCTGCGCACGTTTAGAAAACTACAAGCCAAATGTGAAAAAAGAACTGCAATTGCGCGTTTTCGGCGTCTTTTTCCAAAGGTTCTGCAGTGGATGCAATGTCCTAAACTGGTGGCAGCACCACTTCTGACTGCAGCAAGCTTGGAGTTCGCACAGGCATCCAAGAGTCTGTCAATGGCACTTCCGTCGAGTTTACCGTTTTTGGCTATCTCTCCCAGCGCTTTGGCAGCCTCTTCTTTGCAGCAGTTTTCTGTTCTCGAGTTCGGCAAAAGCATGCGACACAAAAGGGGAGCAGCTTTGATTGCGCGCAACTTTCCTAGTTCAATGATCACGTTTAGTCGAACGCTCGTGTTGTTTCCTTTTGCTGCTTTGATCAATTCATTGATTGCTTTTTCATCACCGCGCTTGGCAATTTCATGCAGGTAGGGTAGGTCACGGAAGTAGTACCGGCCTTTTGTCGGTGGCGCCATTTCTTTCCCCCTAGTAAGTTTAATCATACTTAGGAGACTGTCTAGATGCCAGAGGACTCGTTTTTGTGATGAGTGTGGATTTTTCACCGTCCATGAAGTGGATGAATAGGGGGACAGAAAAGGAAGCCCTAGAGAAGATTCGTGGTGAAATCCAGTTTCACATGGAATATTGCCTTTGTAGTGGCTTGCGTTCAGGTGAAACAATAGGCTTCTCAAAATGGTAGTTAGTTGCAACTTCTGGTTGGATAGGTGTTTTGAGGTGCAACTAAATGGAGACGATACTCGACATATCGTCACTTACTGTCGTCGAGTTGGTGGCAGCACTTGCAGATGACTCAACACTAGTACTCTGTGATGCCCATAATCTGCCTTCTCTAAAAACACATTGCGCACCAGTACTTGTCTCTGACTGTGCCGTCAGTATTGTTGATGAGATTAAGTCAAAATATGAATACGACCGTATTGTTGCAGTCGGGGGATGTACTGTTCTTGATATGGGAAGAGCCTGTTCAGTAGGTAAACCAAGGCGCTTGGTCGTCGTCCCAACAATTCTCTCGACTAGTTGCCTCTCGAGCAATATCAGTGTTCTCAGGCATGGTGAACGAAATCGTCCAGAGGTAACGAGTTCACCTGAACGCTGCGTATTGTGTTTGCCAACCCTGTTGGAAACGGATGGTCGTAGTCTGGCAAGATGGTGTCAGTCAGGATTTGGTGATCTCTTTGCCAACATCTCGGCTTCTATAGACTTCCAATACGAAATGGGCAAGTTAACGACCAAAGAAGTAAAAGCCAATGTGCCTCTGACAGTAGAAGCCATGCGTTGGGTTATTAGTGGATTTAATGGATATGACGAAGAAGGATTGAGGCAACTGGGCAGTTATCTACATGAGGCTTCTCTTACTGTTGTTCGCCGTGGTGATACTCGTCTGTCATCGGCAGGAGAACACCTTTTATATCATCGATTAATGGAGCGTCAGCCTGATTATCGTCAAGGTTTACCAACGCACGGACAAATCGTAGCCATCGGCACGTTGCTTTCATTGCGTTTGTTTTCAATCCAGTCGAAAGAAAGTGAGCTCGAGGATTTGGTCCGAAAGGCCTATGAACGGCTCCAATTACCTTTGACTTGGAGTGATTTGGAAAAGATTGGCATCAAACGTGAGCATCTAATAGACGCTCTCGAGCATTTGGCCGCGCCTCAATGTCATTTGGGCTCTTGGGCTGTTAAAGGTGACTGGACCTTGCTCGACGAAGTCTTTGCTAGCTGACATTCTTCCACGTTGGCTACCGATATGGGCTGCTTGTTTTCCACAGATTTATAGGCGAGTTTAACGAGTCGGACCAAATCATCTGGAGTCAGGTATTCGTTGATATGAGCCGCTGGTACAGATGAATATCTCCACAGTCTGTTTTCTGACACATCCTGAGGTACAGTGTCTCGATTTTGATTCCCCTCAGGAAGATAGATTTGCGATTTCATGAAATCGACGCCATGGCGTTCTGCTAATTCTGTACCAGCGTAGAGATTGACGGGAAAAAAAATGCAATCACTCATTCCTCGTGAACGCAAGTTCACAGCAAAGTTGATTGTCTCCGCCATCTGAGCAGGAGTCTCTCCTGGGAAACCCAACATAAAAAAGCATTTGGCGTAAATGCCGTGTTTTGAAAGACGTTCAACAACCGGAGCAACACGTTCGAGGGATAGTCGTTTTTTTATCTCCTTCTGAATCTGAGCATTTCCAGTTTCCACTCCCATAGAAACATAGACGCAGCCTGTTTCTGCCAACTTGTCCACATCTTCTGGCTTTAGATGATCTGCTCTTCCAATGGTTGCATAACTGATTTTCAGAGGCTCAACAGCTTCAAAAAAACTCAAGAGCCATTTTCGGTCAGCAAAAAAGGAGTCATCCATAAATGCCATTGTAAGTCCGGGATATTTGTCCTGCTGCCACTTGATTTCCTCTATGACACGCTCAACGGACATCCTTCTGACTTTTCCTGGCCAGAGCACGGGAGTTGCACAATAAGTGCAACGATAGTGACAGCCTCGAGAGATGGTCATGAAAACAGATTGGGGTATTCTCATCGACTTTTGGAAAGCAATGTACTTGGGATAATCAACAAAGCTGTAATCCAAATGTGGTAGTTCATCTAAGTTATCAATGACTGCTCGAGCTTTATGTTGGTGAAAAACTCCATCAGCTGAAACAGTGGCAGTACCTGGTATCTTCCCCCAATGCTCTTTGGGTTCATCGAGGATTGACTTCAGTGCCAATTCTCCCTCTCCAACGACAAGAACATCTATCTCGGGCAATGAAACAAGTCTTTTAGCCACAGCTGTTGCCAATGGACCTCCAGCAATGGTGTGACACTCTGGTAAATCAGCCTTGATGGCTCGAGCCAATCTAAGCGTTGGTTCTTCAGTTCCTTGATAAAATGGTAAACCCAAAAACTTTGGGCCAATCTGACGGAGGCGTTCAAGAGTGTCGTCAAATGTCAGATCATCTCCCCGTACATCAATGAGTTCAACGGAACGACCATTTGCTTTTAGATATGAGGCTAGATAGAGGAGGTTTAGTGGAGGTTTGATATCCATACGATGAGAACCCTCCCAAGAGAGGGGAGGGGCCACGAGAGCAATCTCAACCTGAGTTCTGCTAGCCATTAGGAAACAATGTATGCCCTAGAGGGTCAAAAATCCAGTGAACGAAAAGAAACCCCGACCCAAGAGCCGGGGTTTCTGTTTGGACGACTAATCAATCTTGAAGAATTTTTCGCCAGGTACATTACAAACTGGGCACTTCTCAGGTGCTTCACCTTCGATTGTGTTTCCACATACGGGGCATACCCAGATGTCTTTGAGTTCAAGGTCTTTACCGGCTTTAACAGCTTCTAGGGCTTTTGAATAGAGTCCATGGTGAATCTCTTCAACGGCCAGAGCAAATTTGAAACTACGTTCTGCTTTCTTGTCGCCCTCTTCTTGTGCTTCTGCCAAGAATTTTGGATACATTTCCTGAAACTCGAAACCTTCACCCTCGATAGCTGCTTGAAGGTTTTCTGTAGTATCTTGAACGCCGCCAAGAACGTCAAAATGAGCATGGGCGTGAATGGTTTCTGCCTCAGCTGCGGCGCGGAACAATTTTGCTACCTGAGGATACCCATCTTTTTCTGCTTTTTTTGCAAAGGCCAAGTATTTTCTATTTGCCTGGCTTTCTCCTGCAAAAGCCTCAAGAAGATTGTCTTTTGTTGCCATTGTTTAAATGACTCCTTTCTCTAGTTTGTGACCAGTCAATATACAAGTAAGTTACTAGACTACTCCACCTCTTTTACACTTGTTTCGAATATGCAGCTACTCGATAGGTGTATTCGATTTTTTGGGGGTCAAAGTCGATTTCTCCGAAAAAGTAACAAAGCAGTTCCTTTGCTTCTTCTCCATTAGAGAATTTCCAGCTTGTTTCGATAATGGTCTCTTTGAAAGAGCGCTCTAACCAGAAGTTTCGATTGGATGTGATGGGTCTTGGAGACAATGCGCAAAATTCATCATTACCAGCGTTATCGACAATTACTATTGTTCCACCAGGTCGGGTTACTCTTTTGGCCTCTGATAAACCGTCTTCAATGCCAGCAACTCCATTGAGGAAAAAAGCCCATGTTGCATAAACGCCATCAAATGCATGAGTGGAAAAGGGAAGTTCTTGGGCAACTCCTCTACTCCAGGGCACAACCATTTGTGTATTAATCATTTCCCAACTTGGTTCGAAGGGAAAAACGGTTCTACTTGGTGAAGTCAAAAGGTCAGCTGTGAAGCCGTTGCCTGCTCCTATGTCGAGCACCCTACCCTTGGGTAACTCATCGTTCAAATGCCTGATGACAAGACCATCTCGGTCCATGCAACGTCTTTCAATTTCGAAAAGCTTGCTTTGCTCTGAGCCATAAAAAGGAATGACTTTTTCACTCATTTATCTCATCCAATTCTCACAGAATGTCAGAAGTGCATGGCAATTTAATGGAAGATGGTGATTTTGAGCAAGCAGTGCAACAGAAAAGCCAGCAATGAACATTGCGGTTCAATGCTGGCTGTAGATTTGATACAAGCCTTAAAGGCCTATCAATACTGGTGCATAGTATGGGTTGCATACTCCTTGAATTTGCGTTGATTTCTAAAGGAGATGAAACATTGGCATATTCTCTCGACTGTGATTGGATTGAGATCGCTTACGCCCTTTACCAGTGCTTTGGCTGCTCGAAGTTTGTCAGAGTCTGAAACGATGGGATTGAGTACTCCGCAAAGCTGATGACTGCTCAAACGAATGTCTGATTGGGAGCCCACGATTTCACATGCCTCAGCTTGATCTGAAGATGAGACCATTTGTTGGACCATGTCTATCATTGATTGACCGTCAAAATTACGAACGAAGCGAACACTGTTGCGAAGTACTTGCAGCTTTTTCCGTCCAGCTACTTCGCGTTCCATCAAACGTACCAATTCATGCGCTGCGATGGAGTTTCCACCGTGGTGACTATGTCCATGACCGTGGCCACCATGTCCACCAGAAGAAATGCTGTCTACAGCTTGCAGCAAACGAGGTAAAAGTCTGTTGTTTAGTTTCCTGCTCGCTTCTTCGACAGCACCCATGGTGTCGACAAAACGATGAAGTATTTGCTCAGCTTCGTAATTTCCTCTAGTTGCACGTTTCAGTTGGTGAAAATCATGCTTGGCAGAACGCAATAGTTCCAACATTTCTCTATCGAGTATTTGAGCCATTCTGGAACTAGTTCTTTTTATCACTGAGATAGAATCTCGGGGGGCAATGGGACTTTTGGATTTAGTCTCCTCGGCTTGGAGTTTTGTTGCCCCTGACAAGGAAGCCAATGCCAGTGAAATAACCAGTAGTCTCTTCATGATTTCCTCCTAAAATATGTGATGAATAGAACAATCAAATAGATTTGCCGGATTTATGCATTAACCGAGCCAACTTTGAGTCAATTAGCTTTTCTTTCAGAAAGCCGCCACTGAGGCCAGCTTCGTATGTGTGGGGCTCTATTTCTCATTGGACAAACAGAAAGGAAATGAAGAAACTGTTGGTTTTGTGGGCCACCAGTGGTCCAAAAAATGGTCCATTTCCCACTTTGTTCTAGTTCCGACCCAGGAGAGGTTGTATCATTTATCGACAATTGGGTCGCAAGGAGAAGTTATGCAGACTTTCCACATCGTCACTTCCGCACATTCGTGCACAGAACTCATAGTGGAAACAAACCACGTCCGTAAGTATCTCGAAGGTTGCCAGCTGAACGAGATTGACAATCCAAAAGATGCCGATTTGGTTCTCGTTTCAACCTGTTCTTTCAATCAGGAGTTTGAGGATGAAGCTTTTGCGAACATTCGAAAATCCTTAAAGATCCGTAAGGAAAATGCGAAAGTTTTAGTCGTTGGATGTTTTCCTCAAGTTGCTCCACTCTCCTATGAAGAAGTGAAAGACGAAGTCGTAGCCATTCCTCCTCGCAACATGAAAAAAATCGAGGAAGTCATTCCTTCAGAAGTCTTGTTTGATGATGTTGCACCACACCGTATCGACATCAATGAAATGCTGAAAAACGAAGTATTCATGATTGGTGTGAAGCTGAAGAAGTTTTTTGGTTTTCTCGAACGCTGGGTACCCTTTTGCTCAATGCCAACGTGGTTGGATTCTCTCCCAATGACTGATTGGTACATGATTCATGCTGGAAACGGCTGTATGGGAAACTGCACTTTCTGCGCTATCAAACATGCCCGCGGAAAAATTCAGAGTACGCCCATAGATAAGATAATTCCTCAAGTCGAAAAAGCTGTAAAAGAAGGTTTCAAGACCATCTCATTTGCTGGCACTGACATGGGCTGCTGGGGGCATGACCTAGGGTTGACT